>NZ_JBOZBG010000044.1:0-508 GCF_051264595.1 Actinotignum urematis | reverse complement strand
ACCAATGGAGAAAAGATGTCTCACTACACGGGGTCGCTTAATTCGGCACCCGGCATTTTCGCTCCGGCTGGCAATCGAGCGGGGGGGGGGTATCTCTTCGTAAGAAGCTGTGGGCGGGCCTTACTGCTGCAGCTTTGTGTTTGAGTCTCACCCCGACGTTTAGCGCTCCTTCTGCACAAGCCTATGAGCTACAGCGGTCAGACGGTAATCTCGGTGAAATTAAAGGCTCGGTATATGGCCGAGTTTTCCACGACCGAGGCGGCAGTATCGCTAGTTTTGACAGTAATGATGAGGGCCTGGCTGGCGTCAAAGTGTATGCCCAGTGGGTTGATTTTAAAAACAAAAAGCTGAAGGGTGCTGTCTCGCCGGTCTATTGGACCGAAACTAAAGCCGATGGCAAGTACTCGATCAAGCTCCCTAATTGGACGGACGCACTAGGTATCGAGCATGAGTGGAAAGCTCAGGCAGGGCAAGGCTTGCGTATTTGGTCCGATAACCCCGATAAAAC
>NZ_JBOZBG010000043.1:0-698 GCF_051264595.1 Actinotignum urematis | reverse complement strand
TCATCCCCATCCGTCACGCCGTCACCATCAGAGTCGGCCTTATTCGGATTAGTCGGATTGCCATTGTTGTGCTTACCGGTCACTTCGTCACCGTCATTCACACCATCGCCATCCGAGTCAGGGTTGAGCGGGTCAGTGTTACCAGGCTTCCCATTCGGATCAGACTTGTCATCCTGGAACGGGTTCTTGGTGCCGTTCACCTCATCACCGTCATTGATGCCATCGCCGTCGGTATCGGGGTTCTTCGGATCAGTCCCGATCTTCTTCTCGTCACCATCATTGATGCCATCACCGTCAGTGTCCGGGTTATTCGGATCGGTGCCGTCCTTCTTCTCATCCCCATCCGTCACGCCGTCACCATCAGAGTCGGCCTTATTCGGATTAGTCGGATTGCCATTGTTGTGCTTACCAGTGACTTCGTCACCGTCATTCACACCATCGCCATCCGAGTCAGGGTTGAGCGGGTCAGTGTTACCAGGCTTCCCATTCGGATCAGACTTGTCATCCTGGAACGGGTTCTTGGTGCCATTGACCTCATCACCGTCATTGATGCCATCACCATCAGTATCCGGATTGTTGGGATCGGTTCCGATCTTTTCTTCCTCAGAATCGGTCAGGCCGTCCCCATCACTATCAGGATCATTAACAGTCACCTTCGACGTATCGAAGACCTTGTCACCATCCTTGATCGTGACAGT
>NZ_JBOZBG010000042.1:0-732 GCF_051264595.1 Actinotignum urematis | reverse complement strand
TGGTTACTGACGTCAGCCAAACTCCGAATACCATGAAGTTGAGCGTGGCAGTGAGACTGTGGGGGATAAGCTTCATAGTCGAGAGGGAAACAGCCCAGATCGCCGGTTAAGGCCCCTAAGTGTGTGCTAAGTGGGAAAGGATGTTTAGTTGCTGTGACAACCAGGAGGTTGGCTTAGAAGCAGCCATCCTTGAAAGAGTGCGTAATAGCTCACTGGTCAAGTGATTGAGCGCCGACAATGTAGCGGGGCTGAAGTACACCGCCGAAACCGCGGCAGTAATTGTTTTTACTGGGTAGGGGAGCGTCCCGCATGAGGTGAAGCCGCAGTGTGAACTGGTGGTGGATTGTGTGGGAGTGAGAATGCAGGCATGAGTAACGTTTGGGAGGTGAGAATCCTTCCCGCCGTATGACTAAGGGTTCCAGGGGTAGGTTCGTCCTCTCTGGGTTAGTCGGGTCCTAAGGCGAGGCCGACAGGCGTAGTCGATGGGTGACCAGTTCTTATTCTGGTACCGGTTTTATTGCGTCCAGTGTCTTCTGCGTTGATGCTAACCATCCTGTCTACGCCATATAAGCAAGCATGGCTTTTGTTGTGTTTGTGGTTGGTGTGGGTGGCGTGGGGTCCTAAGTGTGGGAGGCAAGCGTGTTAACAGGTGTGACGCAGGGAGGTAGCTTCGCGTGCCTAATGGCTTGGCGCGTTTAAGGGTGTGGCCCGTCCTCTAGGTAAATCCGGGGG
>NZ_JBOZBG010000041.1:0-809 GCF_051264595.1 Actinotignum urematis | reverse complement strand
GGCATATCGCAGGCTACAACGTCCTTCTTCGGCCCATACGCACCAAGGCATCCACCAAACGCCCTACAACACCAAAAAAACAATAAACAAGAAACTCAAAACAAAAAATGTTTACATTACGCAAAATCACACAACAAACACACACAAAACAAAACGCTTCACACATGTTTGTTATAAAGATGCTCACGCTCACTATGCGACAACCAACCACCACACCAACACCACAACCAGAAAACAAACCATCAAAGCCTGTCAACTGCTCGCGGGTGGTATATCGGACAGTGTCCGAATGCCTAACAGCCCGTCCAACCAACACCACAAAGAACACAAACAAGCACGAAAACCCGTCCGCGTTCTAAGCGTCTTTTTTACGTGTCCCAAACAAGAAACAAACACTAAAGAAACAAACCCGAGTGGTCTATTCCCATCCCGTTTCCTGCAACAAATCCTTAGAAAGGAGGTGATCCAGCCGCACCTTCCGGTACGGCTACCTTGTTACGACTTCGTCCCAATCGCCAGCCCCACCTTCGACCGCTCCCCCCACAAAATGGTTAGGCCACGAGCTACGGGTGTTACCAACTTTCGTGACGTGACGGGCGGTGTGTACAAGGCCCGGGAACGTATTCACCGCGGCAATGCTGATCCGCGATTACTAGCGACTCCGACTTCACGAGGTCGAGTTGCAGACCCCGATCCGAACTGAGACCAGCTTTAAGGGATTCGCTCCACCTCACGATATCGCAACCCTCTGTACCGGCCATTGTAGCATGCGTGAAGCCCAAGACATAAGGGGCATGATGATTTGACGT
>NZ_JBOZBG010000040.1:0-825 GCF_051264595.1 Actinotignum urematis | reverse complement strand
CAGGCTTACCATCACCATCACCCCAAGCCGGGCAACCATTATTAGAAGCCGGCCCAGCAACAGCAGGACACTGATCCAGCGAATCCGGGACAGTATCCCCATCACTATCAGGATCATTAACAGTCACCTTCGACGTATCGAAGACCTTGTCACCATCCTTGATCGTGACAGTAATCTCGTCCTTATCCTTAGCATCCCCAGGAACCTTCACAACAACGTTCCCGTCCCCATCAAAGGAACAAGTAGCACCATTGGAAGCTTCACACGACGCAGTATCCGGAATCGGACCATTAGCAGGATCCTTCGCCAGCGTCACATCCGCGCCAGGCTTACCATCACCATCACCCCAAGCCGGGCAACCATTATTAGAAGCCGGCCCAGCAACAGCAGGACACTGATCCTTCAGGTCCGGAGTGCCGTCGTTATCACCATCGGCGTTCGGATCACGCACAGTGATCGGAGCAAGGAGAATCTTCTCCCCTGTTGGTGTGGTCATCTTGACCGGGATGAGGTACTCACCAGGCTCGGCTTCGCCCTTCTTCGGAGCAAGGGAAATTGTCCCATCCTCATTAACCGTCGCCCAGGGCTGCTGGCCAACCTTCACCTTGGCCTGGTCGACATCAGCAAGCAGTTCCGCCGGAATCTTCGTGTTGTCATCAAGCGGAGCATACTTGGCATCTCGCGGCTTGGTTCCGTTTTCCTTGTGAAGCGGCGAAGCAACAGTCTCGGTCGTGTCGAGGTCAACCGAGGTGTGCTTGTACTCCGGAGTGGGCTTGGCGGCAAATGCGTCCTTGGCTAGCGCAGTATCGCGCGAGCCCTCGGGAT
>NZ_JBOZBG010000039.1:0-842 GCF_051264595.1 Actinotignum urematis | reverse complement strand
TATGAAGCTTATCCCCCACAGTCTCACTGCCACGCTCAACTTCATGGTATTCGGAGTTTGGCTGACGTCAGTAACCAGATAAGGCCCATCAGCCAACCAGTAGCTCTACCCCCACAAAGAACCACGCAACGCTGCACCTAAATGCATTTCGGGGAGAACCAGCTATCACGGAGTTTGATTGGCCTTTCACCCCTACCCACAACTCATCCCCCAGGTTTTCAACCCTGGTGGGTTCGGGCCTCCACACGCTCTTACACGTGCCTCACCCTGGCCATGGGTAGATCACCCCGCTTCGGGTCTAGAACATGCAACTAAACGCCCTCTTCAGACTCGCTTTCGCTACGACTACCCCACACGGGTTAACCTCGCCACACATCCTAACTCGCAGGCTCATTCTTCAATAGGCACGCCATCACCACCATCAAAAGTGGCTCTGACAGTTTGTAGGCGCCTGGTTTCAGGCACTATTTCACTCCCCTCCCGGGGTACTTTTCACCATTCCCTCACGGTACTAAATTCACTATCGGTCACGACGGGTATTTAGCCTTACCAAGTGGTCTTGGCAGATTCACACGAGATTCCACGAGCCCCGTGCTACTCGGGCATGTCATCACGCAGTCAGAAACATTTCAGCTACCCGGCTATCACGGTCTACGGCAGGCCTTCCCAAACCCTTCACCTATACTCCTGATTTATCACTACGCCCCGTCCTGTCGGAAACGAGAAAACAACACCCCACAACACCCCGCATGCAACCCCCGACAAGTATCACACACACAAGGTTTAGGCTCCTTCGCTTTCGCTCGCCACTACTCACAAAATATCTTTTCCAGCAGGTACTA
>NZ_JBOZBG010000038.1:0-920 GCF_051264595.1 Actinotignum urematis | reverse complement strand
GATCCCGTTCGCAACTCCCGGTTTCTTATTCATTGAACGATCTCCTTAAAAATCTCTAGGAAACCGTCCGCACCCCCAAATTTGAGAGGTGGGAACTAACGTGGTTGTTGCGCCCGGCGCACCGGCATATCTCGCGGCGAGCCGCAAATCTTGAACTCTGTTCCATTGCGTTTTCCGAGTCCGCCGCCGATAAACAGCCAGGTCAGCCAGCTGTTCCCCAAGTAAGTGGGGGTAATTCTGTGGACCCGAAAGAGCAAAGCGATTTCAGTGTCTGTTCCCCGCGCAAGCGGGGGTAATTCTGCTACCTGCCTAC
The DNA here is from genome assembly GCF_051264595.1 of Actinotignum urematis. Classification (NCBI taxonomy): domain Bacteria; kingdom Bacillati; phylum Actinomycetota; class Actinomycetes; order Actinomycetales; family Actinomycetaceae; genus Actinotignum; species Actinotignum urematis. The sequence goes on along the minus strand of NZ_JBOZBG010000038.1, from coordinate 607 downwards.
CTGCGCTTCGATGGGCAAGCTGTTCCCCGCGCAAGCGGGGGTAATTCCAGCCCAGCAAAAGTGCTCGGGCCTGTGCATCGCTGTTCCCCGCGCAAGCGGGGTGCAGGGGCGTGGAAACGGGGAGGGTGCGATGTTGCGCTGGGCGAGTGCCCGTAGACCCTTAATCACCGGGGTTAAGGGTTGCCGCAATCGCGTGGGATACCGTTTGTAGGGCGGCGAAAAGCGCGCTATCTTGCGCTTATCTGGTGGTGGGGAGGTGATGTGAGGGAGGAAACAGCTTTAGGTAGGCTTCTTAACTTGCGCTGGGTGGTGGGCCTGAGTAAAGTATCTATTCGTTGCCGCGGGCGGCAAACATAAAAGAATAACGAGCACCGCTAGCTCAATTGGCAGAGCAACTGACTCTTAATCAGTGGGTTCTGGGTTCGAGTCCCAGGCGGTGTACAGCAGGCCCCGTAGTGTTCAAGCTACGGGGTTTTCCGCATTATCGTACGGAAAACAGTCATGTGACTAGCGTACGTCGGGGATTGTTTTTACGGGTTAATAGACAAAAAGTGGGTCTAATGACGGCGTGTCGTTGGCTTGGATCCGGATCAGATCCGTACGAATC
>NZ_JBOZBG010000037.1:0-1046 GCF_051264595.1 Actinotignum urematis | reverse complement strand
TGTGAAGGGGGATGGGCTCGCGGCCTATCAGCTTGTTGGTGGGGTGATGGCCTACCAAGGCGGTGACGGGTAGCCGGCCTGAGAGGGTGACCGGCCACATTGGGACTGAGATACGGCCCAGACTCCTACGGGAGGCAGCAGTGGGGGATATTGCACAATGGGCGAAAGCCTGATGCAGCGACGCCGCGTGGGGGATGAAGGCTTTCGGGTTGTAAACCTCTTTCGCTATCGAACAAGGCTCATTTTTTGGTGGGTTGAGGGTAGGTGGAGAAGAAGCGCCGGCTAACTACGTGCCAGCAGCCGCGGTAATACGTAGGGCGCGAGCGTTGTCCGGAATTATTGGGCGTAAAGGGCTTGTAGGCGGCTTGTTGCGCCTGCTGTGAAAACGCGGGGCTTAACTTCGCGCGTGCAGTGGGTACGGGCAGGCTTGAGTGTGGTAGGGGTGACTGGAATTCCAGGTGTAGCGGTGGAATGCGCAGATATCTGGAGGAACACCGATGGCGAAGGCAGGTCACTGGGCCATTACTGACGCTGAGGAGCGAAAGCATGGGTAGCGAACAGGATTAGATACCCTGGTAGTCCATGCTGTAAACGTTGGGAACTAGGTGTGGGGGGCCTTTCCAGGTTTTCTGCGCCGTAGCTAACGCATTAAGTTCCCCGCCTGGGGAGTACGGCCGCAAGGCTAAAACTCAAAGGAATTGACGGGGGCCCGCACAAGCGGCGGAGCATGCGGATTAATTCGATGCAACGCGAAGAACCTTACCAAGGCTTGACATACACCGCGGGATCGCAGAGATGTGGTTGCATTTGGTTGGTGGTGTACAGGTGGTGCATGGTTGTCGTCAGCTCGTGTCGTGAGATGTTGGGTTAAGTCCCGCAACGAGCGCAACCCTTGTCTCGTGTTGCCAGCATGTTGTGGTGGGGACTCACGAGAGACTGCCGGGGTTAACTCGGAGGAAGGTGGGGATGACGTCAAATCATCATGCCCCTTATGTCTTGGGCTTCACGCATGCTACAATGGCCGGTACAGAGGGTTGCGATATCGT
>NZ_JBOZBG010000036.1:0-1320 GCF_051264595.1 Actinotignum urematis | reverse complement strand
GGGTTAATAGACAAAAAGTGGGTCTAATGACGGCGTGTCGTTAGCTCCCGATCCGGCCTTTACGGATGTTCAGACCGTCTTCCCACGGGCGCTCCATGTCGATATGGGTATCGATCTCGGCGGGCTTATCGCTGGGCGTGCTAACGGGTTTCTTCCTCACTTGGGTCTTGTTTGACGCGAAATCAGACATCGGCTGGGTGTTGATCGACCTGGAATAAAGCCAATAATCAAGCGCGGTCAGCAGGTGGGGCTGGGACCAGCCACGGTGGATGTGCAGGAATTCTTTCAACGGCGCGTTCACCCCGCCCTCAAGCCGGTTCGTCGTCGACTCAAGCACGCTCGACACGTCCAGGGTCGGATCAAGGAACGTGAAGAGCACGCCTTGTTTGACGTAACGGTCAAGAGAGCCCACGATCTTACGAGTCGGGGTGTGGGTGTACCACCATTTCTTGTTTTTCCGCGCGAAAGAAGGAATATTCTCCTGGCGGGTTTCCTCCCGATAGGTCTTCTCTGCCAGCCATGTGTCGTAAAGCTCGTGGAAGGCGTGTAGCGAGTTTTGCCAGGCGATAGCGCCCTCGCGGGTATCCACTTTGGTTAGGTCGAGAGCGAGCTTGTATAAGGCCTTATGAGCCTCGGTTTGCGGGCGGGTGGTGGTGACTTGGCGGATATTACGTTGCACGTGTACCAGGCAGCGTTGGATGCGTGTGGTGGGCCATTCCTGCTTTATCGCTGCCAGCGCGCCTGCTGCCCCGTCGGTGGTAGCAACGATAGGGGCGGGCAGGCGGCGTAGGAGGGCGAGGTAGGCGGCTTTGGATTCACGGTCGCATAGTTGGTAGGCGATCACGCCTTCTCGCGTGTAAGCGATTAATACGCACCAGTTGTAGGCGATGTAGGTCCCGTCGATGAAGACCTGGTCGTAGACCTGTCCGGTAGGTGTCCAGATGGGGCGGGTTTGCCAGCACCAGGCGTGCTTGCGGTCCCAGGCGCGCGTGTCGCGCGCGCTGAGGCGTCGGGGTGTGGTTGTGGTGATGTAGGTGAGGAATTCAGCGAATTCTTGGGCGTGTTTTTGCCGGTTATCGGTCGCGGTGAAACTGTATTTACATTCCTTGCAATACCAACGCTGACGGCCTTGTTTTGTGAAGCCTTTCTTCTTTGAGGGGCTTGAGCAGATAGGACAGCGTCGGGCGCGGGGATTGAGTGTCTTCACTCCCTGCACATTCCACCGCGAGTGTCAAGGAAGCAAGCTTATTGAGGTGCTCGACCTCAATAAGGCCGACTTTTCGTTGCTATGGCGGGGCAAACCCCGGATATAAGACCCAC
>NZ_JBOZBG010000035.1:0-1439 GCF_051264595.1 Actinotignum urematis | reverse complement strand
GAGAGTGTCTAATGGTTTGTGTGTGAGGGTGAAAACCACCTAGGAGATAAACCAGAATGACTACCGTGAAACAAGACCCTGAAGACAAGCAGCGTATCGATGCCATCGAGAAGAAACTCCTGGCTAACCCGCAAATGGCCGAGCTGATCGGCGAGCTAGCCACGTCTACTACTAACGCTAACGACCTGGTACGCGGCATGCTCCAAGCCTCGATCACGCGTGGCCTTCAAGCCGAGATGGATGCCCATTTAGGCTACGCACACTCAGACCGTAAAGCCAAAGCCGAAGCCGGCGCCGAGAGCATGGGGAACTACCGTAACGGTAGCTACCCGAAAACCGTGGCCACGAACTACGGGATGATCACCGTGGATATTCCCCGTGACAGGGCCGGCACGTTCCGCCCGACCATGGTCCCTAAAGGCGCGCGGCGCCTGACAGACGTGGATGACATGATCGTGAGCTTGTATGCCGGCGGGATGAGCGTACGCGATATCCACCACCACCTAGCCACCTCCCTGCGCCTAGAGGTATCCCCGGAGACGATCAGCGCAATCACTGACGCGGTCCTTGACGAAGTACTCACCTGGCAAAACCGCCAGTTAGACGAGTTTTATCCCGTGATTTTCCTTGACGCGATCCGGATCAAAGTACGCGATGGAGGACGCGTGGTAGGCAAGAGTGCCTATATGGCTATCGGCGTGAACATGGACGGCGTCAAACACGTTTTGGGCTTGTGGATCGCCCGTGAGGAAGGCGCTTCTTTCTGGGCGAGTGTGTGTGCCCAACTGGCTAACCGGGGCGTGAAAGACGTGTTTATCGTGTGTTGTGACGGTCTGAAAGGCTTACCTCAAGCGGTGGAGGCTACCTGGCCGGACTCGATGGTACAGACCTGTATCGTGCATTTGATTCGGGCAGCGAATCGGTGGGTGAACTACCAGGACCGTAAGGCCGTATCGGCGGCGTTGCGTGCCGTGTATACGGCACCAAGCGAGGAAGCCGCTAGGTGTGCTTTAGAAGAGTTCGCGGTAAGTGACCTTGGGTTGAAGTATCCCCAATCAGTGAAGGTCTGGAGGGACGCGTGGGAGCGTTTCACGCCTTTCTTGGGCTTCCCGCCGGCAGCGCGCAAGGTTATTTACACGACGAATGCTATCGAGTCGTTTAACAGCCAGTTGCGTAAGGCTACGCGTAACCGGCGTCAGTTCCCGAACGACGAGGCGGCGATCAAGGCGTTGTGGTTGATGATTTGTCATATTGAGGATCGGCGGGCTGCCAAGCTTGCGAAGGAATCGAGGAAAGGGAGTGTGGATGTAGGCCATTATGTTGAGGGTGCTCGGGTCCAGGGCTGGAAAACTGCTATTAACCAGATGTCCGTGGCCTACCCTGACCGGTTTAATAAGTATTTATAAACAATGCTCACACACAAACAACTTGACACACTC
>NZ_JBOZBG010000034.1:0-1602 GCF_051264595.1 Actinotignum urematis | reverse complement strand
ATGGCGGCAGTGACCTACTCTCCCACACCCCACCGAGTGCAGTACCATCAGCGCAAACAACCTTAGCTACCGGGTTCGAAAAGGAGACCGGGCGTATACCCTTGCCGCTATAACCACCGCCACAACCAAACAAACACCAACCACCATGGTGGCCAGTCATCGCACAGTGAACGCAAACACACATAATCTCACGCAAAAACAAACAAAAGCAACCCGTCAAAAGTTGTTTTGGCTATCGGTCCATTAGTACCAGTCAACTAAAACCCTCACAAGCCTTACATCCCTGGCCTATCAACCCGATCATCAACCGGGGACCTCACCCACACAAACGTGGAACGAGAACTAATCTCGAAGCAGGCTTCCCGCTTAGATGCTTTCAGCGGTTATCCCTCCCGAACGTGGCCAACCAGCAATGCCCCTGGCGGAACAACTGGCACACTAGAGGTTCGTCCGTCCCGGTCCTCTCGTACTAGGAACAGCCCTTCTCAATTCTCAAACGCGCGCAGCGGATAGGGACCGAACTGTCTCACGACGTTCTGAACCCAGCTCGCGTACCGCTTTAATGGGCGAACAGCCCAACCCTTGGGACCTACTCCAGCCCCAGGATGCGACGAGCCGACATCGAGGTGCCAAACCATGCCGTCGATATGAACTCTTGGGCAGGATCAGCCTGTTATCCCCGGGGTACCTTTTATCCGTTGAGCGACGGCGCTTCCACAAGCCACCGCCGGATCACTAGTTCCTACTTTCGTACCTGCTCGACATGTCTGTCTCACAGTCAAGCTTCCTTCTACACTTACACTCACCACCTGATGACCAACCAGGCTGAGGAAACCTTTGAGCGCCTCCGTTACCCTTTAGGAGGCAACCGCCCCAGTTAAACTACCCACCAGGCACTGTCCTTAGCCCGGATCACGGACCAAAGTTAGACATGCAATACGACCAGAGTGGTATTTCAACAACGACTCCACACAAACTAGCGTCCATGCATCACAGTCTCCCACCTATCCTACACAAACCGTACCGAACACCAATACCAAGCTATAGTAAAGGTCCCGGGGTCTTTCCGTCCTGCTGCGCGAAACGAGCATCTTTACTCGTAATGCAATTTCACCGAGCTCGTGGTCGAGACAGTAGAGAAGTCGTTACGCCATTCGTGCAGGTCGGAACTTACCCGACAAGGAATTTCGCTACCTTAGGATGGTTATAGTTACCACCGCCGTTTACTGGGGCTTAACTTCCCAGCCTCGCCCCCAAAAAAAGGGGCTAACCAGTCCGCTTAACCTTCCAGCACCGGGCAGGCGTCAGTCCGTATACATCGCCTTACAGCTTCGCACGGACCTGTGTTTTTGATAAACAGTCGCTTCTCCCTAGACTCTGCGACCCAACCCCCCACAACACCCAGACACGGGGCGTGTAAAGAGTGGGCCCCCCTTCTCCCAAAGTTACGGGGGCATTTTGCCGAGTTCCTTAACCACGATTCACTCGCACGCCTTAGTATGCTCTACCCAACTACCAGTGTCGGTTTCGGGTACGGGCGGTCTTACCACTCACGTCGATGCTTTTCTCGGCAGTACAGGATCACCCTACTTCCCACAAAAA
>NZ_JBOZBG010000033.1:0-1638 GCF_051264595.1 Actinotignum urematis | reverse complement strand
CAGCGTCACATCCGCGCCAGGCTTACCATCACCATCACCCCACGCAGGGCAACCATTATTAGAAGCCGGCCCAGCAATGGTGGGGCAGTTATCCTTTAGATCCGGAGTACCGTCGTTATCACCATCGGAATTCGGATCACGCACCGTAATCGGAGCAAGAAGAATCTTTTCACCCGTCGGGGTAGTCATCTTGACCGGGATGAGGTATTCGCCAACTTCAGCATTTCCAGCGGTCGGAGCAAGGGAAATTGTCCCGTCCTCATTAACTGTCGCCCAGGGCTGCTGGCCAACCTTCACCTTGGCCTGGTCAACATCAGCAAGCAGTTCCGCCGGAATCTTCGTGTTGTCGTCAAGCGGAGCATACTTGGCATCTCGCGGCTTGGTGCCGTTCTCCTTGTGAAGCGGCGAAGCAACAGTCTCAGTCGTTTCGAGGTCAACCTGGGTGTGCTTGTACTCCGGAGTGGGCTTGGCGGCAAATGCGTCCTTGGCTAGCGCAGTATCGCGCGAGCCCTCGGGATAGATTGTTGCCGTGTAGATTTCGTCATGATCGAGATCAGCCGGAACCGTCAAAGGACACGAGTTCACAACTCCAAGGTTTGAAGATGTGGAGATGCACTTATGCACCTCGTTACCTTCAGAATCCGTCCACACAATTTCGTGACCACTCGAGGGAACAAAGCCAGTAGCCTTCGTTTCGACCGTCACGCCAGGAGCCGCAGGTTTAGTGGTCTGGTTGTATTCCAAAACCTGGAAATCGCGATCCTCCATACGAAGAGCAAAATCCTGATCCCTAATATTGCTCATAGCGCCGTCGGTCGCATAGTCAACAACCTGGGCGCCGTACTGATACAAGTTATCCGGGAAGTTATCAAGGGCGCCCCCTACTCCATCAGGAAGAACGGGAGCAACGTACATATATTCGACGTTAACGTGTCGCGATTTGAGGTTACCCTTGAGCCACGAAGCGCTCGCACCTTCGGGAACCGGATCACCGTGTTGCCCAGCATTCACAATTCCCTTGTAGCTGTAAGAGTCACCCCACAGGCCCTGGAACTGAATGTGATAATTACCCTTGGCATCCGTGACCGCGTAGGAAGTCTCGGCGATAGCGCTCTTCCCGGTATCCTGCTCATACTTCGCCATAATTTCCCGCTGCGCAGCTTTAAACTGCTCGCGAGTATAGCCGTTGTGGTTCTTCTTCCATTCGTCGAAGAGTTTCGCCACTCCGTCTTGAACGTATGCGCCGACTACTTTAACGCCAGGTACTGCAACATCACCAAAGCTGTCTTGGAACATGCGCACCGCCTTGGGTGCACCAAACACATTCCTCTGGTCATAGAAAACACGACCCGAAACCCAGCCACCGTTTTCTTGGTTGGTGGTTTCCTTCCAGGTGCTCTCATCCGGGAACATCTCGCTAATTTGCGGGCGCTCCTGATATGAAATATTGAAGTTCTCCGCAGCGGACTGTGGCCATGCATTCCACGTACCCACATACCGCTGCGTCATCCCGTTACTAACAAATACGCCGTCGGATTCGACAAATGAATTGACGTACTTAGTTTTATCGGGGTTATCGGACCAAATACGCAAGCCTTGCCCTGCCTGAGCTTTCCACTCATGCTCGATACCTAGTGC
>NZ_JBOZBG010000032.1:0-2426 GCF_051264595.1 Actinotignum urematis | reverse complement strand
TTCACCCACCAACGAGACAAAACCCCAGGCCACAACGTCAATATGAATCACATCACGCCAAAATGAGCCAAGTCAGGTTATATTCTTCGGCGGCACACCCGCGCTCGCCGATCCAGCTTCCCCCACGGGAGCTTCCAGCGCCGAACAAGCCAACTCCGCAAAGTTCGGCGGCGCCATCGCAAAGAACTTCTTCTTAGTCAATGGACTGACCGAGGCTGAGGTGATTGACTCCGTCAAGGCTCAGCTCACCAAGAACAACCTGAATCCCGATGAGTATGAGTTCACGGTAAAGAACCTCAGTGAGGCCAACGCCAATTCGTACGGCCCGAAGCGTAAAGATCGCGTTAAGGACGTACCGGTTATCGTGGCCAAGAAGGGGACTCCGGACACCTTCGACACTTACAACGTCAAGGTTTTCTACTACGCTCCACCTTTCGCGTTCCGGGAGGAAAACCCGGATCCCCAAAAGGGCGCCCCTCAAAATCAAAGCACCCATAACGCGGGCAAAGTAACTGTTGCTGACCCGAATAGCTACACCCTGTCCGCGGATCAGCAGGCAAAGATCGTTGACGCTTTCCTCAAGAACAACCCTGCTCTCGGTCTCACCCGTGATCAAGTCACCGTGGATGATCAAGGAAAGCTCACTATCACAAACAAAGCCGGTGAAGACGGGTTTAGCGTCGTCGTTCCCAGCAGCGAATCCGTGAGCGCTATCGGGAAGGTTCCCAATATTCTGGTCTTCTTGGATCCGTCCACGAATACAAACCAGAACAAACTGAAGTCCACTCCCGTTCCTCCGGTAACAGTTACGCTGAAAGCCGATGACTACAGCAAGGGTAAGCTCTGGGGAACTAACGCCCCGGGCCAGGGCGAGGCGTGGTCAGCCGCGAAACAGCTTTCCGGGTTCGACCTCAAGCTCGCCGGCAATACCGCCGTTATCTCCGGTCAGTATGACGCTGGTATCTCCAACTCGATTGGCGGTAAGCGTTTTATCGGAATCCGCACGGACAAAGCCCACGATATGCGCTACACCCAGTCCTTCTCGAACCTGTTCAAGGTCCGCGTTCTCCCTACGAAGCAGGACACTCTCATCCGCAGCCTGGATACCGATGCGCCTTTCACCCCTGAGGATGTGAAGGGGCTTATCGATGTGGATTACGGCAAGCTCGGAATTCTTAAGTACGGCGACGACGCGGGACTTTCTAAGCAGGATGTTCACAACGAGGTCAAGGGCAAAATCACCAAGAATATTGAGGTTCCCGGGATCAGTCACGAACCCGGCACCCAGGAATTCCCCGGCACGCTCACAACCGACCTTGGTGCGGTCTCCCCGGAGCTGACCGCTACCATCATTTACTACACGTCCAAGATTTCCGAGACAGCAGTATCCGACCCGAATAACCTGACGCCCGGCGAACAGGATGCCATCAACGCTAAGGTCAAGGAACTCAACCAGCTCAAGGACACGGACAAAGTCACCGTGGACAAGGAAGGCAATGTCACGATTGTCTTCAACCGCAACGGCAAGGACCTCGGCACGAAGACCTTCAAGGCGCCGCTCGTCACGCCGTCGTATCCGGATTCCAGTGGCAAGTCCGGTTCCACGGTTGAGGTTCCGATCTCCACGCCGGAAGGCTTCACTTTCCCGGACGGTTCCACGTTTAAGGTCGACGGCGAAGCTCCTGCTGGACTCACCGTTGGCAACGACGGCAAGATTACCTACCAGATCCCCGAGGATAAGGAGACGGGCGATGTGACGGGCACTGTGCTCGTGACGATTCCCGGCCAGCCCGATCCGGTGAAGGTTCCCTTCAAGATCGCTGTCACCAAGCCGAAGATGGCAGAGAAGATTACCTTGAAGGATCCCGATATCACCGGAGTCGTTGACCTCAATAAACTCACGCCCGAGGAAAAGACCAAGGTTAGCGATGCCATCAAGGCCAAGAACCCGGATCTGCCTACGGATGCTGAGATCACTGTCTCCGACAATGGAACTGCGACCGTGACCTACAAGGACGGTTCCTCAACTACCTTCACTCCGGACAAGACGGTTCGTAAGCTCAAGGACAATGAGAAGATCACCCTCAAGGATCCTGAGCTCACTGGAGTTGTTGATGTCAATAAACTGACCGATCCCGAACGCGAGCAGGTCAAGAAGGCTGTTGAAAAGGAGAACCCGAACCTCCCCGAAGGAACCACGATCACCGTCTCCGAAAACGGCACGGTCACCGTGACCTTCCCGGACAAGTCGACGACCACGATCACTCCGGACAAGACGGTTCGCCAGCTCAAGGACAACGAGAAGATCAAGATCAACGACCCCGAGCTCACCGGAGTTGTCGATGTCACTAAGCTGACCGATCCCGAACGCGAGCAGGTCAAGAAGGCTGTTGAGAAGAAGAATCCGGATCTTCCTACTGGCACTA
>NZ_JBOZBG010000031.1:0-2634 GCF_051264595.1 Actinotignum urematis | reverse complement strand
CTCAATAAGGCCGACTTTTCGTTGCTATGGCGGGGCAAACCCCGGATATAAGACCCACCATTTGTCTATTAACCCTGGCGCCCGATTTCCGTACCCGCATGTTCGCGCCGCCGGCCCGGGGAGGTTACCACTCTGGTTGATCCTATCTGCTCGGCTAAGGCGTAGCGGTCTAGCGGCGGCGTCGTGCTTATTCTTTCTGCTACGGCCGCTGCAACGAAAAGAGGCGATGCACAGGTGTCGGTGCCCGACTCGCGTTAATCAGTAGGTTCATTTCTATCTGATTTCCATCTTGCGGCCGCGAGTTTTCACTTGTTAGTGTATGACTAACGTCCCATATTTATGGTGGCGTTATGGTATGGCAAGTTCAACGGTGTACTTGAAGGAGATATCATGGAAAAATTCCACGGAATATCGACCTATTAGAAGAAGTAAAACTAAGCGTGCACTCATTGCCGGCGTGATTGCTGCCGCTGGAGTGCTATCACTGCCGAGCACCGGCGCTCAAGCATTGGGTGGAAACTGCGAGGCATGGCTTGAAAATGGAGTGGGCTATACTCTCGGCGCGGGCCAGTGCTATTCACTCAATAGCGACACCAAAGCTCGTGTAACCCTCGATATTGCTCTCCATCCGGATTTCCATTCGAAATGGTTTACCGCTACTAACACCGTTTACCGGACTATCGGATGGTCGGCCACGATGCAAGGGTGGCCCCGCGACGCCCGTATTGATTACGCAGGTCGATAATATTTAGTAGATGATCCCGGTGGGTGAACGCGTTGTTGCCCACCGGGATATTCTTCCTACCAATCGGTGAGGGAATATGGGAATTCGCATTGAGGATTTGAGTTTTTCCTACGCTTCTCGGAACGAGACCCGGGTTATTTTCCAGAACGCATCCGTGGTTTTTGAGAAAGGCTTATTTTATAGCCTTATGGGGCCGTCCGGCTCTGGGAAAACAACATTATTTCGCTTACTCTCTAAGCGGCTGGTTCCTGGAGCAGGAACGATAAGCATCGGGGAACGAAACCTGGAAAACATTGATATTCCTGAACTGCGCTCACGATTGATTGGACAAATTTTCCAAGATTATCTGCTGGTGCCATTCCTAAGCCCGACCGAGAATATCTTATTGGCAAGAGAAATAGCTGCCGGGAAAGCTACTCCTGCAGATCGCACACACGCACAAGAACTTCTTGCCCGGATTGGATTGGAAACCTCCCAAAACCGCCGGGTAGCACGCTTTCCGGGGGCGAACAACAACGGGTCGCCATCGCGCGTGCTGTTAGTGGGCAGCCGCTACTTCTTCTTGCCGATGAACCCACCGGCGCACTCGATGCTGATAACACTGCGAGTATAGCTACGTTACTCTCCGATCTTGCGCACTCGGAAGGCTTAACGGTCATAGCGGGTACTCACGACGAGGCTTTCGCCCGGCACACCGATCACGTGGTGCGCATTCGGGACCATCGGCTTGTCGTAGAGAGGTGACCATGGGAAAGCAACGCGTTCGCCTCGTCTGGAAAATGCTCGTTGATCAACCGCGGCGCGCTTTGTATACCCTTATTGTGGCGATTCTTCTTACGATGATTGCAGCAAGTCTGGGTGCATTCTTTAATGCGCATAATCAGGTTCAGATCCGCGAAGCGCAGGCATCATTTGGTTCGTATGCGCAGCGAGTTTCCGGAAACGAAAATGTCAAAGAATATCTGAGAGATCTCGAAAGCAACGGAAAAGCCGTTGCTGTTATCCACTCCCGCGCAAATATCTTGGCCCGGCAGGGCCAAACTGATGATGCTGCAACAACGGCCGATGTTACCTACCTGAGCGGTCAGGGGGATATGGGCATGTTAATCGCGGGAAACCACCCGGCTTCTGCGGGCGAGATTGCGGTGAGTAGCGAGGTTGCCCGTCTTCTCGACGTAGAGCCAGGCGGAGATATCGCCCTCGCGGATCTTGAAGGAGAGGGGAAAAATTCTCCTGCAACATTTCGCGTGGTTGGGATAATCGAAAATCCGGCTTCTATTCGCGACCGCACCGCCATAGCGGTCACTGATAGCACGGAGATTTTGGGAAGAGCGGATTCGTGGCTGACGGATGATCCGCTCATGCCGCTTGCGAACGAACTCGGACAAGGTCAGGCGCAGGTGGCAACGCCTGATAGGGTAGCGCATCGCGCTTCTGAGAACGCGATAGCCTACCAGGTCATCCCTGCTTATGTCGCGTGGTTCGTCGGGGGATTTGTTGTATGCGCTGTTATTTTTGCAGTTTTTGCAGCTGATAGGCAGCGGCGTCGTTCTGTCCATAACGTTCTTCGGTCGCTTGGCGAATCCCCGTTCAATGCGGCCTTCCATGCATCATTATCGACCGGGCTCACCATGGTGATCGGTGGAATGATCGGGTGGATATTAACCCAACTGATTGTTGCTGGTAGCGCGGAACGGGTTGGCATTTTTTATGAAGAAAGGTGGACCGGACCATTCACCGCAGATGTCGCACGAGGGTCCGTTGTTTTATTGCTGCTCTTTGCTCTTGCCACGTTCGTGAGTGCGGCCGCAAGAGTGTGTCAAGTTGTTTGTGTGTGAGCATTGTTTATAAATACTTATTAAACCGGTCAGGGTAGGCCACGGACATCT
>NZ_JBOZBG010000030.1:0-12486 GCF_051264595.1 Actinotignum urematis | reverse complement strand
CCCCCCCCCCCGCGCCTCGCGCTGCCCGGGTTTCTCGCATTCGGTAATCGCACCGGCATCTTCGAGCGCCACTAAATGCCGGCGCACCCCTGCCGGAGTGAGAATAGCCAGCTGGGCCAGTTCCGCGGCGCTAATAGGCCCGCGTTCCATAATGAGGCGCAGAATTCCTTCGCGGGTTGTTTCTTCCCGGGGGCGGATCCCTGCGCTTTCTTCCGCTGCCATCTGGATCACCACCCCTTCCACTGTTCTACACCTTCACCGAGCATCCGTGAGCACCGCTCGGAACCCTGGCCCGTAGCCCGAGGCTCCCCCGCATCACTCACCGCTGCTTTATCACGCGCCGGCCTGCTATATCTAGGACCTCGCCATCCAATTAAACAACACGGGCGTTGCGTAATCTAGTTTGGACAGCCTAACCGGACGCAAAAAGGCGCGAGCTTGCCGGTGCCCGCCCGCCGGGCGCGCGGGTTACGCCCGTGGCTAAGCGCTACGCGCCAGGTAGGCGAGTACCGCGGCCACCAGCTGCGGATTGCCGAGCCGCCCAGCCAGAATCGCCTCGCGCACCCGAGCGAGCGGCACCCACCGCGCCTCAATTTCCGCCTCTTCATCCTCGCGGGCGAAGGTGCTTGCGGCCGGGGCCGGATCGCGGGTGAGATACACCGTCATATGTTCATTGGTGAAACCGGGCGAGGTGTAGAAGCTGGTGAGGAACTCTAGGTTCCCGGCCTCATAATCCGTTTCTTCGCGGAGTTCACGCCGCGCGGCATCCGCGGGATCCTCGCCCTCGATATCAAGAATGCCGGCGGGAATCTCCCACAGGAGCGAGCTGACCGGGATCCGATACTGGCGGATAAGAAGCACTTCTTCAGCTGCGCCGTCGCCGCTATTCCGTACCGCCAGTACCGCAACCGCGTCACGATGCTCCACCCAATAGCGCTCCATGCGCGCCCCCACGCTGGGTAGTTCCACCGTATCCTCGTAGACGTTAATAAAAGGCGATTCGAGCACGCTGCGCCGCTCCAGGCGCCGCATATGCGCGGGACGGTACTCGTCGCTGAGCTCGTGGTTCATTGTTGTTCCTTTCCTCTGCAGGGCGGGCGGGTGCAGGCGTGCGTACACGCGTGCGCGCCCGCGGCCCGGCCCTTATGCATTCGCTTCGTCGAGGGCCACGGCAATGGCCGGCATTTCTTGGGTCGACGGCGCCTCTGCGTCACGCGCCAAACGTAGCGCGCGCCGGTCCACCAGGTAGAGCGCCACTCCCCCGATGGCGAGGGTGAGCGCGCCGGCCGCGCCGGTTGCTCCCAGCGCGCCCAGGGCACCTTCGCCCCACCAGCGCAATATCGCACGCCCGGTGGCGTATCCGACCCCGCCCGCAAGTACCGCGGCCGGGAGCACGATGCGCAAGGAGTAGCCCACGCCGCGTAGCGCCCCGGGGCCTACCGCGCGCCGGATCGCGAGGATATGGCCGATGCCGCCCACCGTCATACCCACGGACATTGCCGCGCCAATACTGATGAGGACCTCGGTGCGCCCCCGCACCCCCAGGCCGGCCGCGCCGATGAGCACCGCCACAACGCTCAGCCACGCCGCCGAATTGACGATAATGACCGCGCGGGCCGCCTCCACCGCGTAAAGCACCCGCGAACCGTGGTAAATAAAGGCGTAGCCGAGGAGGGCCGGCGCCATGGCCAGCATGGCAATATCCATATGGGCCACCGGGCGTGCCACCGCGAACAGCGCCTGGGCGGGTTCCGCCACCGCCACTAGCAGCGCCACGCATAGCAGGCCAATATCGAAAACGAGGCGAGAGGAACGGGCGGTAATCCGGGCCAGGCCCGGCCGCCCGGGAATCGCGGCGGCTTCCGCCAGGCGCGGGAATACCGCGGTGGCAATCGGGACGGCCAGCACCGCGTAGGGCACCATATAGAGCTGATTCGCGAACGTGAAAACCGGGTAGGTTCCCACGTCGCCGCGCGCATTGGCGAAAAGCATGACCGCGATGATTTGAATCTGCTGGGCGAGCAGGCCGGCCAGCCCGGCCCCGCTCAGTCGTAGCGCGCGCCGCCCGACCCCGGGCGGGAAACGGAAGGTGGGCCGTAACGTGATGCGCCGCAGCACCGGGATGAGCTGGGGTAGCGAAAAGACCGCCACTCCCGCCGTGGTGCCCCAGGCCAGCACGTAGAGTGCGGTGCGGGATATCCGGGCCGGATCGTGCTGGTTACCGGCGGCGAGCTCCGTAAAAATAAGGAACGTAATAATAACCGTGACGGAGGACAGCAGCGGGGCGAGTGCGGGAAGCACGAATTTTTTATGTGCCTGCAATAGCCCCGTGCACACCACCGAGAGCCCGTAGAGCGGAATTTGCCAGGCGAAAATCCGCAGCAGCGTGGCGGCGAAATCCACGCTGGCCGCCGGCGAATCCGCACCCAGGAGCACCTCCATAATGGGGTGGGCGCCCAGGGTCACCAGCCCGGCCACCGGAATTCCAATGGCGAGCACCCAGGTGAGCAGGGCGGATGCGGTGCGGGAGACTTCCGCGGCCAGGGCCTTCGCCAGGAATCTGGAGACGAGCGGGATAACCGCGGCGGCCAGGGCCCCGCCGGCCGCGATTTCAAAAAGCACATTAGGGACGGTATTCGCCGTTGAATACGCTTCCCCGGCGAGTGAGTCCCCCAGCGCCCCGTTTTGCACCCAGGCGCGCACGAAGCCCATGGCACGCGAGAGCAGGGTGAGAATCGCTATGGTTCCAGCTGCTCCGAGTGCCGTTCCGAGAACTTTTTTCATGCCCGGCCCGCCTGGTCGAGGGCGCGCAGCCACGGGTGGGTTGCGATGACCCGCGAAAATGATATTTTTTCGCTTGCGATATTAAGGGCGACGACGGCGCCCAGGGCCCCGCGCCGCACCCACGGGCCGCGGCTGGCCAGTGCCCACCCCAGGGCCGCGCCCAGCGCATTTGCCCCGGTATCACCGAGCATGACCGTGCCAGCGAGGTCCTCGGGCAGGCAGGCTGCGCCGGTGCCCAGCAGAGCCGCGGCAACGGGCCCCGCGGGCGGGTAGCTGACCAGAGAGAAGGGAGCCGCGGCGATAAGGGTGCCTTTCCAAGCCCGGCCCGGCGCGAGGTCGAGGAGATTAATAAGATTCGCGGTGGCGGCAATAAGAACGGTGCGTTCGGCGTGGAGTGCGAATCGCTTAGAGGGCGGCAGTCCCCTATCGGCAGGTAGCTTTCCGGCGAGGGCCGCGCCCGCCCCGATGATCACTATCTTCAGCGCCCCGGAAGTGAGGTGGCCCCGGGAAAGTGCCCCGAGGTGGCCGCGCAGCCCTTTGGAGGTACGCGAAAATGCGCCCTCGTAAAAATCATCAATATATCCGGCCAGTCCCCCGCTGAGCGCCGCGATCACCGGACCGGCCGAGCAGCGGCCTCCGGAGAGCAGCGCCCCCGCCGCGCAGCCCGCGGTGGTACCCGCCACCGCAACCGGGCCTTCCCGCAAACTCACGCTCCGCCCGTCTTTCGCGGTACGTTGCCAGGAGGGTGCGGACCGCCGGGAAAGCAGTTTCTCAGCGGCGCGCGCGGCGGCGTATCCGGCCAGGGCGGCAGCGCCCAGGCGCACCTGGTTCCTCCAGAAAGCAGAAAGGGTCATGCACCCATGGTACCGTTACTGCCCAGCCGGGGCCTGCCCACCTTCGGGAGCTTGCCCGCCGTCCGCGGGTGCGGGTGCCGGAGCGGGAGCCTGTTCGGGCTGCGGAGCCGGAGCAGGTTGCGCGGGCGCGGGCCCGGAAGCGCTCTGGCGTTCCCCAATTGCGCTATCTGCCCCCGGTGCTACCCCGAGGTGCACGTGCCGTTCATGTAGTTCAGCGGCCACCGCCATGGGAATATTGACATCGCCGAGCGCGGTTTGTGCCGAATCCACCGTCGAGCCGGCTTTGGCCGAACGCACGGCTCCCAGCACAGAATTTCCGTCAGTCCCCGCGCCCACCGCGACCGCCGGGCCGCGTCCGGCCATAGCCGCGAAGGCCGCCTGGTAGGTATCCGCGATATGCGGAGAGGTAGTTTCCTTATCTGCGGGCGCCGGTGCGGCTTCCGCCGGATCAGCGGTGATAAAAACAACCACCTCGGCGGCTTCGCTCGGAGCAACCGCCACATCAATGAGCTTATTTTCCGGAGAGGTGAGAAGCGTGATGAGCGTCGTCGCCCCCGCATCTTCCGGCGCGGAACGCACCACGGTATCCACGGCCGCCCCGAGAATCGCGTCCGCGGAACCACCCGCGGGCAGATCCTTGACGTAAGAACCGAGGTTACCGGAAAGCGTGGAACGGTAGGTGGCATATTCGGTATCGGTGAAAGCCGGGGCCAGGGTGATTTCCCCGGTGATACGCGCCCCGGCAGCGCTCAGGCTCTGCCGGGTTTTCTCCACAACGGCCCCGTCCGCCCCGGCAGCAGCCACGATAGCAACGCGCCGATTCGTCAGCGTTCCAGCATTGAGTTGTTCGCCGGCACCTAGCAGCGCCGTCGACGCAGCATCGAGCTGCGCCCCGCGTTGATCAAGCTCCACGCGCATCTTATCGCGCGATTCGCGCAGAGAATCCACCTGGCCGGTCAGCCCGTGCGCAATGGAATTTTGCAGCGGGCCGGCCCCGAGAATCACTCCGATGGCCAGCGCCAAAAACACCGAGACCAGGGAAACGAGATGATACCTAAAATCAACCATCAGCTAACTTTCCTAGAAGAGATTACGGAACCACTCGGCAAGATCCCCGAGGCGAGTGGTGAGCACGGACAGGAAGGTTTGGCCCGCACCGGTGACGGCCAGGGCCGCGAAGAGCGCAAACACTCCCGCGAGAATCAGGGCAACCAGCATCCAATTCGAAATCGAGGAGCGGTAGAGGCGCGAGACGCCTTTCGCGTCAATAAGTTTGCCGCCCACCACCAGGCGAGTGAGGAAGGTTGAGGCCATTCCCGCCCGTCCCTTATCGAGGAATTCCAGAATCGTATTGTGGGTGCCCACCGCCACAATGAGCTTGGCGCCTTTGGAATCGGCCAGCAGCATGGCAACATCTTCGGAGGTGCCGGTGGCCGGGAAGACCACGTGATCCACGCCCAGATCTTCCACGCGTTTCTTGCCGGGGGCGCGCCCATCCCGATAGGCGTGCACCACCACTTCGGCGCCGCAGCGTAGCGCTTTATCGGATACCGAATCCATATCGCCAACGATAATATCCGGCGTGTAGCCCAGTTCCAGGAGGGCATCCGCCCCGCCGTCCACCCCGATCATGAGGGGCCGGTTCTCCCGAATATAGGGACGCAGGGCGCGCAGGTCTTCCCGGTAGTCGTAGCCGCGTACCACCACGAGCACGTGGCGATGCTCCATGGACGTGCGAATATCGGGGATCCCCACCCCGTCCAGGATGAGACCCTGTTCTTCGTTGAGATATTCGAGGGTATTGGCGGCAAAAGCACGCAGTTGCACGGTCATGCCGGCGCGGGCTGCCTCGCTATCGCGGGCAATACTCTGCGCGGTTTGCAAGGTGCCTTCGGCAATAACGCGCCCGCCGGCCACCACGCGTGCCCCGTCAATATCCACCCACTGGCCTTCGGATATGTCCATAATTTCCGGGCCGAGGTCATCGATAAGCGGAATGCCGGCTTCTTCCAGGATCGCGGGGCCAAGATTCGGGTAGCGCCCCGAGATGGATTTCGCGGCATTGAGCACGGCAACGGGCTGCGCGGCCACCAGGTTTTCCGCGGCGACCCGATCCAGGTCCGTGTGGTTAATAATCGCTACATCGCCGGCTTGGAGACGACGAGTGAGATTCTTGGTGCGCGCGTCTACCCGGGCCGGACCGGCCAGGGTTCCTTCCGCAACGACCTTCTTTTTTCGCCATAACTTCGATGCCACAAGCTTTATAGTGCCACATTCGCGGCCTTAAGTAGCTCAGCTGCGTGCGCGCGTGCCACATCGGTATCGCTTCCGGAGAGCATACGCGCCAGTTCGGCTTCGCGTTCCGGCCCGCTAACGTCACGTAGTTCAGTGCGCGCGGCACTTTCTTCGAGTTGTTTCACGACGACGAGTTGGTGCTCGGCACAGGCCGCGACCTGCGCCAGGTGCGTGACCACAATAACCTGGGCGCTTCCGGCGAGTTTTGCCAGTCTTTTCCCGACGGCGCTGGCGGCACGGCCGCCAATCCCGGCATCCACCTCATCGAAAAGGAACGTGTGCCCCTGCTGGGCGCGCCGGGCCGCCAATCCCACTTCCAGGGCGAGCATGACACGCGAGAGTTCCCCACCCGAAGCACCGGAGGCAAGCGGGGCGAGTGGGGCACCGCGGTGGGCGGCCAACAAAAAAGTGACGGAATCCGCACCGTTAGGCCCGGGGTCCGCGGCTTCAACCTGAACGGTGAAGTGCGCATCGGGCAAGGAAAGTTCGGGAAGTTCCGCTTCCACCGCGCGGGCCAGTTCGTTTCCGGCAGCGGCGCGGGCCTCCCGCAGGACCGCGCCGGCTTTCTCCATGGCGGCGTGGGCATGAGCCAGCTCTTTTTCGAGGCGTTCCAAGGTGGCGGCCGGGTCATCAAGCTGCTCCAAGCCCGCGCGCGCTTCAGCTGCGGCCCGCAGGATTTCTTCGCCGCTCATCCCTAAGCTTTTACGGAGCCCCGCCAGCTCGGAGCGGCGCGAATAAATAGTGGAGAGTTCATCGGGTTGGGCTTGGGTGCCGCGCGCCAGTTCCGCAATATCCGCGTGAATATCGGTGATATCCGCTTCAGCGCTTTCCAGGCGTTCACGGAGCTCCTCAAGCTGGGCGTTTGGCATATCAGAACCGCTTAGCTCAAGGACGCGTTCGAGTTGCGTAAGCGCCACGCCCAGGGCGGATATGGCGCCGGCCTCGGTATCATTCCCGCTCAGGGCTTCGGCGGCAGCCGAGTAGGCCCCGTACATTTCCACCGCGTTTTCCAGAATCCGGGCGCGGGCCCGCAGGGCTTCTTCTTCTCCGGGTTGGGGATTGACCGCCTCGACTTTGTCGAGCAAAGCGCGGTACGCCAAACGTTGCTGGGCGGCGCGTTGCGCCCCGGCCTGAAAGATATCGCGGGCCTCGCGTGCTGAGCCGTAGTTTTTCCAGGCCTGCTCCCAGGTAGCTTTTGCCCGCGTGATGGTGTTACCCCCGAATTCATCAACCGCGGCGCGCTGCTGGCTGGGGTTGCCCAAGCGGATCTGATCGGATTGGCCATGTACGGTCACAAGTTCCGCCGCGATATCGGTGAGCACTGCGGTGGGCACCGAACGGCCTCCCACAAAAGCCCGAGAGCGCCCTTTGGCGGGAATATGCCGGGCAATAATAACTGCGGCGGTATCGCCCTCAACATCGTAGCGGCCACCGGCCTCGGTGATACGTTCCAGGAGCGGGGAGGAAGCCTCCACGAGGAAGGTTCCTTCCACTTCCGCCTGGGTTGCTCCGGCCCGCACCCGGGCCGGATTGGCTTTTGCGCCCAGGAGCAGGGTGAGGGAGGTAACCGCCATGGTTTTTCCGGCCCCGGTTTCCCCGGTGAGGGCTGTCAGTCCGCGCCCTAGATTAAGTTCGGCTTCCGCGATCACGCCGAGATTGCGGATGCGTACCTGGTCGATCATTCGCGCACCTCACGCTCGCGCCAGCCGCGCACCGGCAGATGGAAACGTGCCACCAGCCGCCCGGAGAAGGGGGTTTCATTCAGGCGGGCGAGCTTGACGGGCCGCTCCCCCCGCACCGCGGTAATAACAGTTCCTTCCGGGGCAACGAGCCGGCGCCGCGAATCGCAGGACACCATGGCTTCATCGCGCAACACCCGAACTTCCAAGGTGGAGTACGGGCTGACCACCAGCGGGCGGGTGAAAAGCGCGTGGGCTGCCACCGGGGTGAGAAGGAGTGCTTCCACGCTGGGCCAGACCACCGGGCCGCCGGCTGAAAAGTTATAGGCGGTGGAACCGGTGGGTGTGGAGAGAAGGACCGCATCGGCTTTGAAGGCGGAAATTTCGCGGCCGTCCACTCCAATGGACGTTTCGATGAGGCGGGAGTTAAAAGCTTTTTCTACCGAGACTTCATTGAGAGCCCACTGCACGATGCACGAGCCATCCGGGCGTTGTACATGCACATCAATGGTCATGCGTTCGGAAATAACCCAATCGCGCGCGGCGATACGTTCCACCACCGCGGGTAGTTCATCGGGTTGCGCTTCGGACAGGAATCCCATATGCCCGTAATTAATGCCGAGGATGGGCACATCGGTACTGCGCCCCAGCTCCGCGCCGCGCAAAATCGTACCGTCCCCACCCATCACGAGGATGAGATCCGCATCGCGGGCCCCCGCCAGCGTTTCGCTGGTATCCACCTGTATTCCGCGTTCTTCCAGGGCGACAATCGCATCGTGAGCGGCACGTTCCATCTGCGGTGGTAACGTGCGATTGACGACCAGGGCGACTTTTGGTTGTGCCATCGAATGCCTCCCCTCTCTTCAGGTATCCTACCCGCTACCGCGCGGGTCGTCCCTGCCCGGCCGGCCCGGCTGCCACCGCCGCCCGCACGTTTTCCTCGAGGTTCTCTCCGAGCAGATCTGGGGAGTTTTTCTTCATGTAGAGGAAGTATTCAACGTTACCGGCCGGCCCGGGCAGGGGCGAGGGCGCGACTGCTTGAATGGCCAGCCCGGCGCCGCGGGCAGAAAGGGCGACGTCGCATACCGCCTCCACGTGGTACTCCGGATCACGAACCACGCCGTGCGCACCAATCTTCTCCCGGCCCACCTCAAATTGCGGTTTGACCATGAGCAAAAAATCGGCCCGGGGCGAACTCGCGGCAGCAAGGGGTGCGACTAGCAACCGCAAAGAAATGAAGGAGAGGTCCCCTACGACCAGATCAGGCGCGGGGGCGACCGCCGCGGGATCTAAGGTGCGCACATTCGTGCGTTCCAGCACAGTGACGCGGGGGTCTTCGCGGAGTTTCCAGGCCAGCTGGCCGTAGCCAACATCCACGGCGACCACGTGGGCGGCACCGCGCCGCAGCAGTACATCGGTGAATCCGCCCGTGGACGCACCCGCATCCAGTGCGCGGACGCCTTCCACGCGCGGGCCGGCCTCCCCGAGGTAATCGAGGGCGCCGAGGAGTTTATATGCCCCGCGGGATACGTAACGATCCCGAGCGGCTTCTTTGACAAGAAGTGCCTGGGCGGGATCCATTTGGCGGGCGGGTTTCGTGACTTCGGCCCCGTCCAGGAATACTTGGCCTTCGCGGATGAGTACCGCGGCATCCTGGCGGGAACGCGCCAGTCCGCGCCGCACAAGTTCCGCGTCAACGCGCCGTAAACGCCCCATAGCCCCGCACCTTCCTGGTTTAGACCCGCGCCCGGGAGAGGCGCCGGCCCAGCTCGGCGTGAATCGCCTCCAATTGTTCAATCTGCTCGGGCAGGTCGAGCTCATTGAGATGCTCGAGGGCTGCCTCGATATTGAGCGGTGCGCTCGGGAGCGGTACCGCTGGCCCGGGCACACCTGGTTTTGGCGCACCTAGCCCGACAGCCCCCGGCCCGGGTGCCCCCGGCCCGGGCACCGCGCCTTTATCCTGGTCCGTCATCGCTGCTCCACGGTGATGTCCTCGAGAACGAGGTTCTCCCCCAGACCGCGATCCCGCGCGTCCCATACCGCGTGCACCGCAGCCCGGTAAGTATCCAGACCCAAGCGTGGCCCGCGTCCATCGGAGGTGACCAGGCGGGCCGCTGCGCCGTCGTTCCTTTCTTCAACCTGCGCCCAGGATGCACCGGCCACCCAGCGTTCGCCTTCCCGGTGAATATTCGGGTAATCCTCGTTGAGGACGCGCAGGTCATCGCCGAGGTAATCGGGGCGTTCCTCCGGGGCGGCCAGCATGATATCGCGCGCAGCGCTCACGCCGGTGAGCACGTGGAGACTGGGAATGCCGGCGGCGCGCGCCCCGCGAATATCGGTATTGAGGCGGTCGCCGATGGCGAGAGGATGGGTGGATCCGAGCATCTCCATCCCAATGGCGAAAATCGCAGGATCGGGTTTGCCCGCGGATAGCGGGGTCACCCCGGTGGCGTTGACGACCGCGGCCACAAGCGAACCGCAGCCGACCATAAATCCGCGTTCCATGGGGAGCGTGGCATCGAGGTTCGTGGCGACGAAAAGCGCTCCGCGCCGGATGGCCAGGGCGACTTCCGAGAGCGCCGCCCAGTCAATGGTCGGGTAGAAACCCATGATGACCACGTCCGGGTTATCGTCGGCCGATGCGACGGGCACAAGCTCCGTCTCGCTCACCGCGCGATGCAGGCCATTACCCCCGATGACGAGGGCTTTTGCTCCGGCAGGCACCTGCGCGGCAGCCAGGCGGGTGCTGGCCATCGCGGAGGTGAGCACCGTTGACGCCGGGGCTGAGATTCCGACGGTTGCGAGGTGCACGGCGACCTCTTCCTGGGTGCGCGAGGCGTTATTGGTAAGGAAAAGCGGACGCATTCCGGCCGCGATGGCGCGCGCGTAAGCATCAGCGGCGTTCGGTGCTGGATCGGTGCCAAGGTAGAGCACGCCGTCCAGATCGAAAATTGCGCCGTCGAAATGGGATACCAGGCTCGCCATTACTCTTCTTCCGACTCCTGCTCGGACTCCTGCTCCGATGTCGCCTCAGAATCCGCCTCAGAATCCGCACCGGTCTCAGCTTCAGCTTCGTTAACTTCGTACGCAGATTCCTGCGCCGGTTCAGGCGCGGATTCCTCCGCGGTGAAAAGTTCAACTTCGCCTTCGGCGTTGTAGACGGGGTTCCAGCGGGTACGCAGCTCTTCAGCTTCCTGCTCACGCCCGAGTTCTTCGAGGCGATCCGCCTTGATGAGCTCAACGCGGGCCCGCAATTCCTCATCGAGGTTCTCGACCTTGATTTTCTCGAGGACAGCCAGGCCAGCCTCCGAATCACCGGCATCCGCGCGGGCCCCGGAAGTCACCAGCGCCAATTCGAGCGTGGTGGCGGTATTGAGCCGCTTGAGCGGAATCTCCGCGATAAAAGCGAGGGCCTTTTCGGGCCGGCCTAAGCCGCGTTCCGAATCGGCCTCGAGGGCCACGTGCGAATAATCATCGGTCATGCGCCGGTAGGTACGCAGCTCACGCAAAGCTTCGGAGTACCGCCCGGTCAGGTAGGAGGTCAATCCCAACGCCTCACGCACAATATCGATGCGCGCGGCGTGCCGGTAGGCCGCCTTCGCGTGTTCGTAGGCAAGCTCAGGATTCTGATCCATCATGGAACCGGCATAAACGAGGTGCCGCGCCACGTTATCGGAAACCGCTGGCGCGAGCACCTTGAGCTTGCGCCGCGATTCCGCCGCAAGATCCTGCGCATTGACCGTTTCGGGAATAAAGGGATCCTTCACACCGCCACGGCTGCGCCGGTCATCACGCCGCCGCTTATCGTCCTCGCGGTATCTACCGCGTTCTTCGTGCCGCCGGTCCTCACGGCGATAGTTATCGCGACGGTGATCATCACGGTGCCGATCATCGCGCCGATGGTCGGCACGCCGGCGTTCGTCCCGCTCAAAGCGCGGCTTGTCATCATAGTGGTCGCGGCGCCCGTAGCTGCTGTTTTCGCGTACCTCGTGTTCTTCGGTACGACGACGATCTTCGCGGTCAGGGCGCTCATTGAAACGATTATCGCGCCGGCCCCCGAATCGCTTGTCCTGGCCTCGGCGGTTATCGCGCCATTGGCCACCGCGTCCTCCGCGCCGGTCTTGGCGGTCGTAGCGGCTATCGCCACCACGATCCCAGGATCCGCGAGATCCGCGTGAATCACCCGACTCGCGATCATTCCAATCGCGCCGGTACCCGCGGTGGTCGTCTCGGTCGTGACGGTTATGGAATCCACCCTTGTGGCCTCGTTCGTCGCGGCTGTCCTGGAAATTACCGCGCCGATTCCACGACGAACGCCGGTTTCCACCGTTGCGTTCACCGCGAAAGTCTCGCGATTCCCATGAGTCACGGTCGCGGCCATAGCCGCGGCCCCCACGCCGGTCGTTGTTATGACGGTTCCAGTTTCCTTCACGGTTATCCCGACGCCATGAGCCTCCGCGGCGGTCATTCCAGGCTTCGCGGGGATCGTTCCAAGCGCGTCCCTCACCGCCTTCTCCTGATTCATGCTGCAAGGATTCGCGCCGTTGCCGTGCGGACCTCCATTGTCCTTTCGGACGGTCGTCTTCGGAGCGTTCTTCGCTCCATTCTTCGTGGTCAGACATTTCATTCCTCGCAGTTCGATTGTAAAGAATCACGATGCTGTGCTTATTTTAGGCCGACTCCAGCTCGGCCGCGCGCTGAGCAGTAAATTTTGGCGCGCAGAGATTAAAAAGGTGTGGGGTGTGTTCTATGCCCTAACAGATAAGACACAAACACACCCCACACACTACAAAAAATATGGCGGCAGTGACCTACTCTCCCACACCCCACCGAGTGCAGTACCATCAGCGCAAACAACCTTAGCTACCGGGTTC
>NZ_JBOZBG010000029.1:0-14575 GCF_051264595.1 Actinotignum urematis | reverse complement strand
CCCCCCACCTGTTTCACTAGCCCGCGGGCAACCCCAACCGGTAGGAAGCTCCGGGGAGGCGTGGAATAATGAGGCACGATATGGATAAGTCTCAGGAACCCGCAGCGCCCTCCGGCAAGCGCAACGGCCGCCGCAATCACCACAAGGCCCGCCGCAACCGCAACAACCCGCGCGGGCCGCGGCCCTTCACCCCCGCGCAACTCGAAGCGCGCCGAGCCGCTGTTCCGCACATCACCTACCCGGAAACCCTGCCCGTTTCCGCTCGGCGCGCGGAGATCCGCGAGGCCATCGCCGCGAACCAGGTGGTTATTATCGCCGGGGAAACCGGCTCCGGGAAAACCACGCAGCTGCCGAAAATCTGCCTGGAGCTGGGCCGCGGCATCACCGGGCTCATCGGGCACACCCAGCCGCGGCGCATCGCCGCCCGCTCGGTTGCCGAACGCATCGCGGCCGAACTGGGGCAAAAAGTCGGCGGCGCCGTCGGCTATCAGGTGCGTTTCACCGAAGAAGTGGGCCCCACCACGCTCGTCAAACTCATGACGGACGGCATCCTGCTCGCGGAAATCCAATCCGATCCGCAACTGCTGCGCTACGACACCCTCATCATCGACGAAGCGCACGAACGGTCCCTCAATATCGACTTCATCCTCGGCTACCTCGCGCGCCTGCTGCCCGCGCGCCCCGACCTCAAAGTCATCATCACCTCCGCGACCATCGACACCGAGCGCTTCGCCGCGCATTTCGGCGAGCACCGCGCGGGCGGCCGCCCCGGCGACACCGCGCCCATCATCGAAGTGTCCGGGCGCACGTATCCGGTGGAAATCCGATACCGGCCCCTCGATGAGGAACAGGGCACAGACCAGGAAGAACAGTACGACGACGCCGGTGCGCAGCGCGTAACCGCGCCGCGCACCCCGGGCCGGGCGGCGGCACTCGATCAGGTGAGTGGAATCGTGGCGGCTGCCGAGGAGCTCATGGCGGAAGGCGAGGGCGATATTCTGGTCTTCCTCTCCGGGGAGGGCGAGATTCGGGATACCGCGAAGGCGCTCGATGATGAGCTCGGGGCGCGGTATGTGGCGCCCGGGGGGAGCTCCAGCGCGCCGGGTGCCGTGGAGGTGCTGCCGCTGTTTTCGCGGCTTTCCGCGGCGGAACAGCACCGGATTTTCCAGCCCGGGCCCTACCGGCGCATTATCCTGGCCACGAATATTGCGGAGACTTCGCTGACGGTCCCCGGGATCAAATACGTGATCGACCCAGGTACCGCCCGCATTTCGCGCTACTCGAATAAAACGAAGGTGCAGCGCCTGCCCATCGAGCCGATTTCGCAGGCCAGCGCCAATCAGCGTTCGGGGCGGTGCGGGCGCGTGACGGACGGGATTGCGATCCGGCTCTATTCCGAGGATGATTTCCTGGCTCGGCCCGAATTCACCCAGCCGGAGATTCAACGTACGTCGCTGGCCGCGGTGATTTTGCAGATGCTCGCGCTCGGGCTGGGCGCCGTCGACGATTTTCCCTTTATTGACCCACCCGAAGCGCGGGCGGTGCGAGCCGGCACCCAGCTCCTCGAAGAAATCGGGGCGATAACGTACGGGGCCTTTGGTGCTGCGGGCGCGGCTGGGGCCGAGCGCGGCACCGCGGACAGCGACCCCGCACGGAGCGACCACCCGGAAAGCCGCTGGACGGAAAGTAGCCGCGCCGCGCAGCGCCACGCCCCGCGCCTAACCGCCATCGGGCGGCAGCTCGCGCGCTTGCCTATTGACCCGCGCCTGGGCCGCATGCTTATCGAGGCGCAGCGCAACGGGTGTGCTTCCGAAGTGTTGGTGCTGGTGGCGGCGCTGTCGGTGCAGGATGTGCGCGAGCGCCCCACTGAGAAACGCGCCCAGGCTGATCAATTCCACGCGCGTTTCACGGCCGGCTCCTCGGATTTCCTCGCGTATCTGACGCTGTGGCGCTATCTGCGCACCCAGGCCCGCGAGCTGTCCGGTTCGGCGTTCCGGCGCATGTGCCGCGCGGAATTCCTCAACTACCTGCGTTATCGCGAGTGGGCGGATGTGGTGGCGCAGCTCGAGCAGATGGCGCGGCCGCTGGAGCTGACGATCCGCCGCCTGGCGCTGCCCAGCTCGAAGCAGATTCGCGCCGCGGCCGAAGCCGGGGCCGGTGCGCCTCAGCTGGGTGGGGCACCGAATTCCGGGGCGGTTGCTCATGCCTGCCGTGAGCTCGGGCGCGGTTCGGATACCCCGGAGTCGGGGGCGATTCACCGGTCGCTGCTGGTGGGGCTGCTGTCCAATATCGGCAATTATTCCCCGCGCAGCCGCGATTACCTGGGCGCGCGCGGCACCCATTTCGTGATTTGGCCGGGCTCGGGCCTGCACCGGCGCACCCCCGAGTGGGTGATGGCCGCCGAGCTGGTGGAAACTTCCCGGCTGTTCGCCCGCACCGTGGCCGCGATCCAGCCGGAGTGGATTGAGCCGCTGGCGAAGAAGCTGGTGCGGCGTTCCTATTCGGAACCGTATTGGTCGGCGAAGAACGGCGCGGCGATGGTCCACGAAAAGGTGACGCTCTACGGGGTGACCCTGGTGGCGGACCGTCCCGTGCTGCTCGCCACTTCCGGTTCGGATGCGGCGCGCGAGCTGGCCCGCGAGATGTTTATTCGCCACGGCCTGGTGGAGGGCGAGTGGCGCACCCACCACGAGTTCCTGGCCCGCAACCGCGCCGCCCTCGAGGAGGCCGGCCGCACCGAAGATAAGCTGCGCCGCCACGGGCTGGTGGCCGATGGTGACGCGCTGGCCGCGTTCTACGAGGAGCGCATCCCGGAGAACGTGGTCTCCGGGCGGCATTTCGATTCCTGGTGGAAGAAAGAACGCCACGCTCGCCCCGAGC
This sequence comes from Actinotignum urematis, assembly GCF_051264595.1. Taxonomy (NCBI): domain Bacteria; kingdom Bacillati; phylum Actinomycetota; class Actinomycetes; order Actinomycetales; family Actinomycetaceae; genus Actinotignum; species Actinotignum urematis. The sequence goes on along the minus strand of NZ_JBOZBG010000029.1, from coordinate 11,695 downwards.
TGCTCGATTTCACGCAGGATTTCCTGCTGGGCGGGGCCGGCGGAAGCGCCGCGGAAGAGGACTTCCCCACCGAATGGCGCCAGGGCGATATCACGCTGCCCATCACCTACACCTTCGCGCCGGGCTCGTTCAACGACGGCATCACCGTGGACGTCCCCATCGCGCTGCTCCCGCGCCTGCGCCCGGACGGTTTCGACTGGCTGGTGCCCGGAATGCTGGGCGAACTCGTGGTCGCCACGATCCGCGCGCTGCCCAAACGCGTGCGCCGCAACCTGGTGCCCGCGCCCGACGTGGCCCGCGATATCCGCGCGGTGCTGCCCACCTGGGAGGAGGCCGTACACGGCGGTACCGGTGCGCGCGGGGGTGACGCGGACGGTAACGCGACCGGCGGTAACGTGCACGGCGGTGACGTGCACGGAACGGAACCGATTTCTTTCGAGGAGGCTTTTCGCGCGGCTACGGCCCGCGTGCGGGGTATTGAGATCGACGACGCCGCATGGCAGGAGGTGAATCTGCCCGCGCATCTGACTGTGAATTTCCGGGTGCGTTCGGAGCGGGGTGCGGTGCTCGAGGAATCAACGTCGCTCGAGTATTTACAGCGCAGTCTTGCCCCGCAAACGAAGGCGGCGGTGGAAAACGTGGTGGCCGGGGCGGTGGCCCAGGCCCTCGATGAGGCACGGGCGCGGTTGCGCAGGGCGCAACCTTCCGCTACCTCTCGTAGTACCGGTTCGAATCCTGCCCCCGGTTCACCGGACTCAGCGAAGCCCACCGCGAGCGCGTCAGCCACCAGTTCGTCCAGCACCACCAGTTCGGCCGAGGCGGCCGCCACCGAACTCGCATCCGGGGATGCTTTGACCGGCTGGCCCGAGGTAGAACAGGGGATTATCCCGGCGGTTATCGAAACTGAGGGCCCGGCCGGGACCGTTCGTGCTTACCCGGCGCTCGCTGATCGCGCCGGAAAGATTGTGCTCGATGTGGTGGCGGAACCGGGTGAACAGGTGCGGGTGCACCGCGGCGGCGTGATTCGTTTGCTCGCGGATGCGCTGGCGCTGCCCGAGGGCCGGATTACCTCGCGCTGGGATGGCGAGCTGGCTTTGCAGCTGGCGGGTAGCCCGGCTCCGTCCACGGCAGCGTTGGTGGCCGATCTGCAGTGGGCAGCGGCGCGGAATCTTGCCGACCGCTGGGGTGCGGCCAATGATGCCAGCCCTGAAGAGCTGCGTTCCGGGCGTGAATTCGAGGAATTGCAGGCGTGGGCTCGTGACGAGTTCGAGGACGAAGTGTTCCTGATCGCGCAGGGCGCGGGCAAGGCCGCGGCCGCCTGGGCAGAGGTGGAACAGCTGGTGCGGGATAACCGCTCGGTGGCGCTGCTTGCCACAATGAGCGACGAGCGCGCCCATCTGGATGCGCTCATGCCCGCCGATTTTGTGCGAGCCACGCCGGCAGCACGCTTCTGGGATTTGCCGCGTTATCTCCAGGCCGCGAAACTGCGCATTGAGAAGGCCGCGGTGAATCCGGCAGCCGATGATTCGCTCGCCTGGCAGGTGCAAACCGCGGCGGAAGCGGTGGAAAGTGCCCGCGAAGAAGCCAGCTACGCGGCTTTCGATCCGGGCCGCGCGCGAGTGCTCAACCATGCCCGCTGGCTCCTGGAAGAACTGCGCGTCTCGCTTTTCGCCCAGCAGTTGGGCACCAAGGAAAAGGTTTCCGTCAAGCGCATTCAGAAGCTATTGGCCAGCTAAGGGCCCTAAGAGCCGAGCACCCCATCACTTCTCGGTCACGAAGAATCCCCGTGTTGCTTCGAAATCGACGGTGGAGTTTCCGTACTTTTCCCAGACGTTATCTGCCAGGTTTCCCTGAGGTGACACGTGCCAGAAGTAGGCTGACCCCAGTTTCCCCTCCGCGTAGTTGAGGGTCTGGAGCGCGCCGAAACCATCAGTTCCAGCAGGCGCCTGGCACTTATCTCCCCCGCGTTCCACACCAACGCCACCGCACTCCACATAGAACACAGCCGCGTAATCCAGGGCGGTGTTTTCATCCAGCGGGCCGAGCCCGAAATTCTTCTCCAGAGCGCTCACGAGTTGCGTGGAATTCTTCTTGTCGAGAGCAACAATGGGAGCCAACTCCGTGTCATTCACTTCAACTATTCCGTCCCCGGAGAGTACGGTCTTTTCTTTCAGATCCGTATGACCCGGAATCGTCCGCTCCGAAAGCTCCGTTAAAGTACGAGCGTTCCCGGCTCCGTAGATCATATTCCAGTTCTTTTGCGCACCCGACTCCTTGAGTTCCTCATCGAGAGCTGCAGAAACCCGCGCGAAAGCTTCATCCGCGCCACCGGCAGCTGATACCGGCGCATCGCTAGTCACGGACGTAGGCGCAGCCCCGACCGAACCGGATTCCGTGCCTTTTTCCGATGAGCACCCGCCAGCCGCGAGCGCGAGCGCTAAAGTTCCAGCAGCCACGAGAGATACTACGGGCCGCGAGCTAATTTTTTGAACAAACATAATGGGATCCTCATAAGTATTGAGAGGAAACAAGGATGGCGGACCGTGGCGTGAGAGCCCGCATATTTCTGATCGGCGTCATCGCTTATCAGGTGCGTTAGGTTCGTTCTGACGGCAACTGTCTCGTCCGCCTTCAATGTATGTTAACTGAATTATCCAGCGGTGTGCAATGGCTTCCTGAGATGTAGTTGTGAGGGCTCTCGTCATGGCCGAGCCGCGATGCGCCTAAGCGGCCGGGTGCATATATGCGTCGTCGTACTTCTTGGAATTACAGCAGGCTGACGATGCCCATGATGACGGCGGCGAGCAGCGCGCCGGCGATCATTCCGCCCCACCATTCCAGCTGATCCCCGGTAGTGACCCGGTCGAGGGACTGCGGCTTGAACGGCAGCACCGGCGCGGTATTGGGCAGCAGCTTGGGGCGCTGTTCCAAGGAACGCATGAGGGCTTCTTGTTCCGGGCTGGCTTCCTCCACGTTGGCGAGCCCGCCGTAGCCCTTTTCGGTTTGGCGCAGCGGGAGCAGAGTGCCGGGCTTGCTCTCCGCAAAGCCTGCCTGCTCGGCGCCATGCACCGCGATAACGGTGCGGAAATCTGCGGATTTATCCACCGGGCGAACCACCACCGGCACCATGAGCGCCTGCTTGCGGCGGCTATTGCCGACCGTGCGCATCCGCCGGCTTTCGTCGGTCCCCAGCACTCGAGCAACCACGTCCACGCCGGGCGCGACCGGTGTTTTATCGCGGATCAGCCACGGCAGCGCCAGCAGGAAAGCCACCACCGCGAAGGCAGGGATCAAGTAAAACGCACGCGAACCGACCAGGGCATTCGGGAAAGCGATGAGTCCGAGCACCACGCCCGCGCCCAGGCCCCACAGGGTGCCGGTGCATACCCGCCGGGCATGATCGATAGGCCGCGCCGCCGGGAGGTTGCCTTCCCGCCAAATTTCAGCCACAACATTGGTGCTCATACGTCCTTCCTCTTCTCTCGCGCCGTTATTAGCGCTTTCCATGGTAACCCGGGCTAGCGCAGGCTTTCACTTTCCAGCACCACGTCCCCGTTCTCCACCCGGAAGCGCACCGCGTGCTCCCCCTCGAAAACCCGCGCGGTATCCGAGCGTTTCTCCCAGCTCAGCGGGGCAAGAAGCCGCCACTCGTAGCTGCGCTCCAGCACGCCTCCCCGCACGCTCACGGTTCCGCCCAGCCCTTCCACAGACGCACTCACCTGCGGCTTCTCTTTCCAGCTCAGCTTCTCCTTACGGGTATCCCCGAACGTACGATCCTTGCGGAAAGTAGCCGGGCAGCCAGCTGGCGGCGTCGTCGTACCATCACCGCGCACGCAACTTTCCACGAGGCGTTCCACCAGTTCCACGGCGCGTTCGCCCGCGGCCGGGGTGGCCTGGGCGCTGAGACGCGCGGTCGCGGTCTGGCCGGGCCGCACCGTGGCGGTGGCGCCGGCCCCGAAGGTGAGGTAGCGCGAATCGCCGGGCGCCGCGACGGTGTAGTCGCCGGGGAAGGCCGGGGCGGGTTCCTGGGGCGCGAGGGCGACGGGTACGTCGTTGATGCTGGTGAGGGTGGGAGGGGTGGAGGCTGGGCCGCCGCCTACGGTGGGCGGTTCGCTGCCGGTAGTGGGCGTGGTGCCCCCGCCGGAAGCTTGCTCGGTGCCGCGATCGGCATCGCGCTCCACGCGCAGCTGGCCGAGGGCGCCCTCGCTCACCTGCCAGCGCGGGCTCAGGATCGGGGTGGTGCCGCGGCGCACCAGGGTGAGGCTCAGGGGTTCTTGGGTGCCGTTGTAGCTGACGACGCCGTCCACGCGCACGCTGGTTTCGGTGCCGGCGCTGGCGGCATTGCCGGAGCCGGTGCCATTGCCGGAGTCAGCGCCATTACCGGCGCCGGTTTCAGTTTCGATGCTGCTGGTTTCGCGCACTTGGAAATGGGCGGGGCGGCCCGGGACGGCGCGATAGACTTCGTCGCTCAGCAGGGCGAAGGATCCGGAAAGTGCGCCGGGATCGGTGAGGTCCAGGGCCTCGCGAGCGCGGCCTTCTTCGAGGGCGGCCATATATCTGCTGGCCACGGCCGCGGGAGAGTAATAGGTGGCCGCGAGGAACTGGCGCACGGCCAGCACCGCCAGGGCAATCAGTAGCACCGCGAGCGCGCCGAACAACACCCTCCGCCGGCGCATAACTATACGGGCGCGCGCCGCGGGCTGGGTACTCACCTCAGGCTGAATGCCCACCTCAGACCGAGCGTTCACCGCGATGCGGGCAGGTGACCGCGCAGCAGCTCCACGAGGCGCTCGGAGCCGGCTTCCACGCAGGTGAGCGTCGCTTCGAATTCGCGCGCCGAACCGCCCCACGGATCGGGCACATCGTACTCGCCGGACGAATAATAAAAATCGGAAGAATGCTGGCGACCCGAGGCGCGCCCGGCGTCGTCGGAAAGAATGCCGCCGTGCCCGAATACGCCCTCCGGCGCGATCCCTACCTTCGGCAGCGCGAACTCGGTCCACAGGTGAATATTGGTCAGCGAAAGGGAGAGGGAGCGGCACAGCCGGCGCACCGCCCGGGCGTGCCCCGTGGTCATGGCCAGAATCAGGCCGGCGTTTTCCAGTTCCTCGGCGGTGACGCGGTGGGCCCGGTGGTGATCGGGCAGGTCATAGCCGTGTTCGGTGAGAGTGCGTTGGGCGGGCGGGTAAATCGGGTTGCCGGATTCCTCATTCGAAACCCCCGCGGACGCCACCGCAATATCAATACCGGCATCGCGCAACCGCTGGCGCAGCACGATTTCCCCCATGGGAGATCGGCAAATATTCCCGGTACAGACAACAAGAATGCGGGGCCGTTCCGCCAGCGCGCGAACGACGCCCGCACCGGGGTAGGCAGCGGGAGTGGCACTTTCCGTCATGCTGGCAAGTCTAGGCACCGCGCCTGAAAAGTTTTGAGCAGTAGGTCTCATCGAGTGCATACTACGCTGAAAGTATGCAGAATCCCGGGATAGAAACGCCCGGGCACGTGTGACCGGGCGGCCCAGATCACCCGTGTTGAGCTGCGGAAAAGTCACGTCCGGGCAGTTCTGCGCCGCGGTTATGCATAATCCCAGCTGAAAGCGCGTGATTTTCGCCACGGCCCACATGGGGCACGATTGCGCGCTCATTATTGAGTAACGACGACGCAGGGCCGGGGCGCGTGCGCCCCGGCCCTGGGAATCAGGCCACTGCCTTAGCAGCCTTGCATCGCCTACATAATGCGGGCACTACCCCGGGATAGGCGATGCGGTGCTACCCCCGCGGGTGCTACCCCGGCTAGTTGATGCGGGTGCCATCCCCGGCATGGAACACATGGATAGCATCCAGGTTCGGGGTGGCGTACACGGTGTCACCCACCGCGGGGGCCTTGAATGGCGGAATCCGCACAACCACCTGGGAGGAGCCATCGCCCGAGCCGAAGCCGGACTTCTCCACGCCGGCGATCTCGCCATACACGTAGTTATCCGAACCCAGGTTCTCGACCATATCCACCATGATCGGCACCGAGCTTTCCCCGGGCTCGCGCGTGAGCTCCGTGAAGGATTCGGGGCGCACGCCCAGGATGACCTTGCCCTTGTCATCCGGGGTGATCGCATCGATCACCGCGCGGGGCAGGCGAATGCGCGCTTGGCCGAGGACTGCGTCGTCGCCCTCAATATTAAAGGTGCCGAGGTTCATGGCCGGCGAACCAATGAAGCCCGCCACGAAAGCGTTTTGCGGCCGGTTGTACAGCTCATCCGGGCTGCCCACCTGCTGCAATACCCCGAAGTTGAGCACGGCGATGCGGTCGCCCATGGTCAGCGCTTCGGTTTGGTCGTGGGTGACGTACACCGTGGTGGTGCCCAGGCGGCGCTGCAGGGTAGCGATCTGGGTGCGGGTTTGCACGCGGAGCTTCGCGTCCAGATTGGAGAGCGGTTCGTCCATGAGGAAGACCTGCGGGTTACGCACAATCGCGCGGCCCATCGCCACGCGCTGGCGCTGCCCACCGGAAAGCGCCTTCGGCTTGCGATCCAGGTACTCGGTCAGGTCGAGGATCTGGGCGGCTTCCTTGACGCGCTTATCAATTTCTTCCTTCGGGGTGCGCGCGATCTTGAGCGCGAAGCCCATATTCTCCGCCACCGACATATGCGGGTAGAGAGCGTAATTCTGGAACACCATCGCGATATCGCGGTCCTTAGGCGAAACATTGGTGACATCGCGGTCCCCAATATAGATACGCCCGTCATTAATATCTTCCAGCCCGGCGAGCATGCGCAGCGACGTTGATTTACCGCAGCCGGACGGGCCAACAAGAACAAGGAATTCCCCGTCAGCAATTTCGAGGTTGAGCTGATTGACAGCCGGGGTATCCGACCCCGGGTAGATACGCGATGCGTTCTCAAATGTTACAGATGCCATTACTGGTCCCTTCACCGGCAGGTACGTGCCGGACGATCCGAGTGAAGAGTGCCGTTGCGGGCACCCGAAGCTCCAGCAGCTGTGGTACGACGACGCCGCCCCTTGGCAGGCCGCAATGCCCCCACGCCCGGAAACCCGGGCCATGTACAAAATGCTGTGACTTCAGAGTGTCCACTCTGACACAGTCGCCCTGTGCGACATACCCAATTTTGCCAGGCGCCGGCGCGGATTTCCAGCTCCGCTGCCATGTTTTGCGCAAAGCTTCCAGGCTTTTCCCGGGTTCGGAGCTAGCTGGTATCCCCCGCATCACTCCGCTGCGGCTGGAGGGAGCGCACGCCGGCGGGCAGCGGAATCGCCAGGATCAAATCGCGCACATACTGGCCAATCGGGGTGAGGGGCACCGCGGTATTCGCCACCACGGAAACTTCCCGCCCGTAATCACCCGCGATAGCAATCGCGCGCAGCCCCTCGTGATCGCAACTGCGAAAAGCCAGCAGGTTAATAACCGGGGTGAGCAGCCCGGCCTTGCACATATTGAGGAGAGTCTGGGGTTGCTCGGTACGGAAGTCCGCGATACGCGGCTCCAACTCCCATAAATCAAAAGCGGCGCGCATTTCCGGGTCGATGCTCAGGCCCGGTGCGCCGGTCAGCCCCAGGGTGACCTCCGCAAGATCTCCGGGAGCCACCACCTCCACGCCCTGGAAATCCGGGGAATTCTGGCGGACCACCGCCACGTACGGCTCCCACCACAGGCGCTGTGAATCAGGAATGGAGGGCAGCGAACTAAATTGTGAAACGATGGCCAGCTGCGCGTGCCCGGCCCCCACTTTCTCCAATAATTCCGCGGAGGTGCGCTCCAGCAAATTAACGGAAATACCGGGCTCCTCCAGCTGTAATTGCGCCAGCATTCCCGGGCATAGCACCGCCGAGATAGAAGGAATCACCCCGAGGGTAACCGCGCCCACCAGGCTGCCCGATTCGGTATTGAGCTCATCGACCGCATCGCGCAGCTTCACCAAGATCTCCTCGGCGCGCGGTAGGAACGTTTCCCCTTTCGCGGTAAGGGTGCAGGGAACATGGCTGCGATCCACCAGGGTATGACCCGTCGCCCGCTCCAAATTCGCAACGTGGAGCGATACCCGCGACTGACTGCTGTGGAGCAAACGAGCCGCCCGCGAAAAGGACGATAATTTCGCAACGGCAACGAAAGACTCCAACCATTCAAGTCGGTCGATGCGCATAAAACCCTCCACGACTATGTGGCACCAACGAGCTCTCCGATAATTTACCTGGCGCATTTCAAGTTCTTTCGCGGCGAGTCGGCTCCCCCGGCGGCGCGCGGCTGCGCGCCGCCGGGGCGGCGTCGTCGTTCCACCACCGCCCGCACCCACCCGGGTGGGCGAGTTATCCGCGGAATCTCGCGGCGCTTCGCCCGCGTTACCGCCCTGCCACGCCCACCGTGAGCGCCTCGCTCCCACCCCGCCCGCGTATCGCTATTCGAAATCCGCATATGACATATCGAAATATCGCCGTCTCTCGGGCGTGATTTCGGCGTATTCCCGCCGCGATACTGAAGCCATCGGAGCTCGCTTATCCCTCCGGCAATCCGCCCGGAAAGCAGCTTCTTCTCAGTCAACACAACGAAGTGAATGTGGAAGGCACCTCATGTCCAAACAACACCCGCCGGGAACAGTAACCGCCCCGGTGCCCACGCGCTCGACCTCGGACCTGGTCAAGGCCGCGGTTTCCGGCTGGCTCGGAACAGCTCTGGAATTCATGGACTTCCAGCTGTACTCCCTGGCCGCCGCGCTCGTCTTTAAAGACATTTTCTTCCCCGCCGGCCACCAGTCCATGGCCATCCTCGGGGCTATGGCCATTTACGGTGTGGGCTACGTGGCCCGCCCGCTGGGCGCCTGGTACTTCGGGCGGCTCGGTGACCGCATCGGCCGCACCAAAGTCCTCTTTATTACCATCGCCATGATGGGCGTGGCCACCACCCTCATCGGCTTCCTCCCCACCTACCAAGTGGTGGGCATTTGGGCGCCGATTATGCTGGTGATTCTGCGGCTTATCCAGGGCTTCGGGGCCGGCGCGGAAATTGCCGGCGCCTCCGTGATGCTGGCCGAATACGCCCCGCGGGAACGCCGCGGCATTATTTCTTCGCTGGTGGCCCTCGGCACCAATACCGGCACCCTGGGCGCCGGCGCGATCTGGGCGATCATGCTCGCCACCATGGGCACCGACACCGTGGTCGCGTGGGGCTGGCGTATCCCCTTCATCGCCTCGGTTGTACTCATGGGCCTGGCTGTATTTATCCGGCTGCACCTCAAGGAATCGCCCGTTTTCGAGGCGGCTACCAGCGGGGAGATTCTGGACGACGCCGCCCTGGTGGCCACCTACGACCAACCGCTTCCCTCGCGCGCCGAGCGGAAGGCGGCGGCTAAGGCCGCCCAGCGCGAAGCCCAGCGCGAAGCCGCCGTGGAAGAACTCGCCAAAACCCCGAAGTCGTTCAAGGCGTTCATGGCGGCCTTCCTGCTGCGCTTCGGCCAGTCCGGTAATTCCGGCATGGTGCAGACCTACCTCATTACTTTCCTGACCGCCCAGATTCTGGTGGCCAAGGACGTGGCTTCCGCCGTGGTGGTCTACTCCTCGCTGGCCGGCTTCATTACCGTGCCGATTATCGGCTGGATCGGCGACCGCATCGGCCGCGAGCGCACCTACCGCCTGGTCACCGGGCTGGGGATTCTCCTCATTATTCCGTGCTTCCTGCTCATGGTCTCCCCGCGGTTCCTGGGTGAACTCAATGCGCCGGAGCTGGTGGACGGGCAGATGGTGGACCATTACGGCACCCCCACCCTGTTGTTCTTCATCGGGTACATCGTGCTGCACAACATCACCGTGCTGGCCATGTTCTCCCTGGAAAACATCACGATGGCCGAATGCTTCGGCTCCGCGCACCGCTACGAGCAGCTGGCGCTCGCCAAGGAAATCCCGAATATGATCACCGCCGGTTTCGGCCCGCTGATCGCCGCTGGCCTGGTGCAACTCTTCGGCGGTTCCTGGATCGCTTGCGCGATTCTCATGTTTGTTTACACCGGAGTCACCCATATCACCGCGTGGCTCATGCCCGAAATTACCGGGCGCGACCTCACTCTCAAGGAGGATGCATTCTAATGAAGGCTGTACAAGTTCGTACCGATACCCCCAAGCAGATTCATATCACCGAGGTTCCCGACCCGGTTGCCGGCGCAGGCGAGGTGCGGGTCCGCATGGAATGGGGCGGCATTTGCGGCTCCGACCTGTCCTACTGGAAGAACGGTGCTTCCGGGACCGCGATTATGCGCGAACCGCTGATCCTCGGCCACGAAGTTGCCGGCGTGGTGGACCAGGTGGGCGCGGGCGTGACCGGAGTTGAGGTGGGCCAGCGGGTGGCGATCTACCCGCCGACCCTCGTGGGCGAACACGATATCCCGGAAAGCACCCGCGGCAAAGATAACCTATGGCCGGAGGTCCGCTACTTCGGATCCGCGGCTTTCTTCCCGCACGAGCAGGGCGGTTTCTCCACCTACCGGGTGGTGCGGCCCGATCAGCTCCGTGCGCTGCCGGAGAACGTGTCGACGAAGGAAGGCGCCGTCGCCGAACCTCTCGCGGTGGCGATGCACGCCGTGAGCCTGGCCGGGGATCTGTCCGGCAAGCGCGTGCTGGTGAACGGCGTGGGCCCGATCGGGGCGTTGGCCGTGGCCGCCGTGAAATTCGCGGGGGCGCGCGAGGTTATCGCTTCCGACGTGGCCGCCGAATCCCTGCGGATTGCGAGCGCGATGGGCGCTACCAGCACGGTGAACCGCAGCGCCGGTGAGGAGCTTCCCGCCGACGTGGACGTCACCATCGAAGCGTCCGGCGCCGCCGTTGCCATCGGCGATTGTTTGCTGGCGACCGTGCGCGGCGGCACCATGGTGCAGGTGGGGAACTTGCCGGCCGGCGCGGTCTCCGTGGTGCTCGGGCAGCTGGTCACCCGCGAAATCACGTACAGGGGCTCGTATCGGTTCAACCCGGAGTCCATGGACGCCGCGATTGACGCGATGGCGCGCGGATTGGACGTTTCGCCCGTGCTCACGCACGAATTTAAGATCGACGACGCCGCAGCCGCTTTCGCCACCGCCGATGACCGGTCCACGGGGTCGTCCAAGGTGATGCTCCAGCTCAGCTAGGCGGAGCAGGCCGGCCTGGCTAGGCGATGCACTCTCGCCCGGCTCGGGCTGGCCTTGCCTCGTGAATCGCAGCGTACATCGCGCAACGCGCGGTGTACCTCGCTCATGAGGCGACGAAGGGGCACGGACTTACGGGTCCGTGCCCCTTTCCGTACCCCGACCGGTCCGCGCGAATCTCACGACCCTCGCGAACCCCAATAGCCACACAAGCCCCTGCGGTGGCGGTATGTATTGTCAGAGATGTAGTGCAGATGTCGTACATGCGAAGTACACCCCGGAAAAACACCCCACCTCCCGCCTGGGCTAACCCGTTTCCACCTGCTGCTGCCGAACAAAGTGGTACCCCACGACAGCGGAACGCACAAAGTGGTACTGCACGACAGAAATTTAGGGTTTGGCTGTAGCTCCAGTACCACTTTGTTTTTGGGGGCCGGAAAGTCCCCGGCGAATCAAGTTCCAAGTTCCCAAACCCCCAGGCGGGCAAAGAAAGCGGGGCGCGGGCCTGAGCCGCGCCCTGCTCCAAAGCCTCAGTAAGTTCCGGGGCGGTGGCCGCACCGCGCTGGGCCAGCC
>NZ_JBOZBG010000028.1:0-16168 GCF_051264595.1 Actinotignum urematis | reverse complement strand
GGCCAGGACCGCCACCACAACCTTCCGCAACGTCACATCATTCGAGCAGGTCCGCGCGTCCCTCCTCGTATGCCGTTTGCAGGTCCTGCATCGCCTGCTCCGGAGTCTTTGAGCCACTCATGAGCGACTGCATATTGGAAACGAGCTGATCGTAGAATCCGGCGACGGGCCAGTCCGGGTAGAAGGCCAGCTTGTTATCCTTGGCCAGGTTCTGGAAATTATCGGTCAGCGTCTTTGTTGCTTCGTCGGTGATATTGTCGGTTCCACCGACGACGGGCAGTCCGCCTTGTTCCCCGAAAATCGCCTGGACTTCATCGGAGAGTGTGATATCGATGAACTCGTAGGCGAGTTCCTTATTCTTTGCGTTTTCCGGGACAACCCAGAGGTTTCCTGAAGAACCGGGAGCGAAGTTACCGGGGAAGACAAATTGTCCCCACGGATCCTTCATCTCATCGGCAAGCCGGCCGAACCACCACGAGCCGGAGAACATCATTGGGTAGTTCCCGGAAATAAATCCGGTCCCCATATCCTCGGCTGTCAGGCCAGAGGCGGCGCTGTTGATATAGCCCTTGTTCACCCAATCCTGAAGAACCTTAGCGCCTTCAACCGCGGGACCAGACGTCCATTGCACCGGGTTATCGAAGAATTGGTAATCACGTACGAATTTGCTGTCAGCCTTGGAAAGCGCGAGGGTGTACCACAATTGCCCCATGGGGTACTCCGACCCGGCCTCTGCCAGTGGAGTGATTCCCTTCGCGACGAATGCGTCCATGACGGCGACGAGCTCATCCATGGTCTTCGGAACCTGGAGCCCAGCCTCATCGAAGAGCTTCTTGTTGTAGTACATAAAGACAAATTCGCCGTAGTTGGGAATTCCGTACCAGTTGCCGCTTCCCATGAGGCCGTTCTCGTCATATTTAGCAGTTTGGGCGATGGATTCTGGAAGCTTCTTATCCCACCCGCGCTCCTTCGCAACATCGGTGAGATCCGTGAGCAAACCCTGGGAAGCAAGCTGACCCGCTGTAGCGTTACCCTTGTTGTATTCCATAACGTCAGGAACCTGGTCACCCGTCAAAACAATTTTCGCGTTCTTCTGAATCTGCTCGAAGGTTTGCGCTTCACGTTTGACCGTGACATCAGGGTGGCGTTCCTGGAAAATTTCGACGGCGCGGTCCCACGCCTTACCCATTGCCGAATTATCCGCTTCATAATCCCAAATAACGAGAGTCTGGCCGGACTCGGAATTAGCTTTACCGTTATCGGACCCGCCTCCGGAACACGCAGTTCCCAGAAGCGCGATTGTAGTTGCTACTGCAACCGCCGTCATTTTCTTTTTCGATAACATCTTCTCTCCTCATTGAGTGTCGATTGTTGTCTTTTTGAAGTTGGTGGTGGGACAGCTGTAGATTCCGGGCCATTTTCTACCGCTTATCCCTTCTTATTGGTGGTGTGCCGTGGAATGACCTCCGTCCAGTTGGAAGACTGATCCGCGCGAAATATAGCGCGGGGTGTACAGATGGACTTCGGGGCCGGTACCTTGTCCAATTCGTTCGATAAGAAGCTCAACAGCGTTCCGCCCCGACTTCTCAGGTTCAAGGGGAACTGCGTCAAGCGGCGGGTTAAGGGATGACGTGTCATAAGACGATGCAAGGGTGAGGATCGAGAGCGGATCGCCAGTTCCCCGCTGTTTTTCAACGCTGAGTTCATCGAGAAAATCCCGGACTCGAACAGCTGAACAATCGAGGAGCACGCCAGTGCAACCAGGGAGCGTGTTGCGAATTTCCGCAAGCATATTCTCGGTATCCGAAGATACGAAAACTGTTTCTATACCCAGTTCGGCGGTATAGCGCTCGAACTCGGCACGGGTGCGAAGCACGAAATTCTTCCCAATGTCGTAAAGCATTTGGGTATGGCCAACGAACGCGATAGAACGATGCCCGGCAGCGACTAACTGGTCTACGGCAAGCCGTGTTGCGGCTTCGAAATCCAAGTCGACACATGCCAATGCTTCGTAGTTATCGGGCAAGCCCAAAAATACGCTCGGTATATCCATCGTTCTCAGCAATTCGGCACGCTCGTCATTGGCCTGGACATCCATGACCACAACACCGTCGACGAGGCCCGTTTTCACGACGCGCTCGATATCTTGCACGGCAGCTTCGCCATTCTCGGTAAGAAGGACAACGTCATAGCCTTTACGACGTGCAGCGGTCACAATTGCCAAAACGAAGGTCATGAAAGCAATGGGTTCCGTAGCTTCGTGCATCGGTGCGGAGAGAGCAATAATGTCGGTTTTCGTTGACGCCAACATTTTCGCCCCAGCTTGGGGATGGAACTCAAGTTCCTCAATCGCTTTTTGCACACGTTGGCGGGTCGCCTCAGAAACAGGGCGCTTCCCCGAAAGGGCATAGGAAACCGTTGAGATAGATACTCCGGCCTGCCGGGCAACATCTTTGATCGTGGCCATTGGAATGAAACCGCCTCCTCATCGAACCGTTTCGATGGTTCAATTATAACAGGCGCCGGAATTACCCGTCAATGGGTTATTGTGGCGCGGTAGGATGAGGCATGGCATGGAACAATGTGGCCCGCGGCGTGGCGGGGATATGTGCGGTGTGCTTAATGGGGGCGTGCACGAGTAGCAGCCAGGCCCCCGCGGCGGGATCGCGGAGCGAGACCGGCGCGGCGTCGTCGTCGGCCTTGAAGGAAAAGGCGGGCGGCGAGGTGAACTCTGCAAGCCCGAGCGCCTCGGCGGCGGAACAGAATGCAGGCAGCGGTGACACCAGCGAGGCGATTGCCCGCGAGGCGCTGAGGTTCGTGGACGAACTCGCAGAAGCGGAGATGGGAATTATCCACTGGGACAACGCCAAGGGAGGCCCGGAGGACCTCAATTACGTGGGCGAACGGCGCATTGCGGTGACTTACTCGGGCGACGAGGCGAGTGACTATACCGTGCGCACGCGGGTGCCGGACGATGCTGACGGCGGCCCCGTTCTGAAAAGCGATATGCGTTTCCTGATTGAGCATGCCGATTTTGGGCTGGCGGACGGGAGGGGCGTCTTCCACGGGAGCGTGCGCGAGGGAACCGCGGTGCCGGCAGCCGATAGTCGCCTCCTCGAGGGATGCTCGGAGGGCGACGGGTGGATGATCACGCGGGGGTGGGTGGCATACAACCGGAACACCGATGTGATTGAGTCTTTCGACTTCACGGTGAAAAAGCCGGGCACCACTATTGCGGTGCGCCAGTCGGATGGATCAACGCGGGAGGAAACTCCGGCCTGCACCGTGGTGTGGGACTTGACCGCGGCGAACGGGCGGGTGATCGATAAGCCTATGCCGAATTAGGGCGCATGAAGGAGCGGGCGGTGGCTCGTGGCGGAGCCTGGCGCGGAATCTTACCCGGGTACTTATTTTGCTGGGATGCCGGGCAATAGTTTGCTAGGCTGATCGCAACATGACCGGTTCCGCTGCCCGCTTCGGTGGGAGCCCAGGGCCGGTCCTTTTCTGCCGCTCGCGACTGGCCTTCGTGAACGCCGCTAGTGGATTTTTACCTAAGCTCGCTTTTGGACCCCTGGAGTTTTATGCGCCGAACGAACGCGCGAGTGTGGAACCCTGAAAATGGTCCATCTCCGTCACGCCCACTTAGAAAAGACCTAAACAGCCCGCCCTTGAAAAATATCTCTGTGCGACCCAATGCGAACAAAACGAATAATAGGTTCCGAACGATGGCGCCGATAGAGAACGATTACATCAAATTTTCCTTCTTGGAGATGAAGTCCAAAATATCCCGTATAGGTTCCCCGGGCTTTAGTAAGTTCATGCGGGTTATACCCCGGTGGAATCTCGCCAAACTCTCGAACGGCAGCAACCAGCTCACGCAGTTCCTCCTGAATGTATGGCTGCTGACGCACTACATATTTAAGGTCAGTTTGAAACTGACCATCAAAGACAACCCTCATACCAAGCTATCCAAAAACTTTAGGGCTTCTTCAGTATCATCGAATACCGCACCATCTTCGGGGATATTCCCCTTCATGATTTCTTCCGCATGCGCAATTGCACGTCGAGTTGTTTCGTTAGGGATGTACGACAACGCCGGGCGAATCGGAAGTGCCTGTTCACGCACAGCCTGCTTCAGAAACATATTCAGCGCAGTAGACATGTCAATACCAAGTTCCTCAAAGAGCGTTTCAGCCTCTCGTTTAGTATTCACGTCCGTACGGAAATTAATCCTTGTCGATGTTGAAACCGTCATAAATATCACCCCATAGATGAGTCCAACGAACTTACGATGTGCATACAGCCTACTCCTTTTTTGCAGTTGTGAGGTGGAGGTGCGGGCCGGGCCAGTGGGTGATGAGCCAGCGGTCATGGGTGGCCAGGATGATCGTGCCCGGCCAGCGGGCCAGGGAATCCTCGAGGGCGTGCATGGCGGCCAGGTCAAGGTAGTTGGTGGGTTCGTCGATGACGAGGACAGCAGGCTTGGCCGTGAGCGCGAGAGCGAGCTGGGCGCGGCGCTGGTTACCGGCCGAAAGCTCGGGTATCGGGGTGGCCCACATGGATGGGTGCAGGATGCCGGTACCAAGCTCGCCGATGCCGGAGTTCCAGATCGCGGGAGTGAAGCCGGGATCTCCGCAACGCGGGAGGCGTTGCGGGACGAAAGCCAGCGGGCCCGCGCAGGAGAGAGTGCCGGAATGTTGGGCCGGGGTGTGCTGCACGGCGGCGGGCTGCACTGCGGTAGAGGACGCGCTGAGGTGCAGCGAGTCGGGCAGTGCCGCGGCGGGTGACGTGGCAGGTGGCGGGGTGCCAGTGGCGATCCAGGTGAGGAGCGTGGATTTTCCGCTGCCGTTGGCGCCGGTCACCAGGAGATGTTCGCCGTCGGAAAGGTCAAAGGTAACCGGGGCGAGGCGGCCGGGAACCGCTGCCGCGCGAGCGGATACTGCCAGGCCGGCGGATTGGCGGGTAGGCGCACCAGCGTAATCCGGGAACGTAAACGTGTATCCGCGGGGTTTGCGTACTTCCCGGGTGGCGAGGGCTTCGAGTTTGCGGTCGTCGTGGCGGGTGCGGCGGGTGGCCGTGCTCTGGGCGCGGTCCGCGAAGAACTTCTTCGCCTTGCCCTCCGCATTGGCCAAGCGCACCCCGCCCCGGGCAATACCGCCGGCCGCCTGGCGATGCGCACGCAGCTGCGTCTTTTCTTCTTGTTGGGCCAGGTAGAGCGCCCGGTAGCGCTGCTCCGCATCACGCTTGGCTTCAAGATAATCCGTGTAAGTACCGCGGCACTCCCATACCCCGCACACCTCACCTCCACCTTCGGCACGCGCCAGCTGCGCCCATACACTCACATCCATATCCACAATGAGCGTGGCAACATCCTCAATAAAAGCCCGGTCATGGCTGGACATGAGCACCGGGCCCGGCCAGGAACGCAGCATATGGCTGAGGTACGCGCTCGCCTCCGTATCCAGATGATTGGTGGGCTCGTCCAAAATCAGGACCTGCGGGCGGGCCACCAGGGTGACAGCCAAGTTCAGCCGCGCGCGCTGGCCCGGGGAGAGCGTGGCCAGCTCCCGCGAGCGCCCGCCCCCGGCCAACATATCCAGGCCCAAACCGGCCAAAGCGTCGTCGACCCTATCCTCAAGGGACCACAGGTCCAGGCGGGTGATCTCGGATAATAGCCGGTCGTATTCGGCCGCGACCGGGCCGCCCGCCCCCAGGCGTGCGCTGAGCGTTTCGAAACGGGCGAGTAGTTCCCGCGCGGGCGCGAAGGTGCTTTCGAGGAAGTGCGCGACGGTCGCGGCGGCGGCGTCGTTCGGCACGGGGTTCCACGGGATGGTGCTGGCGCCGGTGCGGGTGACGGTGCCGCGTTCGGGGCTGAGGTGACCTGCGGCGATGCGCAACAAGGTGGTTTTGCCGCAACCGTTCGGGCCGATGAGGACGGCGCGGTCGGCGGCGGCGAGGCGCAGGGTGATGCGGTCGAGGAGCGGGCGGGCGGTGAAGGAAAATGAAATATTGTCAAGAATGAGGGCAGGCATGGTGATCTCCTTGGACGCGGGTGCGGGGTGCGGCGTCTCAGCGGGGCTGAGTGGGGATCACAGCGACATCGGAACGATGGCCTCCTTCGGCGTGGGTTGTAGTCCCGGTTACATAAGTAAATGTAGCGACGGCGCGGGTGGTGGGTCAATCACGCTGGCCGCACGGCGAGGCCTCCCGCTGCGCTTCGGCTAAGAAAAACGTTTATTGGCGCCCTGGCGAGTCATACCGAGCACGCGGCCGATGGCGGACCAGCTTTCGCCAGATGCGCGCGCTTCCTCGACCGCGGTATCGAGCTTGCGGTTCGCAGCGTTGAGCTCGATATTCGCAAGCAAGACACGTGTGAGTGCCTGGCCGAGCGGCGCGCCAACCGTATTGGGGCCGCGGCCGCCGTCGGCTTTTTCGTAAAAATCCGCGGCGGCAAAAGCTTCTTCGCTTGCATCTTGGGTCACGTTGGTAACTGTAGTTACCGCGCGGGCGGTGGGTCAATGGTTAGCGAATGGCTCGTGAATGGTGCGGCAGTGGAATGCACGCAGACTGAAAGCATGGACGCCAGACTCACAGTTAGACTCACAGTTTCACAGTCTTAATTGATAGTCTGATGCTATTTTTCGCAGTCTGCATGTGAATTTTAATAGTCTCAGGGCGATTTTGGCAGTCTGAATTATAGTTAGCAGCCAAAACCGCAGCCAGACATCGAAAATCGGGGGAACACTTTTAAATGTCTAAGAGTGTGATTCACAGTGTGACCCGTAGCATTCGGACGGGCGAGGCGTGAAAACCACGACGTATACCCTTTGCGAACGGGGCGTTGCGCAAGGGTGCGCTGATTAGCTCCCTGATGATTGCCCGCCGCTGGAAGGCTTCCCCGAGCCGCTCGGCCCGGAATCGCCGGAGCCGCCCGACCCGGAAGAATTCGCTTGGCTCTTCTTGCTCAGCGCCCGCGCGCGAAGCGACTGGCGGGATTGGTTGCGGCGTCGTACCGCACGTTCCTGGCGTTCCGCGCGCGCCTGGCGGCGATGCTCCTCATCACGCAACCGGTGCATCCGGCGACTGAGCGAAGAACTCACGTGCTGGAGCGTATCGTTAACGGAATAGTCGCGGTTCACGGGCAGCGACCACTCGAAAACGCGAGCCAGAATCACCAGCAGGGAAGCGAGCAGGGTAGAAACCGCCATCGCAAGCATCGGCGCGTGATTGTACCACAGCACCACCGCCGGGAAGGCCGCGATAAGCGAAGCCGTGGCGTAGAGAGTATTGCCACCGAAAATCACCGGAGTGCGGCCCACCGTGATGTCGCGGATGAGCCCGCCGCCCACCGCGGTAATCATGCCCATCATGACAGCCGGCATCACGCCCAGCCCCGCGTTGAGAGTTTTGATCACGCCGGTGGCGGTCCAGGCACCCATGACGGCGGCGTCCATGACCGTCATGAAACGCCGCACCCATTTGCCGCGCAGGCGCAGCAGATAGGCCACCAGCGCCCCGAGCAAGGCGCAGCTGAGATAGTAGGGATTGGTGAGCGCCACCGGCGGTTCCTTGAGAAGCGGCGCCTGCTGGATGAGTACATCGCGCAGCATGCCGCCGCCCAGAGCGCTGATAATCGCAACGATAACGAAACCGACGATGTCGAAGGATTTTTCGCGGGCCACCATGCCGCCGAGGATGGCCGCCACGAACACCCCGAAAATATCTAAGAGGTCAAAAACAACCGGAGACCATTCCGAGAGCGTATCCAAATCCACGTCTTCCATTCTAGGGGACTGAAGTTTTCAAGGAGTGGGATTGGGGTGGTAGAGGAGCGGGCAGAGGCGTTGAAAGTAATGGAGGAGGCGATCACAGCGGTTTGGACGTTATCCACAGAATTGCTCCCCGGTTTTCCACAGGTTGTGGATCTGTCTTTTTTGCGCTTGCATACCATGCAAGAATGACGGAGAAGCACACAATAACTACTTCGCCGTGAGGCGATTGAAGGAGTGAGACATATGGATATTGCTGAGGATCGGCTGTGCTTACCAGATCGTGTTTACAACTCGCTGGAAGAGGTTCTCGAGCGCAAGGAAGAAATCTTGCGTGAGGTCAGAATGACCCGGGAAGAATTCGACTGGCGCGCTGATAACTACCAGCTTGGACCAAAAGAAACTAACGCCTACTTCGAAATGGAAATCCTGGATCGCTTCGAGGAGTTGTACCGTGGTGAACGCACATTTGAATGAGTGCGCCGATAAGTTCGCGGCGCATCTACAGCTAATTGGGGAGCTAATTGACCCCAGTTTCTCGCTAGTGAAACACGAAACCGCAAAGGCGGCTTTCCCGTCAAAAATCTTGTCGGGTGATATTCGCGTTGATCGTTTCCTCATTGTCCGCTTCGATTACGAGGTGTTCCTCAATTCGAAAACCGGTTTACTCGCTGTTAATGAGTCAACCTTCTCAGTGATTCACGGAAGGGTTGGAAAAGAGCCCCTGGTGCGGTGGGATTATATTCGCTCGCCGCGCTCAAATATCCCCTGTGCGCATGTCCAGGTTCATTCCCATCGCGATGAATGGACTCACGCCTTGCTCCTGGGCGGCAAGCATTCCCGCCGCTCGCGCCGGCGCCTCAAAAATGCGCTGCGCACTCCCCGGATTGCTGATGTCCACTTCCCGGTGGGCGGGCGCAGGTTCCGGCCCTGCCTGGAAGAAGTTCTTCTTTTCGTTATTGACGAGTTCGGAGCAGCATGCACATCGCAAGCACGCGAAGCGCTCCAGCGCGGCATGCGGGAATGGGAAGAGATTCAGGTGCGCTCCGTGGTGCGCAACAACCGCGCCATCGCACTCCAAGCTCTCGCGGAGTGAACCACCCACGTTTGACGAGCCTGTCTAAGGATTAATAGGCAGGCTTGAGCCGCACGATGATGCCGCGGTGGTCGCTGGCGTTATCAGGATCGATGATCTCCCCGGCCACCCCGCGGTAGGCCCCCGAACTCATGACCCGATCAATCGGCGAGGCCAGCAGCGCGGGCACCGTGGTGGGCCAGGTCCCCACCGCCCCGATTCCGGCGTCGGCCCCCAGGTCGCGGCAGGTAGAGCCGGGGCTGAGGGCAGCCTGGTGGTCCGCCGTCGAATTAAAATCCCCTGCAACAACCGCATCCGGCACGGCCTCGCACACTCGGTACAGCGCCCGCGCCTCCGCGCGCCACAGGTCCATATACGCAGGTACCGGCGCCGTGGGGTGCCCGGCCACGAACATCGGAGCATCCGGGCGCGCCCCGCCGCGCGGCGCCGCCGCCACCGCGCGCGACACATCCTCCCCGTACGTCTCGCTCAGATCCACCGCTTCATACTCCCCGCGCGTGGCGGACACCAGCAGCACCGAGGACCGCCACGCCGCGCTATACCGCGACACCCCGCCGTCGAAAAGCTGATAGTCCGCCCCGCGCGCGGCCAGCTTCTCCTGAATCTCCGCGCCGGCCTCGCTCGACGTTTCAATCAGCGAGACCGCATCCGCACCCACCCGCACAATCGCATCGGCCAGGTGATCCAGGTCCACACGCCCACCCTCCGTGTTGTACTGCACCACGGTGAGCTCGCCGGCCGCGGGCGCGCCGAGGGCCTCCCGCTCCAGCCCGCGCCCGCTCAGGGTTCCGGCATGCGCCAGGGCCACGAGTAGTAGCACGACGGCGCAGCTCACCGCCACGCGCCCACCCCCAAAATACCTGCGGACCGCGCCGAGCAGCCCCACCGCGAGCGCGGCGATGAGCATCCCGAGCGCGAGTGCCCCGCGGCTGGACATGATCTGAGCCCCGGGCACCACGGTGGCGAGCCGGGCAGCCGGGCCGAACCAGGCCGGCTGCACCGTGAACACCGCGAAAGCGGCCAGAAGCAACCCGAGAAGAGAATTGAGAACGCGCACCGCGCCTACCTTTCCGGCTGGCTTAGGCCCCGCACAGGGCCTGCTGGATAAGGGTAGCGAAGTGCTGCTGCCCGGTGGGTGTGAGATGGATGCCATCGTCGCGCAGGAATTCTTCGTGGCCTTCGGTGGCGGCCCACCAGTCGATAATGCCAACGTTGGGGTGGGAGGCGGCATAGGACTTGAGCAGCTCGTTATTGGGGTTTTGGGCCTCCAGCGGGCTGCGGTTCGTCACGAAATAGACGGGGAGGCCCTGGGCGGCATCCACGAGTTTTTGAATATCCGCCTCGCTGCCGATGGGCCCGTTCGAGCCGAGGGCGTAGATAAGCACCCGCGGTTTCTCCCCCAGGGCTTGGCGCTGGGCGAATACCTCCGCGCCGGCGGCGAATTGGCGGCTGACCTTGCCGTCCACCACCGAATTGGGGAGGACTTCCCTGAGGGCCTCGGTGGCGCCCAGAGTGACCGAATCGCCGATCATCACGGCGTTTGCGGAGCAAACGCCGGTGGCCGGGTCCTTGGCCCAGGCGGACGTATCCATGTTGGCCGGGACTTGGGTGGCGATGGGTTGCAGGGCGCCTTGCGCGGGAGTGGGGCTGGGTTCCGGAGCGCTGTTCGGGCTGGCGGAAGTGGCCGGGTTAGCCGGGCTACCAGGGTTGCCAGGGTTGGTCGAAGCGGCTGCTTCGCCGGGCGCCGCGCCACTGACTGCCGGAGCGGAGATAGCAGGCGCGGGCGCGGCGAGCTCGGGGCGCAGCGCCACCGCGCGGGAATCCGCGAGGCGCTGCCAAGGAATCGGCGCGAAAGCCAGCAGCGCCACAAGAAGAAGAGACACCGCGCTGAGCACCGCGAAAATCGTGTCGCTCAGATGGTGCTTGCTCACCAGGCCGCGCCAGCTGCGCCAGCTGCGCGGGCCGGTGCGCCACGCGCGAATGTCGCTGCGCCACGCGCGCAGGCCAGTCCACCAGCCGCGCAAACCCGCGCGCCAGCCGGCCCGCGCCAGGCGCGCGCTCGGCTGCTCCACGCAGCGATAAAACAGTTCCGCCACCAGGCCCACCACCAGCAGCTGCCCGATCTTGGCCGCCCCGGAAATCTCCGCCGTGCGGGTAGCCGGATTCATGAGCAAGAGCAGCGGATAGTGAACCAGGTACAGGGAGAAGGACCGCGAACCCACATAGGCAAAAGGCGCACTGGCCAGCACCCGGCTCAGGCCCAGCCGCGGGTTGTGCACAGTGAGCACGATAAGGGCGGTCAGGAGCGCCGTCGTCGTTAAACCACCCGCGTACGTGAGGGCCGATTCACCATCCGCCCATACAGCCAGCGCCAGCAAAGCCAGGAGAGCGGCGCCGGTGCCCACCCGCAACGCGAAAGCGGCGGTGGCGGAATGTGCGGGAGGCTGCGGCGTCGTCGTACTATCTGCGCGCGGCCACAAAGACGCAACATAGGGCGAAACGAGAGCCGCGAGCGCGCCGATGAGGAGTTCAGCGGCGCGGGTGTCCAGACCGTAGTAGGCGCGGGTGGAATCCGGGCCCGCGAAGAACAACACGGCCATGAGCAGGGCGGATGCGAGGGCCAGGCCCGCCACGATCCGGAGCGTCGAATAGCGCACCCGGCGCAGGGCCAGCAGGATAAACGGCCAGACCAGGTAAAACTGAGCCAGGACCCCCAGGTACCACAGGTGTGTGAGCGGGGAGGGCAGGCCGGACGCCGCGAAATACGGGACCTCGCGGAAAATATAGACCCAGTTGCTCGCGAAAAGCGCGGCCGGGAGGGCGTCGGCCTGGACTTTCGGGAGGAGGCTGGGCGCGATGAGGTAGCTGAGGAGCGCAGCCCCCGCGATGGTGACGAGAACCGGGGGCCACAGGCGCAGGAGGCGACGGCGCAGGTAGCGCCGGTAGGAGAAGCGGCGTTCGCGGCTCAGCTCGCGCAGCACGCTGCGGGTGATGAGGAAGCCGGACAGCACGAAGAACACCGTGACGCCCACGAAACCGCCGGTGAGCAGCGCCGGGCGCATGTGATAGAGCACCACCGCGATGATCGCGAGCGCGCGGATGCCGTCCAGGGCGCGGATGCGGGTGGTGCGGGGTGCCGGCTGCTCGGGTCGTGCCGCTGGTGCGGGCCGCCCCGCCGCTTGCGCGGGAGTGCCCGGCGCAGAGGTGCCCGCGGCGGGCAACGGCGACGGTGTGGTGCGTGAGGATTGCGGCATAGGCACATTCTAGGACTGCGCGAATACGGGGCGGCGAGACACGGGGCGGCGGTGCGTCCATGAGATGAGCGCCACCGGGGAGCGGGCGGGGCGGCGGCGCGGGACGACGCGGGACGACGGCGCAGTACGGCACAGCGGCGCAAAGTGGGCGGCTGTAGAATTGCGACGTTGCCTAATCCAGCACGAAAGGACTGCCTGTGATAACAGTCGAAGCCCTGACGAAACGCTACGGTGCGACCACCGCGGTTGATAACCTGAGTTTCCAGCTCCAGCCCGGGAAAATCACCGGGTTCCTCGGCCCGAACGGTTCGGGTAAATCCACCACGATGCGCTGCATTATGGGGCTGGATCGCCCCACCTCCGGGCGCGCCCTCATTGCCGGGCTGCCCTACGAGCAGCTCGCCTCCCCGCTCACCACGGTCGGTGCACTGCTGGACGGCAAGGCCTTCCACGGCTCGCGCAGCGCACGCAGCCACCTGCAGATTCTGGCGGCCACCCACGGGATTCCCGCGCGGCGCGTGGACGAAGTGATCGAGCTGACCGGGATCGGGAGCGTGGCCAAGCGCAAGCTCAAGGGCTTCTCCCTGGGCATGGGCCAGCGGCTCGGGATTGCCGCGGCGCTGCTGGGCGACCCGGAAGTGCTGCTCTTTGACGAACCCGTAAACGGCCTGGATCCGGACGGGGTGCGCTGGGTGCGTCTGCTCATGCGCACGCTCGCGCAGCAGGGCCGCACCATTTTGGTCTCCTCGCATCTCATGAGCGAAATGCAGCAAACCGCCGACGACCTGCTGGTCATCGGGCGCGGGCGCATGATCGCCTTCGGGCCCATCGAAAGCTTCACCGAGGCCGCGGCGAATACCACCGTGCTGGTGGCTTCCCCGAACCGGGCTGGCCTGGAGAGCGCGCTGCGGGCAGCCGGGCTGGACTTCCAGGATGCTAGCGAGGTCGCAGGGCCCGCGGCGGCGGGGGCGCCCGCATTGGGTGCAGCCGCCGCATCGGCCGGGACGGCCGCGCCGGGCACAACCGCGGCACCCGCACCCATCGCCCGCTTCGCGATCTCGGGCGGTTCGCGCGCGGACATCGGCAAAATCGCCTTCGAGGCGGGGGTGCAGCTGGACGAACTGGCCACCATCCACCGCTCGCTGGAAGATATTTTCATGGACCTGACCGGCCACGACGTCGAATACGGCGCGGGCCGCCCCGCCACGAACCTCCCGGGAGGCCACCAATGAGCACTACTTATGTCCCCGCCAGCCCCGGCGCGCACGGCCCCGGCGCTCCCGGTGCCGCCGCGCCGCAGCTAGCTCAGCTCCCCCCGCGCATCAGCCAATTCGCCGCGCCGAGCTACCGCGTCACGCTGGGCCGCTCCGTGCGCTCCGAACTGCGCAAGATCCTCACGCTGCCCTCGCTGCGCTGGACGCTCATCATCGGCACCCTCTTCTCGCTGGCCATCACCGCGCTAACCGCCTGGGGTTCCAGCGAGCTCGAACTCAACACCTACGCCACCGCGATGGGCGCGGAGCATTCGCTCGCCGCCTACGTCCTCATCAGCGCGAGCACCATTTTCCAGATCATCATGGTGGCTTTCGGCGCCGTCACGGTGTGCTCGGAATACGCCGCGAACACCATGCGCTCCACCGTGAGCGCCGACCCGCGCCGCTGGCGCAACGTGGCCGCCCGCACCCTCGCGCTCAGCCTGATTGCCCTGGTCACCACGCTTGTACTCCTGGTGCTGGGCGCCGTGGTGGGCACCCTCTTCGGCCTCACCATCGGTTTCAGCGGCGACGCCTGGTGGCTCTACCTCAACTTCATCATCGCCATGGTCACCTCCGCGTGGATGGCCCTGGGAATCGGCTATCTGCTGCGCAGTTCCGCCGGCACCATCGTGCTGATCCTCGCGGTGATGATGCTGTCCCCGGTGCTCGCGCTTATTCCCTCCGAGTTCGTGCGCAGTTTCGTGATCCCCTACCTGCCGCCGATGCTCCTCACCGCGGCGCTCAGCCCGCCCGGCCTCAACGCCGGCGCCGACGTCACCTCGTTCACGGTTTCCAGCCCGGCCATCGGTCTGGGGCTGTGGTGCGCGCTGGCGGTGGTACTGCTTGCGCTGGGTGGCTGGCGCTTCTCGCGTTCTGACGTGTAGTCGCGCCTGAGCCGCGGCGCTTTTACGTACGGCACTTTCCAGCGCGGCGTTTTTAGCACGACGACGCAGGTGGGGCCCGGGCAATCGCCCGGCCCCCACCTGTTTCACTAGCCCGCGGGCAACCCCAACCGGTAGGAAGCTCCGGCCTGACTTGCACAGCCTTAGTGACCCACCACCCCTCAGCAGCCGGCAGTCGGGTCACTAATCTGCACGAGTCAGGCAAACCGGCGAATGATGGACAAGGGGCACTTCCCCATCATTCATCGGCGCTTGTGATGGTAAACCAGCAGGAGAAGCACACCCCCTCACAGCCGGAAAAGCCAGCCGAGATGCCCGCCAAAGCGCCCCGAAGGCCGCTGTCGGCTCAGGCTCAAACCAACACCCGAACGATCGCAGGCGCGAAATACACTTTCGGCCGAGCGCTCTCGTTGACGGCGGCCAAGATTTCCAGATTCTCTAGCTGCCTAATTAGCTCGCCCGCTCGCGCCACTGAAAGATCCAGTTCTTCCGCTAGCGCCTTAGTCGTGAAAGTGATTTTCGCGATGGCTAAATCGACCACACGCAGACCCGCTTCTGAACGTAGACCAGAATCACGCACTTTGCCTTTGAGCACATTTCGAACACGCATCAGCTCCTGCACCTGGCGCAAGGCCTGGCTGGCCGATTGCCCTATTCCTCTGGCGAAAAATTCGACGTACTCATCCCAGTTACCGGCGGTACTTACCGCAAGCAGCCGGTCATAGTATTCTGCTCGACGGGCTTCAAACCAAGGCGAAACGGAAAGCATCGGCTCGGAAAGCACACCCTGAGACATCAAGTGCAGAACTATCAGCAGCCTACCGAGCCTGCCGTTGCCATCCATAAACGGATGTAGAGTCTCAAACTGATAATGCGACATTGCGGCGGCGACCACGGGGTCTATCCGCTCAGAATGATCCTGCCCTATCCATTCCACCAGCCTTTCGACGCCCGAAATCAGCAAGTCCCCCGGAGGAGCTGGAACAAACCTAGAGGAAAGTATCGCTGGCTCATTTGCTTTGGCGCTACTTCGCTTACCTATGACAACCTGACGCTCTCGCAGCCGTCCGGATTGCCCAGCCAGTCGAGTGCCTTTCACCAGCTCCCCCTGCAGGGCAGTAAGCATCCCAACAGATATTTCTCTCCCGTAACTCAACCATTCAAAAGCCGCATAGGACATATCCAGATAGTTGACGATCTCACGCATGGTCTCGTCTTCTGGCGAGTCAACATCAGTTGTCATGACTCGCTCCAGAGGAGCATATGTGCCTTCCAAAGCAGAGGTGCTTTGCGCTTCCCGACGAAGAGCAGAACTTCTGAAAAGAGCAGGGTTAGGAAGCTGTAAAGCAACAGCGTCCAAAGCAGCCAAGCTAGACCTGGCATTTGCGACTTGGACGACAGTCCGCCCAGACAGCTCAGGCATCTCAGAAGGAAGCACGGCGGGCACGAACGCCTTATGCTCCCAACTACCCAAAATGGGATCACTGCCCGCAATGTCCACCAACGAACCCATCTGCGGGGCAGTAAAGTCTTCAAGCCTCATGACGTAAATTTTAAGTCACCGCGACGCACAAACCCAGGCTCAATGATGGACAAATGCCACTTCCCAAGCAAAACCACTAGCAAATGATGAACAAGAGGCACTTCCCCATCATTCAGCAGCTCCATTGATGGTAAACCAGCAAAGCTGAAGCCGGCCAAGAAGCGGAGGGCTAATAGACAAATGGGGGTGCGCGCTGGCGGTGGTGCTGCTCGCGCTGGGTGGCTGGCGCTTCTCGCGTTCTGACGTGTAGTCGCGTCTGAGCCGCGGCGCTTTCCAGCGCGGCGCTTTTACGTACGGCGCTTTCCAGCGCAGCGCTTTTTAGCACGACGACGCAGGTGGGGCCCGGGC
>NZ_JBOZBG010000027.1:0-19968 GCF_051264595.1 Actinotignum urematis | reverse complement strand
AATTCTTCCGGGTCTTGGGGTAGCTGGGCTTCCAGTTGGTGGCGGGTTTTCGCTTTGATCTGGTCGCATTCTTTCTCATTCACGGGACTTTTCCGGCCTTTCAGCTTGAACTTCGTACACCAAGCATAAATGTTGGCCGGCGTAGCGATCCCTAGATCCTGGCCGATGGTATTGACGTTTTCGCCGTTCAGGTAACGCCGGCAAGCTTCTTTCTGGGTCGTGAGGGGCACGCGTTGGCGTGGTTGGTGCCCATCATTGGTTTTCCACGCCGGGTCTTTCGCGTTTTTCTTGGCCCACCGCCATAACGTTGCCTGGTCGGGATAACCCAGTTTTAAGACTGTTTGCCTCAGAGAGCCAAGCTTTTCCAGGGTGGCGAGGGCTCTTTGCTTGTCTTCGGTCGAGTACCTGATCCCGTTCGCAACTCCCGGTTTCTTATTCATTGAACGATCTCCTTAAAAATCTCTAGGAAACCGTCCGCACCCCCGAGCAGAAATCGGGCCAAAATGGTGCGTAGATTTGCACCCTGTTGTGGGCCCTCCACTGAAATCTTAAGTAAATGGATAGAACGCGAAAGCCCGCATCGCAGAAAAACATGCGATGCGGGCTAAGTTCGCGGCAGCTAGCCATTGCCCTGGCCGGGCAGCTAGCTACCCGTACTTACCCGTTCCCCTGGCCGGTGGGCGCGGGATTGGGATGGGCGCCGCCGCCCGAACCGCCAGAGCCACCCGATCCGCCCGAGCCGGAGCCGCCGGAACCTGAGCCGGCCGGCGGAGTGCTCGGGGTGGGAGTGGGCGCCGGGGCGATGCCCACGGTAATGCGCATCTCGGTATCGCGCTGCACCACGGTACCCGGGGCGATGCTCGCGTCCACAACCTTGCCAACCTTGGCCGGGTCGCTGACTTCTTGCTCGCCTTGGCCCACCACCGTGAGGCGAGCATCGCGCAGCGCCGCCCGCGCTTCATCCACGCTCATTCCGCGCACATCCGGAACCGCCACATTGCCGCTGGCCACCTGCAGCTTGACGGTGCTGCCCGGCTTCACGCTTTCACCCACATTCGGGCTGGTGGACACCACCCGGTCGCGGTCCTCGCTCGGATCATTGACCTGTTCCATACCGCCCACGGTCAGCCCCGCCGCCCGCAGCGCCTGCGAAGCCTGATCCGTGCTCATCCCCACCACATCGGGAACCTGCACGGCCGAGGGCCCGGAGGAGAAGTGCAAGGTCACCCGGCTGCCAACATCCACGGTGCTCCGCATCGCCGGGTTGGAGGATACAACCAGCCCCTTGTCCACGGTATCGCTGGAAACATCCGTACCGCGCACGAATTCCAGTCCCAAGCTGGTCAGCTGCTGGCTGGCCTGCACCTCGGTCCACCCCGTCATATCGGGAATCGTCACCTGCGCCACCGCGGTCTCGGTGGGCTGCGGCTCGGCGGAGTCGCCGCGGCCGGAGAGGAAGAACCAGCCCAGAATCCCCAGGGCGATAACAAGCAAAGCCACCCCGCCCCAAATGAAGGGCGCACTGGACTTCTTCTTCACCGGCGGTTGCGCGCCGGTTGCCGATGGGTCGTAGCCAGGATAGCTCCCGGTGGGGTAGCTGCCTGTGGGGTAAGCCCCGGGATAGGCGCCCGTCGGGTACCCGCCCGGGTAGGTGGGCGCGCCGCCCGGCTGCGTCGTCGTACTAGAAATTGCACCGGCACCGGCGCCGGCGCCCGCACCGCCCGCGGCACCGCCGGGGCTTCCGGCAGTCGCGGTGGGATAAGCAGTAGTGGAAGCGGGGCGTGTATTAGCGGCCGAATATGCTTGCGTGGCAGCCGTGGCGGCATTCGCGCCCGCGCCGCCGGCCGCGGCACCCGCCACACCAGCGCCCGCAATAGCACCGGCTCCCGCGATACCAGCCCCCGCCCCGTACGCATTCCACGAGGAAACCGCCGGGGCGTCCACGCCTTCCCCGCGCGCCGCGGCCAGCAGGTCCGCGCGGAATTCAGCGGCGTCCTGGTAGCGGTCCTCGCGGCTCTTCGCCAGGGATTTCATGACCACGCGGTCGATGGCGTCCGGGATATCGGAAGCGATCTGGGAAGCCGGCTTCGGGGTTTCCGACACATGCTGGTAGGCCACCGCCACCGCGCTATCGCCCACGAAGGGCGGGCGCCCGGTGAGGAGTTCGTAGAGCACGCAGCCGGTGGAGTACAGGTCCGAGCGCGCGTCCACCACTTCGCCGCGCGCCTGCTCGGGGGAGAGGTACTGGGCGGTGCCCACCACGGAATTGGTCTGCGTCATGGTGGCGGCGGAATCGGCGATGGCGCGCGCGATCCCGAAGTCCATGACCTTCACCTTGCCGCCGGTGGTGAGCATGATATTGCCCGGCTTGATATCGCGGTGAATGATGCCTTCGTGGTGGGAGTATTCCAGCGCGGAGAGCACGCCCACCACGATCTGCACGGCCTCGCCGATGGGCACCGGGTCCCCGCCGTGCAGCAGGGAGGCCACGGTGCGGCCCTTGACGTACTCCATCACGATATAGGGCAGCGCCAGCTCGGTGCCGCCCGCGGAGGTCACGGTTTCCTCGCCGGTATCGTACACGGACACGATGGAGGGGTGGTTGAGCGCGGCCGCCGATTGGGCTTCGCGCCGGAAACGGGCCAGGAAGGTGGCATCTTGCGCCAGGTCGGTGCGCAGGATCTTAATCGCTACCGTGCGTGAGAGCCGGGTATCGTAGCCGAGATGTACTTCGGCCATACCGCCTCGACCGATGATGTCGCCCACCTGGTAGCGGTTGCCGAGTACGCGGGGGATATCATTCACGTCGCGTCACCTTTCTGCTGAGCATCTGCTTAGTTCACCTTAGCTTCAAGTACTGTGCGGGCAAGGGGTGCGGCAACGGAGCCGCCGTCGCCATTCCACACCGCATTGCCCGAATTTTCCACGATCACGGCCACGGTATAGGCCGTGTCCCCGATGGTCGCATTCCCCACGAACCACGCGTGCGGGGGGATATCGTTCGTGATTTCCGCGGTCCCGGTTTTCCCGGACGTTTCAATCCCGGGGAGGGTGAAAAGATACCCGGTGCCGTGCTTGACCTCATCAACCATCATCTGGTGCATATAGCCCGCGGTTTGCTGGCTCATCGCCCGGGAGAGCACTTCCGGTTCGCTTTCGCTCACGGGTTCAAGATCCGCGGTGAGGGTGCGGCGCACCAGATTCGGTTTCATCACGACGCCGTCATTAGCAATCGCCGCCCCAACCATCGCCATCTGCATCGGGGTGACCCGAATATCGCGCTGCCCGATGGAATCCATGGCGAGCGCGGCGGCATCTTCCGGCGCGGGGAAACGCGAGGCGGACACAGGTAGCGGCGTGGCAAGCTCGCTATTGAAGCCGAATTTTTCGGCCTGCGCCACCATTTTTTCCGGGCCCACCTTGATCCCGCCAATCGCGAACGGGGTATTGCACGATTGCGCGAAAGCCTCGGTGAGTTTCACCTGCCCGGAGCCGTCCCCGCAGGCGGCCTGCCCGGGATTCCACATATCGTGCGTGGTTCCCGGCGGCACGAACGTGCGCGGGGCCTCCACCAGCGAATCGGGGGTGAGCCCGAGGTTTTCGATCATCGCGGTGGCGGTGAGGAGTTTGAAGGAGGAGCCGGGTGCGTATTGGTCGCCGCCGGTGGCCCGGTCGATGAGCGGCGTGGTGGGGTCGGCTTCGAGGGCCTGGTAGTTCTCGCGCGCGGCCGCGGTATCGTGCGTGGCTACGCCGTTCGGGTCGAATCCGGGCGTGGAGACCTGCGCCAGAATATCTCCGGTGCGGGAATTAAGTACGACGACGGCGCCGCGCTGGTTACCCAGCGCGGCGGCTGCGGCCTCCTGGAGCTGGGGGTCGATAGTGAGCTCAACGCCCCCGCCCTGGGGTTGGGAGCCGGTGATGAGTTCTTCGATACGCTGACCGGCCAGGGAGGAATCCGAGCCGCCCAGCACGGGGTTCATGGCGCGTTCCAAGCCCGTCATCGAGTTATGAGCGATGGAGTAGTAGCCGGTGAGGTTCGAGTAGATCTCCGGGCGCTCGTAGACGCGCAGGTAATTGTAGGCATCGTCGATGGGTTGGGAGGAGACGATGGATTCCCCGGCCACGATAATGGGACCGCGCTGGGTGCCGTATTCGCGGTAGAGCGTGCGCACATTCCACGCGTTGGCATTCAGGCTGGCGGCCTGGAAGAACTGGATTGCGGTGGTCGAGCCGGCCAAGCCTAAGAACATGACCGCGATGACCGCGACGAGCTGGCGGATAGGGCGATTCACGGGCGCACCACCTCCGTGCGAGCGCCGCCGGCCGAGCTTCCCGGGCCGCGCGGGGCGCGGCGCGCGTCGTCGTCGCCCTCACCATCGCCCTCATCAGCGTTCCCACGCAGGATCGCGAGTTCGTCGGTGGTGGGCAGCGGGCGGGCTTCTTCGGGGCGGCGCGCGGTGTGCGACATGCGGATAAGCAGCGCGATAATAATCCAATTCGTCAGCAGCGCCGAGCCGCCGTGCGCGAGGAAAGGCAGAGCCAGGCCGGTGAGCGGGATAATGCGCGTCACCCCGCCGATGACGATGAAGCATTGCAGCCCGAGCACGAAGGAAAGCCCGGAGGCGAGGAGTTTGCCGAAGCCGTCGCGTGATTCCAGGGCGACCCGCATGCCGCGGCTGATAAGAAGCAGGTAGATGCACAGGATGGCGCCCACGCCCACCAGCCCGAGTTCCTCGGCAAAGGAGGCGTAAATGAAATCGGAATGCGCCGCGTACACCAGGTTCGGGTAGCCGCGCCCGAGCCCCGCGCCGAAGAGCCCGCCGGAGGCCATGCCGAAGAGCCCCTGAACCACCTGGTAGGAGCCGCCGACGGCATCATAAAGTTCGGGGTCGAAGGGGTTGAGCCAGATGGCGAAGCGCGCCTGCACGTGGGAAACCGTGGTGGAAATGAACCACACGCCGCCCACGGTGAGGAGGCCGCCGATGGCCAGCCAGGAGACCTGCTCGGTGGCCACCCACAGCATCGCCACGAACAGCCCGAAGAAGAGCAGCGCGGTGCCGAAATCGCGTTCAAAAACGAGGACGCCCATGCACAGCGCCCAGGCGATGAGCACCGGGAGGATATGGCGGGCTTTGGGCAGGCGAATCCCCAGGATTTTCGGGCCGGCCAGCGCCAGGTTATCGCGTTCGGTCACGAGGTAGGCCGCGAAGAACACCGCGAAACAGATTTTCGCGACCTCCGCCGGCTGGAAGGACATCCCGCCCACCGCGATCCACAGGCGCGAGCCGTTGAGGGTGCGGCCCAGCGGGCTGAGCGGCAGCAGGAGCAGCACCACCCCGGCGATGAGGGAGGTCCACATGTAATTTTGCAGCACCCGGTAATTACGCACCGCGAGGATGGTGATGGCGAAGAACACCAGCGCCCCGGCCGTGAGGATGAGCTGGCTGCGGGCGTGGTTGGTATCCGCGGCGGCGTCCACCCGGTAGATCATGGCCAGGCCCAGCCCGTTGAGCGCGATCGCGCAGGGGAAGAGCACCGGGTCGGCGTAGGGGCACAGCGCGCGAATGAGCAGGTGACAGGCGAAAACCAGGGCGGCGCCGGCGCCCACCACCAGCGCGAAGCTCGGCGGCAGCGCGGCAGTACCCGCTCCGGCAGCATCCGCTCCTGTAGCAGGCGCTCCGGCATTGCCCGCGCCGGTATTACCCAGCCCGGTCCACACCAGGTAATAGGCACCCACCCCGATGGCTCCGGCCAGGAGCAGCAGGGTGATCTCGGGCCAGCGGCCGCGGCGCGTGCGCGGGGGAACCACCGTGCTCATCGGTTCTCTCCCGGGTTCGCGGGGGCGGGGGCGTTTGCGGCGGGTGCCGGCGCCGGCTGTTCTGGCGCGGGCGCGCTCTGCCCGGGTGCCGGGGTGGTCGCTCCCGGTGCCGGCGCGGCCGAAGCGCTGGGCGCGGGGCTCGCGCTCGCGGGCGCTGGCGTAGCTTCGTTGTTCTGGGCTTTTTGTTCACGCAGGGCGGCGACGACGGCGCGCGCTTCGCGCAGCGAAGCGCGCGTGATGGGTGTGGCTAGCCGATCTTGGGCCACCGGGGTGAGGTCACGGACCTGAAGATCAGTAGCTTCCGCTGCGTGGGAGAATTCCAGCGGGCCGAGCCGCTGCGGGATTCCCCGGTAAATCGTGACGATGCCATTGTTATTGGCCACGTAGTAGCGGCTTTGGGTCCAGCGGTAAGCGCCAAAGAGGCCGGCCACCGCCAGGCCCAGGATGGTCAGAATAACAGCCAGGCGTGCTCCCCAGCGCGCGCGGGGCGCCCCCTCCGCCCCCGAGTTTCCGCGGCCTGCACCGGATCCGCGGCCGGCATTACCTGCATCAGTCGCGGAGCTATTTTTCGCGTTTTTCTTGGCGCTTACCTTCGGGTGGGCACTTCCGGGCGCGGCGGTGGAATCGCTTGAGCTGTTGGACACCCCGGGAGTTTCACTATTGCCGGCATCGTTGTGGCTACCCGCACTAGCGCCGCCCGCAGCACCAGCCGCATCAGCGCCGCCAGCCCCGGCACCTGCGCCAGCCCCGACATTCGCATTCCGCGTCAGCGTCGCCGCTTTGGCGGCCGCGGAATTCCCCCCGCGGGTGGGCCGCCGGTAATCGCGCGCCGCCGAACCCACCACGATCGGCTGGGAGGGCAGCGGGCTGGTAAGTGCGGCGTCGTCAATAACATCCGCAAGAATAACCGTGACGTTATCGGGCGCGCCGGCCGCCAGCGCCAAATCAATGAGATGTTCGCCCAGCTGGTGCAGATCCGGGATCGCGCACATGGCGTGCTCGATGGTGTCATGCGCGACCACGCCGAACAGGCCGTCCGAACACAGCAGCCAGCGGTCCCCCACCCGCGCTTCCCGCACGGATTCATCCAGCTCCACCTCGCCGGGAGTATCCCCGAGCGCCCGCATAATCACATTGCGCTGCGGGTGGTGCTCAGCTTCCTCCGGGGTGAGCCGGCCGTGATCCACGAGGTACTGGACCAGGGTGTGGTCATGCGTAACCTGCCCGAGCTTCCCATCCCGCAACAAATACGCCCGCGAATCACCAATATGCACCATCGCGAGCTTATTCGAGGCGCGCAGCATCGCGATACAGGTGGTGCCCATGCCCGCCATTTTCGGGTTCTCCGCCACGAGCGCGAGCATATCGTCATGCGCGGCCTCCACCGCGCGGCGCAGCAGCGGCAGCAAATCATCGGCGGCGTGCACATCATCCACCGCCACCAAATGACCCACCGTCACCGACGAGGCGATATCCCCGGCGGCCGCCCCGCCCATCCCATCTGCCACCACGAGCAAATGAGGCGAGGCGTAGCCACCGTCCTGGTTATTGGAACGAACCAGGCCGACATCGGAAAACGCCGCGTAGCGTAGCTGAATACTCAAACTTGTAGCTCCATCGTGGTTTCCCCCACCTGAATAACAACGCCGGGGTCCAGCGCGGCCGAGCCGTTAATGCGGATCCCCCCTACCAGGGTACCGTTTGTTGAGCCCAGATCCTCCACCCAGCGCCGGCCCTCCGCCGCGAAAATCCGGGCGTGATGCCCGGAAGCATACGTGTCATCCAGGACGAGCGTGTTATCCGGGGCGCGCCCGATATAGACCGGTTGCGAGCTGAGCGGCACCGCGGTTCCCAGCAGCGGACCGCCGGTCACCACCAGGTAGACGGGCCGTTCGACGGGCGCGGCAGGCGCTGCGGGGGAGTCGTTTTCCGCGGGGGCGGGCGCGTGGATGCTGCGGCGTCGTGCCGAAAGAAGAGAAGAACGACGGCGCACGTCCGTTCCCAGCACATCGCGGCGCACCGTCAGCACGACGGCGAAAATGAACAGCCACAGCAGCGCTAGAAAACCGAAGCGCAATAAGGTTATTGCGAGATTCATGAGGCGGAGGCCGTTCCGGTCCAAAACATAATGTGGGTGCGGCCGATGGTGATGGTATTGCCGTCCACCAGGGTGGCCGCGCTAATGCGGTGGCCCTCCACGAAAGTGCCGTTCGTGGAGTTGAGATCCGTGGCGATCACGCCGTTCGGGGTGACCTGGAGTTCGAGGTGGTGGCGGGAGATGCCAGAATCGTCCACGCTGATATCGCAATCGGAGCCGCGGCCGATGATTGCGGTGGTGCCGGTGAGGAGGTAGCGGTCCCGGCCCACCTGGATGAGCGGGTTTTCCTCCGTGCCGGCGCTGCGAGTGGCCGGGGCGATGGCGCCGCGCTGCGTGGTTGTCCGGGTGCGTGCTGTTCCTTCGCGCAACTGGGGATCCTCCTCGAATGTGATCTCAATCGGGCCGACGAAAAGATAGTCCTGTTCGGTGGCGTATTCCACCGCGGAACGGGCGAGTTCCTCGCGGAGGGCTTCCTGGCCCCAGGAATCCACCCGGGCCAGATCCGCCGGGGCGAGCGCAACAGTAAAAACATTCGGGGCGACGGTGCGGTCGCGGGACAGCTCCGCGGCATCGCGCGTCATGGCCTTTTTGATGTCGGTGAGGATTTCCACCGGCTTCAGCTCGGACTGGAAAACGCGGAACGCCCCGGCGACGGCGTTCTCCACTCCTTTTTCAAACTTCCCGAGGGCGCCCATGGCCCTGCCCCTTCCCTATTCCTGTTCGCTTCTGTAGCTTCTCAGCCTTTGTAGCTCGTCAAGCTTCCGCGGCCGCTGAAGCTTCGTGAGCCTGTGTAGCTTCGTGAACCGTTGCGGCTTCTCAAGCTTCTGTAGCGCTCAGCCTGTGTAGCTCGTCAAGCCTCCGCGGCTTCTATAGGCGACTGTAATCGCCCGCGCCGGTGCGCCGCTACCTTCCGCGCCGTGAGCGGAGCGGGTAGTGGGGCGACGACGCCCAGCTGGCAGTGCGGCGCTGCGACGCGTCTCACGTAAATTCGTGCTGCAAAAACTTGGACTAATCGGGGATGAGACGATAAGCTCATACGTGCACTTGCTCAAGTGGCGGAATAGGCAGACGCGCACGGTTCAGGTCCGTGTGCCCGTGAGGGCGTGGGGGTTCAACTCCCCCCTTGAGCACCACAGTTGATATGAGCTCCGCTGGCATTGCCCATAGCGGTTTTGGCGATATCGCCCCAAATGTCATTACCCGGCATGACCCCTAATTTTCCATTGCGCTCTACAGCGTTGTGCCGTACAGTTATCGCCGGATAGTTCCTTTCTTTCATGGGAATATCCTTTCCGACAGAGACCCCGGCGCTCTCACCGCCGGGGTCTTTGATTTCAACTCTGGACGGCAGCACCGCGGGTTGAAAGATCAATAGCGATCCCACAACAGGGTGCAAATCTACGCACCATTTTGGCCCGATTTCTGCTCTGAGTTTGCACTACGCAGCCCCGACCGTCCGGAATTTGCACTATGTTTGCCCTTGACTTGGTGACGAGCCTTCATCGCGAACAAAGTGTACGTGGGTGACAGTTTTTCCCTGTTTTATTGTCAGGGACGTACATTCTGTGGCCGGTACGGTTCAGAATGCACGTTTTGTTGCCCCGCTGGGGCATCGTCGCACCGCGGCCGGCGGGGCGGGTGGTGTGTTTTCCGGAGTGTACTGCGGATGTTGTACAAGCGAAGTACAGCTCTGACAACACATGCCTCCTCCCCAGGGACTGGTGTGAATCCTGAGGTTCGAGTTATAGGGGCCTATAGGGCACCCGGCGCTCGCTCAACTCGCGAAACGCATGGCTTACGGGGCGCTCGGCGCCCGGAATTTCTGTGCTACGATTCCACCCATGGGCATTCAACTATTCCTGTAGATCGGCGTGGCGCCTCGCGTTGAAGCGCGGCAGTCACGCCAGGTCACGCACGCAGCACTCACCGGTAGGTACATTGGCGCACTCGCGCTCACTCCGCGTACCCCCGCAATTTTCGCGTGCTCCGCTCCCGATCAGCTCCGCCTAAGCTCGGTGCACCGCCAGTTCAGAACCGGCTCTAGCTCAGCTCCGGATCCTGATCCAGCTCCACGGAATATTCGAACCACAGCATCTTGAGGAATCCCATGACCCAGCCCTCGGCCGCGTCCGCCACGCACCCAAAACCCACCCCGCATATCTCCCGCTTCGCTGCCTTCCGCCCGTGCTCGCTGCGCTTCTCCGAGGAACACATCCACGCCTACCCGAATCGGCCCCTCGCGTTCCTCCTCGCCATTACCCGCGAAAACGCCGGGCTGATCGCGCTGACCACGCTGATCGCCTGCCTGACCTCGGTGGCCAGCGTGGCCCAAATTCACTTCGTTGGGAAAATGCTAGATTCCGGGCTGGAGCACGGCATCACCGCCGAGCTCCTCGCTCCGGCAGGGGCCTTCGTCGTCGCCACTCTTATTCTTGCCCTCACGCTCTGCACGGAAATCCCCGAGAACGTGCTGTGGATGCGGGCGATGATCCATCCGCAGCGCACCCTCGCCGCCCGGCTTTTCCCGCGCCGCACTGATCTGGAGATGCAAACCGGCGACGTCGTCTCCGTGCTCAACTCGGATACCTACATGGTCGGGGCCATGCTCATCAACACCCCGTCCACCCTGGCCTCGCTGCTGTCCTTCGCGCTGGTGGCGGTGCTCATGATGCGGATGAGTGTGCCGCTTGGCCTCGCGGTGATTATCGGCCTGCCGCTGGTGATGGCGGTTGTCTCCTGGATTTCCCGCGTCATGGCCAAATGGCGCGAGCCGCTGCGCGAGGAACAGGGCAAACTCACCACATTGGCCACGGACGGCGTGGTCGGGCTGCGGGTGATGCGCGGCGTCGGCGGAGAAGATTACTACAATGCGCGCTACCGCGAACAATCGGAAGCGGTCAAAAAGGCCGGTTTCGACGCCGCCCCGTCGCGTGCCCTCATGTCCACCGTGACCAACGGCGGCCCGCTTATTTTCCAGGCGGTCATCGTGACGGTGGGCGTGAGCATGCTACTTAGCGGGCACCTCACCGCCGGCGAACTCTTCGCGTTCGCCGGCTATTGCGCCATCCTCTCCATGCCCATCATCATGTTCTCCAGCTTCGCGACCAGCGCGGTCGCGGCCTGGGTCAGCGCCAAAAAAATCACGCGCGCGCTCGCGGCCGAACCGCTGCTGCCCGATACCGGCACTGTGATTCCGCCGGACTGGCGCGCGGTTTCGCTGTACGACGCCGCGGCGGACTTGCACATCGAAGCCGGGCGCTTCACGGCCGTGGTGGGTGCGAACGTGGAGGAGGGCACCGCGATTGCGGCGCGGCTCGCGCGTATGAACGACGACGCCGCCATCCGCCTGCGCTGGCCTGCCCCGCCACCTAACGGCGAGCCGGGCGGGGCGCCCGCTCCGGGCGAAGCCCGCGCCGCGGATATCCCGCTGGACGAACTCCGCGCCCACATCCGCTACTCCGGTCCGGTCGCCGATCTTTTCGCCGGCACCCTGCGTGAGAATCTCCAGGGCGAGCACGCTCCGGCTGTTCCGGCCCGCACCCTGCCCCAGCTGTTCGAGGATTATTCGAGCGGACAGGCCGGCCACCAGCACGCCCCGGCGGATACCAGCGCCGATGACCAGCTCAACCGAGCGCTGGCCGCCGCCCAGGCCCGCGACGCCGTGGAGTCGCTGGGCGGCCTGGACGGCACCGTGACCGAGCGCGGCCGCAATGTTTCGGGTGGCCAGCGCCAGCGCCTGGTGCTGGCCCGGCTGCTGGCCTCCGACCCGGAGATCGCCATCCTCGTGGACCCCACCTCCGCGGTGGATTCCCACACCGAGGCCCGTATCACCGCTGCCTTGGCCCAGGCCAGGAAGGGGCGCACCACCGTGGTTGTCTCGGCATCCCCGCTGGTGCTGGGGGCAGCTGACGTCGTCGTTCTTATTCGCGACGGCAAAGAAATCGCGCGCGGCACGCACGCGCACCTACTCGACCACCCGGACTACCGCCGCATCGTGGTGCGGGAAACCGGAGAAGAACCGCAACCCGGAGAGGAGCCGGCATGATCCTTCCCATCGCATCCCGCCGTTTTTCCGTGCGTGCCCTGGCGCGCATTGTCCGCGGGCGCCTGGGCGAATTCAGCCTGGTCGTCGGGCTGCAATTGGTGGCGGCCATCGCGGCCGTTATTTCGCCCATCGTGATCGGCCGCGCTATCGACATCGCCGGCCACCCGGAAGCCGCCGCCCGCGCGGCCACGCTCATCGCGCTCATGCTCGGGGCGGTCGCGGTCCACACGCTGTTCACGTTCCTCGCGGATCTGCGCGCGGAATACTTTGGCAACC
The DNA here is from genome assembly GCF_051264595.1 of Actinotignum urematis. Classification (NCBI taxonomy): domain Bacteria; kingdom Bacillati; phylum Actinomycetota; class Actinomycetes; order Actinomycetales; family Actinomycetaceae; genus Actinotignum; species Actinotignum urematis. Next base: position 7,731 of record NZ_JBOZBG010000027.1, on the reverse strand, counting down.
GGGTTTTCGCCCAGCTGCGCGACGGCGTGGTGCACGGTATCACCCACTTGCCCCTTGACCTGGTGGAAAGCGCCGGCTCCGGCGACCTCCTCGGCCGCACCACGGACGATATCACCCGCGTGCAATTCTTCATCCAACGCGGAATTTCCAGTCTCGTGGTGCTGGTGACCACCGTGTGCGTCTCGCTGGGTGCGGCGCTGCTGGCGGCCCCGGCCCTCGGCTGGACGCTGTTCCTCACGGCGCTGGTCACCGCGGTGGTGCGCTGGTTCCTGCGCCGTATCGTCCCGGTTTTCCAGTCGGGGAGCGCGGTGCGCGCGGCATTTGCCGGCTCGGTTTCCGAAACCGTCACCCAAAAAACCACCGTCGACGCCCTCAATCTGGGGCGGGTGCGCCTCGGGCGCCTGGGCACCTTCATCGAGGAACACGTGCGCGTGGAAACGTACGGCGCGGGAATCGTGTGGCTGTTCCGCGCCGGCGTGGCGCTGTCCGTGTGGCTGCCGGTCCTGGTCACGCCGCTGGTAGGCGCGCTGCTCATCCCGCGCGGCGCCGCGACCCTCGGCCAGGTCATCACGGTCACGATGCTCGCGATCCAACTGGCCGGCCCGCTCGAAGAACTCGGCTGGTTCATCACCGAACTCCAGTATTCCCTGGTGTCCTTCGCCCGCATTTTCGGGGTGGATACGGTGCCGCCGGAGTCGCGCCCCGACGTGCCGCGTGGAACCGATGTGGAATTGCGCGGCGTGCGTTTCCGTTACGGCCGCACTATTAACGACGACGCCGGGCCTAGCGAGCCACGCGCCTACGCGCTCAAGGGCGTTGATCTGGAGGTGCGCAGCGGTGAGCACCTGGCGATTGTGGGGCCGTCCGGGGCCGGGAAATCCACGCTGGCCCGGCTGATTGCCGGAATCAACCGGCCCGAATCGGGCGCGGTGCGGATCGGCGGGGCGGATGCTTCCCGGATTCGGGAGGATCACCTACATGCCACGGTATCGCTGGTCACGCAGGAGCACCATGTGTTCGTGGGAACGGTGGCCGATAACCTGCGCATGGCCCGCGCCGATGCCAGCGAGGCGGAGATGCGGGCCGCGCTCGCGGCGGTGGAATTGGATCTGCCTTTGGAAGAGCGGTTGGCGGGCGGGGCGCGCGAGCTTTCGCCCGCGCAGGCCCAGCAGTTGGCGCTGGCCCGCATTATTGTGCTGGACCCGCAGATCCTTATTTTGGACGAGGCCACCGCGATGCTGGATCCGAATGCGGCGCGCTCGGCGGAGCGCGCCCTGGCGCGGGTGCTGGAAGGGCGCACCGTTATTTCCATCGCGCACCGCCTGTATAGCGCCCATGCAGCGGACCGGGTGGCCGTGATGATCGACGGCCGGGTTGCCGAGCTGGGCAGCCACGATGAGCTGGTCGAACGCGGCGGGGAATACGCCCGGCTGTGGGAGATGTGGCAGGCGGTGGATGCGCCGGAGGTGTGAGGATGAAAGGGTGAGGCGCGAGTGCGTTCCGGGAGCCATTATGCGCATATGAAATGTGTAAAGATGCAGGTCAGTGGCTTGTGAGTAGGTGATCTGGCGGTTGGGTGCGGGGTGGCGGGTGAATAGTGGTGTCTTTCTCTTGACAAATATGCAAGGAAATCGGTTAAGGTATGTGTTTGAAGGCCACTGGATGGTGGTTGTTTCACGCGCCAACAGATAGGGATTGCCGGGAGGGCTTGGTTTTTCGCGGTTTTCTTGGTGTTGGTTGGATTCTAATCAAGCTTGGTGCTTGGTACTTGTGGAAAGGTTTGTCTTGATGTTCAAGATTGGGAAACGGGTTGCGGCGTCTGTTGCTGCGCTCGCTGTTGTGACGGGGGGGGTAGCGTCTTATAGCTTTGCGGCCGAGCATATGGTGAAGGACCTTGTGGTCGCGGTTGTGGCTGATGGTACCCCTGACTTCAGCCAAGAAGCAGGCCCTGGTAAAGATACCGGCCCGAAGAATGGGGTTGTGCGTTCGCTGGATACTGTTGATTATGAGGTGTCCTGGCAGGTCACCGAGGATGGTGACTATACGCTTGAGGCGGACTTGCCTGCTGGTGTGGAGTTTGCTCCGGGTTCTGATTCTTTCTGTAAGAACGCGGGCAGCGCGATCAAGAATGATTTGACGTACCAGAATAAGAACACGCTTCGCTGTGAGCTGTCGGGTACGGCTGGGCAGTCGGTGAAGTCGGCGGTGAAGGTGTTTGTGCGCCGGGCCGCGAATGACTCGGTGATCCCGCTCCAGTTCACGGCTGGTGGTGTTACCTCGAATACGGTGTCGACAAAGGTGTCGGCAAAACCAGACTTCACCGTAACCCATACCCCTATTCACTCTGTGCAGTATGAGCAGGTAGATGGGCTAATTTGGGGCTCAATGGGCGTTTCTATTAATGCTCCTCGCCCCTCTCAGGGGTTGAATAAAGGTCTTGAAGCACTCAGTGGTGACTATCGAGTGAGCATCCCGGTGAAACTACCGGAAGGCTCTATCGTCAATTGCTCAAACGAATCGCATTCACCATTTTGGCCATACAACTATTTGAGAAACGACCCGAAGGTTAGTGAAGACAACTCATTTAGAAACTCGGGTCAGTGCACTAACGGTACGTATCGTGATGGTATTTTTTCTTTTGATGTAACCGGGGCTGATCTTACCGCATCATCGTGGCCGACCCGTGAGAATACTGGTGGGCAGTGGGGTCTGGGCCGAACCGAAATATCTCAAGTTCGCATTAATATTAATATTCCCGTTGCGGCGGCTGCTACTCAGCGGACTATCGAGTGGGGTGAAGCTAGCATCGTTGCTAAAACCCTGAATAACGAAGAATACGCGATGGAATCAGCGGCGTATTCTCAAGGAATCATCGATCCTAATAAGCCATCTGTTGGTCGCGATCCTATCTCTTTCTATCCGAGTGTAGACAGGTTTTCTCCAGGAGAAAGCCTTGCTTTAGGTGAAGAAAAGAAAGCGTTCATATGGTCGCGATGGCATGTGCTTGGGGTGCACCAAGGCAAGGGTGTAACCGCATGTTTCGCTGCTAATCCCCAGCAACTCCAATTTGCGCCCCACGGTCAGGGCACAGCATTTAACTTGAATGATGGAAGCGGTAATAAATTAGCGGAGAGCTTTGAGTATTACCGTGGTGACGATGATTCACTTTCGGAGTCTTTTACCTGTGGCGCGTATGGGGATAGTGCGCCGGGGTGGAGCACTGATGCGGGTGACATGTCCACGGTAAAGGCTGTTCGCGTTCGTGTAACAGATAAGGCAAAAGCCGATCAAAGTTGGAGCTTTACCGCTGCGGTACATCGCCCCACCACTTATACAACCCAGGTTGGAGCGCGAATCCCGGTCAAACATATTATTGTGCTTGACGGAACCGAGCGCGTGTTCCGTTCAAACTCGTATTTCACTGCTGTTGATGGAACCTTTGGTTTGAATCCGGCCTGGGATAAGGCGGATGGTTTGTTTGGTCAGGTCCGTAACCTGAATCTTGGTTTCACCGCTAAAGACGGCCTAAACGAAGGCACGGTCACGGCTACGCTTCCGGCGTGTTTGAAAGTCACCAACCCCGGCACCGGGGAACTAACCCCAGCCACGGGTGATGTGGATCGGGAGAATTGCGGTATTCCTGGGGATACTGTCACCTTCCCCGTGGTGGATGGTAACCCGAACTATGTAGTGCAGGCCCAGGTCATGGCTAAGTCACCGCAAACCGGGACCACGAAGGTTATCCTGGACTCTCCTCAGCAGCCACTGAGCGAGGTACGCCGTTCTAAGAGCATCTCGTTCACCACCGGTCTGGTTGAGCAGGCCACCGTGTCCGTCTCTACCAGCGCTCCGGAAAACACAGTGACGTTGGAGAACGGGACGGCGGCGATTCCGTTCACGCTTGCGTGGGGTAACGCCACCACCGGTAATGCCACGGGCGAGCTTGTGTGGTCAGTGCCCGAGAACGTAGTCCTCGCATCCGTAGGTACCCCGTCCGACGACGCGTCAGTGCAATGCACGACTCAAGATCGCACCGAAGTAACAACCGCTCTTGCGGCTGATAAATCCGGTAAGACTCTCTCGTGGTCGGACTGCCCGGCAGATCCCGCGACTGTGACGGCTGTAAAGGTTTCTACCGGTGATCTGGCATCTACTGCGACCGGTACTCTGCCCGTGAGCGTTACCGCCAACACGGTTGGTGACGTGAATACGTCGTTCACCGCGGGTGTCTTCACCACGGCCGGGGACGGCAAGGTTGATTTCACTGAGGCTACCCCGCTCTCGGTGTATGTCCGTACACCCGCCCCGGCAGATACAGTGACCGAGGGCGCGTGGGAGGATGCAACCGATGCTTCCGCCAAGGATTGTGACACGAAGCAGGTAACCCAAACTCGCACCGTGACCACGACCCCGCACAAGTGGGACCCGGCCGGAAAGCAATGGGTTGCTGACCCGGATCACGCGACCACGAAGACTGAGACTCAGACTCGTGCTATGACCGATAGTGAGCTTCAGGTTTGTACCCCCAAGCCCGCCGATGACGTGAAGACAGCCGAGTGGGTGGATCAAGATGGCGCGGACGCGAAGAACTGTGCTGCTAAGACCGTCACGCAGACTCGCAGTAAGACCACAACCCCGTATAAGTGGGATACCGTCTCTAAGACGTGGGTTTTGGATGCGGATAAGGTGAAGGTTGAGTCTGAGACTCAAACCCGCCCCATGACAGACACGGAACTCATGGCGTGTGCGATTCGCCCCGCCGACAAGATCGATACCACCGAATGGGTAGACAGTACTGAGGAGGATGCGAAGGATTGCGCTACCGGTAAGGTGACTCAGACTCGCTCGAAGACCACAACCCCCTATAAGTGGGACACCGTGGCTCATGAGTATGTGCTGGACACCGAAAACTCAGTAACTGTAACTGAGACCCAGACTCGTGACATGACCGACGCTGAGCTGCAAGTCTGTACCCCCAAGCCCGCCGACAAGATCGACAACACGGAGTGGGTGGATTCGACTGATGAGGGTGCTAAGGATTGCCAGACCGGTAAGGTCAAGCAGTCACGTAGCGTGACGACCACGCCCTATAAGTGGGATGCCACTAGCAAGAAGTGGGTGGCGGATACTGACAAGGCCGTGACCACGACTGAGACCCAGGTTCGGGATATGACAGATAGCGAGCTGCAGGTCTGCACGCCTGCACCCGCCGACGATGTAAAGACCACGGAGTGGGTTGACTCGACTGATGAGGGCGCTAAGGACTGTCAGACCGGTAAGGTCAAGCAGTCTCGCAGCGTGACGACGACTCCCTATAAGTGGGATGCGGCTACCAAGAAGTGGGTGGCGGATACTGAGAAGGCCGTGACTACGACTGAGACTCAAACTCGGGATATGACAGATAGTGAGTTGCAAGAATGCACCGTGAACCCCGGCCTCAAGGTTGAAGAAACCGAATGGACTGACTCGGCTGAGGACGGTGCGAAAGACTGCGCTACCCGCAAAGTCACCCAAACCCGGACTGTGACAACCACGCCTTATAAGTGGGACAGTGTCTCGAAGAAGTGGGTGCTTGATCCGGAGAACGCTACTACTAAGACCGAGTCTCAGGTTCGGGATATGAACGAGGACGAGGTAAAGGTCTGTATGGCTGGTACCGGTGTCCCGGTCTATCCGGATCCGACTCCGGTTCCCCCGAACGGGAGCGTGACTATTGATCCGATCAACGGGCCCGATAACCCTGCCCAATGTGAACCCACCGGTCCTATCACGCGCGCTGACGGAGTGACCATTACGGTGGATAAGGATTGCAAGGTCACCATCACTATCCCTGAGGGCAAGACTCCCGGTCTGTTGACTCCGCCTGTCGAGGTGACACCGAAATACCCCACCCCTGATAAGCCGGTGGTTACTGTACCGGTGAAGGTGATTGATACACCGGATTGGGATGATACGACCACGACCCCGGGCACCCCGGTAACCGTTGAAAAGAAGAAGGGCGAGGTACCTGAGGGGACCACGACCGAAGTAAACGGTCCTGGTACTGCGGTGTTGAACCCTGACGGGTCTATCACGGTTACCCCGGGTGAGAGCGCCAAGCCTGGTGAGACGATCACGGTCAAGGTTGTTGATAAGGTAGGCAACCCCCTCGATAACATCACCGTGACGATTACGGAGCCGGCACCCGGCCCGGACTGGGACGACTCGATCACTGGGCCTGGTAAGAAGATCACCGTACCCAACAAGGGCGGTGACGTACCTGGTGGCACCACGGTGACGGTGAACGGCCCGGGAACAGCAACACTCAATCCGGATGGCAGTATCACTGTCACCCCGAATGAAGACGCGAAGCCTGGTGAGAAGATCACCATCACGGTTAATGACGGTAAGGGTAAGGCCTTGGATTCGTTTACCGTGAAGATCGGGAAACTCAAGACCAGCGCGAAGAACCTGCCCGTGACTGGTGCGACTACGACGGGCATGGCTGGCCTAGCGGCAGTGTTCATGTTGGCTGGTGGGCTGATGGCCTGGCGGCGTCGTCGTAACTAAACAAAATAAGAGCCATATCGGCTAGCCCCGCCAGTGTGTAGGGGCTGGGGGTGGTAGGTGAATGTACGAAACTGGTTTACCTACCACCCCCATTTATTTTCATTGCGCCAGCCGTGCAGTTGTGGTGGCGCTAGGCGTGCAATTCGTATTGCGCTGGGTGTGCATTTTTTCGTTGCGTTGGGGTGTTGTGGTGAGGCTTGAGTTATTAGAAACCCTCGTATCGTATTCGAGGCTTGGGACGATGGACGCGGTAGCCCGCCAGTGTGGGTGTACCACCGCGGCGGTTGTGAAGCGTATCCAGTTGTTAGAAGAAGAAGTAGGCTATCGGCTCACCCAAAGAGCCGGGCGGGGTAGCGAGCTCACGCCCGCGGGTTGGCATCTGGTGGAGCGTTCTATCCAGATTCTTGGGTTGGTGGATAAAACCGTGAGCGAGATACGAGGGGCGGTGGATGACCCACGCGGGCGGATCGTGATTGTGGGACGCGAGTCCGCTGCCCTGGAGAGTCTCGCAACTGTGATGGGGCGGGTGCGGCAGGAGTATCCGGGGATTAGTTTCGAGGTAGTGGCGTGTGGGCGGGAGCAAGCGGCTCGCATGCTCAGTGAGGGTGGGGCGTCTTTCGCGGTGTTGGATGCCTCGTGGGAGTGTGAGTCTTGGGAGACACTGAGCTTGCCGGGTGAGGACCGGTGGGGACTACTCGTGAGGGCTGGTAGTGATCTGGCGGGCAGAGAAGCAGTGCGGCGTGCGGATATTACGAAGCGGGCGTTGGTATTGCCGCATGAGGGTAGCCGGGAGCTTGGGTATTGGTTGGATAAGGAAAACCAGTTGGATGTGGTGGGCCGGTATGGGTCTGGGCGGGTGGCTTGCCACCTGGTTGAGGCCGGGGTTGGTGAGGCTATTGTCTTGGAGAATGCCGTTGCGGAGAACGCGGGCATGATCGGGGCAGCGAATTCTGGTGGTGCTTCTGGTTTGGTGTTTGTGCCGCTCGATTGGCTGGTTGGTTTGCGGTGTGTGTTGGCGTGGAGCAAGCAGGCACGGCTTGGGCGGGCTGGTGAGGTGTTCGTGGAAACAGCCCGGGAAGCCTTTCGCATGGTAGATTGACATTACGGGTTAATAGACAAAAAGTGGGTCTAATGACGGCGTGTCGTTGGCTTGGATCCGGATCAGATCCGTACGAATCGGGT
>NZ_JBOZBG010000026.1:0-20822 GCF_051264595.1 Actinotignum urematis | reverse complement strand
ACCCGATTCGTACGGATCTGATCCGGATCCAAGCCAACGACACGCCGTCATTAGACCCACTTTTTGTCTATTAACCCAAGCGCCCGGCGGGTCAACACCGGGCGACTTTCCTCAAGAGAGGAGTTTCCTATGAGAAACGCAGAAACTAACTCACTGCTCCAAATGATACGGCTAATTGTCGTAGAGAGCAATGCTAAGCGCCGTGAAAGGCTCTTTGAGATCGTGAAAATGATGCTCAATGAGTTTGACGCTAGTTAGTAACTGCTGACCGTAGGCGGGCGAATGGTGACAGCGTTCGCCCGCTCTCCCCTCCCCCCTTGACCGTTTAGGGACTGACCGGGTGCAAGACCTGGCAAGGGGACGGTGCCGCGCTATAGGGGCGCGGCCTCAGCCGTGGAAAACGTCTCAGACACCGGGTTCCCGTCCGGCGTCAAACGAAACCGGACACGCCACGTAGGCGTACCGTCCTTGCGCACCCGTTTCTCAATAGAAGCCATACCCCGTACCTAACTGTGCCCTTCGTGTCCACGCCGTGTCCACAGGCACCCAACCGAAACACTTTTTGGCTTGATATCAAGGGAAAAAATGTGCGCACGGAGGGACTCGAACCCTCACGCCCAAAGGCACTGGAACCTAAATCCAGCGCGTCTACCAGTTCCGCCACGCGCGCGTACCGGTCTATCCTAGCGGATTTCCCGGTGTAGGAAAATTCGGAAAGGGCCAGGAAAGCCAGAAAAGGCCGGGAACGCCGAAAGGACCGAAAGATCAGAAACTATCGCACGATCACAACGCCAAGACCCGCGTTCCAGCCATTCACCTTTCCCACTTATTCGTCAATACCGAGATCGCGGCGCAGCCGCGCCACATGCCCGGTAGCTTTCACATTGTAAAAAGCCGCTGCCACGGTGCCATCCGGATTGACCACCACGGTGGAGCGGCGCATTCCGGTAACCGTTTTACCCCAGTTTTGCTTTTCTCCCCAAGCGCCCCATTCACTTGCCACCGCGTGATCCGGATCGGAGGCGAGCACAAAGTTGAGCCCCTGCTTCTCCCGGAATTTCTCCAGCGAGGTGAGCGAATCCGGGGAAACTCCCACCACGGCATAGCCAGCCGAGCGCAGAGAATTGAGATTATCGCGAAAATCGCAAGCTTCGGTAGTACACCCTGGGGTATTGGCTTTCGGGTAGAAGTACACGATGACTCCACGGGTGCCGTCGTTCAGATGTTCAGAAAGACGGAAGGTTCCCGCGGTGCTGTCCAAGGTGAAATCCGGGGCACGATCACCAGAATTTAACATTATTTTCCTTCACAATAAGCACGGCCCACGCGATAAGCATGGCGATACCAATCCCGAGAGGCCACAGGCCCAGGGGCGTGGGCGCGAACCACAGCATAAAAACCGCGCCAGCCCCGAATATCCAGGGGCGTTCACTCCAGTACCCGAGCCCGCACGCCACCGCTCCAACCGTTCCGAGCGCGAGAATCACTCCGTATTGCGGGAGGGCATGCCCGCTGATGGCGATATACCAACCCACAGCGAGGGTGACCACGCCCAGCGCAAGAATGGCGAGGGCGAGGTAGTTGAGGTATCGAGCTTGGCGCATGCCACTCAGTCTAGCTTCCGCATGGCGCGCCGAACCCCACCCGCGCCGGTGCTCTACGCGAAAATGCAGATGTTTCGCGGGTAGCGTGGAGTGGACCACGCGGCCGTAAAGCCCGGCAAAATTAAGAACATGAGTGAAGTCGACGCAGCTGATATGGGTCCGTGGCTCAGCCCCGAGGAACTCGAATTTGTCCGGCACAAGGTCCCGATGGTGTACGTGGATATTGTGCCGGTTCGCCTGGATGAAACCGGGCGGGTGATCGCTATCGGGATGCTGCTGCGTGCCGATTCTGAGGGGATTTTGCGGGAGTTCCCCTCGGGGCGGGTGCTGTTCCACGAACCGGTGCGCGCCGCGCTTATCCGCCATATCGATAAAGACCTCGGTTCGGTGGCACTTCCTCAACTGCCGCCGTATCTGGCCCCGTTCACGGTCACCGAATACTTCCCCACTCCCGAACCGGAGGCCGGGTATTACGATGCGCGCCAGCACCGGGTAGACCTGGCCTATATCATCCCCATTCACGGGGATTGCGATCCGGGAAATGACTCCCTGGAGTTCACCTGGTTTACGCCCGGGGAGGCACGCACCGCGGAGCTGCAGGCGGAAATGTCCGATGGGCACGCCGCTCTCTTGCGCGCAGCGCTCGGCTATATTGGCCGCTGCTAAGCCCGCTCGGCTAGCACCTGCACGATCACCGGTGCCAGCTGAGCAAATGCCTTGCCGCGGTGGGAGATAGCATCCTTTTCCTCCGGGCTCAATTCCGCGTTGGAACGGCTGGAGCCGGCCGGCGCGAAGATCGGGTCATAGCCGAAGCCCCCGCTGCCGCGCTCGGCGGTGAGGAGGATGCCCGGCATTTCGCCTTCGCGTACTTCCTCATGGCCTTCCGGGGTCACCAGCGCGGCCGCGCAATGAAAATGAGCGCCACGATTGGCCAGCGGCACATCCGCGAGCTGGGCGAGGAGGAGCTGGCGGTTCGCGGCGTCGTCCCCGTGGTGACCGCTCCAGCGCGCCGAAAAAATCCCGGGCGCCCCACCTAGAATATCTACGCACAGGCCCGAATCATCGGCAATAGCCGGCAGGCCGGTAGCCCGCGCGTAGGCCCGCGCTTTGATGAGCGCGTTCTGCGCGAACGTGGTGCCATCCTCCACCGGTTCAGGCACCGCAAACTCCGCGCCGGAGACAAGCTCAATTTCCTGCAACCACGGCGCCAGAATATTGCGAAGTTCCGTGACTTTATGGGCATTTCCGGTAGCGACGACGACGCGCCGCGGCTGCGCTACTTCCACTGGTCACCGCCGGTAAACACATCGCTACGTACCGGATTCTCCCCCTCGAAGAGCACCCGATGCTGGAGTTCACGAAGCTCGCGGGTGCCCTTATCCGCCAGGTCAAGGAGAACCCCAAGATCAGCGCGGTTGAAGGGGTGGTGTTCCGCGGTTCCCTGAACCTCCACGTAATCCCCGCTGCCCAGCGCCACGATATTCATATCGGTATCAGCGCGCACGTCCTCTTCATAAGGAAGATCGAGCCGCGGCTGGCCGTCAATGATGCCCACCGAAACCGCGGAAACCGAGGTGGTAAGGACCGGGCGGCGCACCAACTTACGTGCCCGAGCCCAGGAGATGGCATCCGCCAGAGCCACAAAAGCGCCGGTAATAGCCGCGGTGCGAGTTCCGCCGTCGGCCTGCAACACATCGCAATCCAGGGTGATGGTGTTCTCCCCCAGGGCTTTCATATCAACGGCGGCGCGCAGGCTGCGGCCAATCAACCGCGAAATCTCATGGGTGCGGCCCCCGATTTTCCCGCGCACGGATTCGCGCGGGGAACGCTCCGAGGTAGCGCGCGGAAGCATGGAGTATTCGGCGGTTACCCAGCCTTCCCCGCTGCCTTTGCGCCAGCGCGGCACCCCTTCTTCAAAGGAAGCAACGCAGAGCACGGTGGTACGCCCAAAGCGCACCAGCACACTGCCTTCCCCGGTCTCAAAATAGTGGCGGTCAATGGTGACGGGGCGCATCTCATCTACGGCACGCCCGTCCGCTCGCGTGGCGCTGGAGTTCTTTTCAGTCATGGCTTAAGGCTACCGCGCCGCTACAACATGAAAAATCCGCGTAGCCAGCTGATGCCAAACCACGCCCGCGGAGCCCTGCCCAAGCCTGCTGAGATCCGCGCACCCCGCTTAGATCCGGAAGGCTTCCCCGGCTCGCACGCAGGCCACCCGGCCCTCGTATTCTTCCCGCGCCGCGGCCCGCACGGATTCCCGATCTGTCCACGGCTGGAGGTGGGTGAGGAGCATCTCATGGGCCCCGGCCTGCGCGGCCAGCGCCCCGGCCCGCGAACCCGTGAGGTGAATGCCGCGCACGGTATCCCGCCCATCTTCATAAGCGCATTCGGAAAGGAGTAAATCGGCGCCGCGCGCCGCGGCGACGACGCCGTCGCACATATCCGTATCCCCCGTGAACGTGAGCACCACGTTCTCCCCGGGGCGCAGATCCGAGGGGCCGGTGATCCGGTAGGCGAAAGTTTCCACGGTGTGGAGGGCGGGGAACGCCTGGATGGTCATGGGGCCAACGCGGAAGGTATCCCCGGCGCGGACCTGGCGGAAGTCGAAAACGTCGTCGTAAGTTTCTTCCGGGCCGTCGTCGCCCAGTTGGCGGGCGCGCCGCCGCGCATCCCCGGGGCTGTACACCGCCACCCGGGGCAGCGGGCCGGAAGGATGCCAGCGCCGGTAGACCTGCATCCCGATGAGGTCGGCGCAGTGGTCGGCGTGGAGGTGGGAAATCACCATGGCGTCCAGGAGTGCCGGGTCGGTATAGCGCAGCAGATGGCCCATGGCGCCGGGGCCGAAATCCAGCGTGAAGGTGTAGGTGCGCGGGGCGCCGTTCGCGTCGATTCCTTCCGCCTGCACTAGGTAGGCCGAGGCGGGTGATTCCGGCCCGGACATTGAGCCGGAGCATCCAATGATCGTCAGTCTCATGCCGAGAGTTCCTCCGTAGATAGCACGGTTCCTACTTCCGGACCGAGGAATCTGCGGGCGAGGTGCCCGAAACTCACCGGGTCGCCGGTGGCGTAGAAGCGGCGCCGGGGGGTTCCCGGGCCGGCAAACATATCGCGGGTGGCTAGTTCGCGGTAAACATCGCGGGCGGTTTCATCCGCGGAGGACACGATGGTCACGTCCTCCCCCATGGTGTAGGAGATCACACCGGCGAGCAGCGGGTAGTGGGTGCAGCCCAGCACCAGGGTATCCACCCCGGCCGCCCGCACCGGAGCGAGGTAGTGTTCGGCAACCGCCTGCACCTGGGCACCGGCCGTCTGCCCCTGTTCCACCAGCTCCACGAACTGCGGGCAGGCCCGGGTGGTCAGTTCCAGATTCGGGGCGGCCGTAAAAGCATCCTGGTAGGCCCCCGATTCGATGGTGGCCGGGGTGGCAATCACCCCGATTTTCCCGTTCCGGGTGGCCCGCACCGCGCGGCGCACCGCCGGGCGGATCACCTCCAGCACCGGGATCCCCATCTCTGTGGCGAAGCGCTGCCGGGCATCCGCGAGCGCGGCGGAGGTGGCGGAATTGCAGGCGATGACCAGCATTTTCACGCCGGAGCCCACCAGTTTCTCCATGATGTCCATGGCGTAAGCGCGTACCTCGGGAATGGTTTTGGTGCCGTAGGGGCAGTGGGCGGTATCCCCGATATAGGTGATGGATTCGCCGGGAAGCTGGTCAATAATCGCGCGCGCGACCGTGAGGCCACCTACGCCGGAATCAAAAATACCAATGGGACGGGAATCCATACTGTCAAGTTACCGCCGCAGGTCCTTGTTCTGAATGGCAGTGATGAGTGAATCTTGCCACCACGCAATAATTACGTAGAGCACGCCGATCATGTCGTCGGTGGTATCGATTTGGGGGCGCTCGGATTCCATAATGTCGAGCGCGCGGGAGGTCACGGCCTCGGATTCCGCCGCGGTGGTGATATCGCGGCGGGTGCCGAGCACGATCCGAATATCATTCGCGCCGGCCAGCCAGCTACCGGCATCTTCATTACTCACCCATACAGCCTCGCTCGCCAGGGAGGTATAGAAAACCAGCAGGTTGCGGATTTTTGTGTGGCAGACGGCGGATTCGGTAAGGGCGCGCAATTCGTCAGCGAGCTCGGGTTCCTCGGACATATCCGGCAGGAGCCGGGCGAGGGCGGTATCCATATCGCAGGCAGGGGTGTAGCAGCGGGTGGTTTCCAGGTCGGCTAATTCGCGTTCGTAGGAGGCGAGCACATCGCTGGATTCTTCCACGCCGCGTGCGCTGTTACCGCGGGAGCCAGGCGTACCATTGCCGCGGGCGCCAGGTGCGTGCGCGGCGCCGGGCCCGGTTACATCCGCGCTGCTTTCTTGCATTTCTTCGTCCAGGTTGTAGCCGAGCAGAGTTGCGACGTCGCGCGCAAGTCCGGCAAAAAGTTGCCGTTCGGTCGCGTCAACGCTGGCACGGTAGCCGCCGCGGGCGGGGCGGAAGGGCAGCATATTATCTCCCACCTTCCGGTTCTTCTTCGATGGTGGCGAGCAGTCCGTAGGTGTGCATGGCCCGGGCGTCTGTTTCCATCTGCTCGCGCGGTCCGGTTGATACGACGGCGCGCCCGCGGGTATGGACCTCTAACATGAGGGTGAGGGCGCGGTCGGCCGAATGGCCAAAGTAGGATTGGAACACCCACTGCACATAGCTCATGAGGTTGATCGGATCATCGTGCACAACGGTGCGCCAGGCGCGGGCCGGGCCGGTGACCGCTTCGAAAAGCGTGAGGCTTTCGGTGCGGCTCGCCGGGCTGCTGGCCCCTAAATCTTCAGGAGATGTGTGCGCGCTCATATCTCCATCCTAGTGCCAAGCTCTTATCGGCGCGGCGAATCATCCCCGGGCAGCGCTTATCGGCGCGGCCCATCATCCTCCGCCAGCTTCTGCCGGCGCGGCCTATCATCCCCGGCCAGCTCAGGTGGGCGCGGGTAGACTCAGGCATATGAGTGTTTCAACTGCTTTGCTCACTGATATGTACGAGCTGACCATGGTGGATGCGGCCATGCAGTCGGGAAAGGCCCAACGGCGGGCCGTTTTTGAGATTTTTGCGCGCCGGCTCCCGGGCGGGCGCCGCTACGGGGTGGTGGCCGGCACGGGCCGCCTGCTCGACGCCCTGAAGAATTTCCGCTTCGGGGAAGAAGAAATTGAGTACCTGCGCGCCAATAAGATCGTTTCTGATTCCACCCTGGAGTGGCTGCGCACCTTCCGCTTCTCCGGCGATATTTGGGGTTACGCGGAAGGTGAAATGTACTTCCCCGGTTCCCCTATTCTCACCGCGGTGGGCACCTTCGCGGAGTGCTGCGTGCTGGAAACCCTCGCGCTTTCTATTTTCAACTATGACTCGGCGGTGGCCACGGCTGCCTCGCGTATGACGATTGCCGCGCACGGGCGGCCCTGCGTGGACTTCGGGGCGCGCCGCACCCACGAACGCAGCGCGGTTTCCGCGGCCCGCGCGGCCTATATCGCCGGTTTTGTGGGCACCTCGGATCTGGAGGCCGGGCGCCAGTACGGGATTCCGGTTTCGGGCACCTCGGCGCATTCTTTCACTCTGGTCCACGATTCGGAGCGCGAAGCTTTCGATACTCAGATCGCAGCCATGGGCACCGGCACCACGCTGCTGGTGGATACCTACAATATCGCGCAGGGCGTGGAGAATGCGGTGGCGGCCGGGCGCGCGGCCGGCGGTGAGATCGGTGCGGTGCGTATTGATTCGGGTGATTTGATCGCCACCGCCTTCAAGGTACGTGAACAGCTGGATCGCCTGGGTGCCACCTCCACGAAGATCACCGTCACTTCGGATCTTGATGAGTACGCGATCGCCTCCCTCAATTCCGCCCCGGTGGACGGCTACGGGGTGGGCACCCGCCTGGTCACCGGCTCGGGGGTTCCCACCGCGCAAATGGTCTACAAGCTAGTCCAGCGCGAAGGTGCGGACGGCCGGCCCGAGGAGGTCGCCAAGGCTTCGGAGAATAAGGCTTCGGTGGGCGGGCTCAAGGTTGCCGGGCGCTTGGAGAGCGGCGGGCACGCCACCGAGGAACTGGTGGTGAGCGCCTCGAGTTTCGCCGAGGGCCTGGCCTACCTGGAGAAACAGGGCGCCCGCCCGCTCCAGGTCCATCTGGTAGAGGCCGGCACCATCGACGAACGTTACTGCGGCACGGAAGTCCTCTCCGCCGCCCGCCTGCGCCACGACACCTCGCGCGACGCCCTCCCCTACGACGGCTGGCGCCTCTCCGCCGGGGAACCCGCGATCCCCACCCGCATGGTGGATATTTTCCCTGGCGACGACGCCGCGGCTTAATTCCCGCTCGCCTTCCTGCTCGCTGCGGCGCTGGTTCGAAGCGGCCAGAGCGCTTAGCGCTGGCCTACGAACCAGCGCCGCAGTGTTTTCACGCGCGCTTCGATCTGGTCGGCGCTCGCCCGGGCGACTTCCGGGCCGCCGCAGGCGCGGCGCAACTCCGTGTGGATAAGGGCGTGCGGGTCCCCGGTTTTCTTCGCCCAGGCCGCCACCAGCTGGGTGAGTTCCTTGCGGGCGGTACGCCGGCGGGTGAGCTCATCGGCGCCCGGGGCCGGGCGCTGGGAGCGGGCCTTTTTTGCCTGTTCGGCCTGGTGGGCGCGCAGCAGCGTGGTCACTTCTTCGGGTTCGAGCAGCCCGGGAATCCCTAGGAAATCTGCTTCTTCTTCCGAACCGACGGCCGCCCCGAGCCCGAATTCACCGCCGTCGAAAAGAGCCCTATCGAAAAGCGCCCCCGATTCCAGGGCTTCGTAACCCGGGCCCTCCAGTTCCTCACTGGCCTTTTCTTCCCGGTTGGCGGCCTCCAGCAGGTCATCATCCCAGCCGGCCACCTCCGCCTGTTTCGAAATGGCGTGGTCGCGTTCTTTTTCCATCTGTGCGGCCAGCTCCAGGAGCACCGGCACCGAAGGCAGGAACACCGTGGCGGTTTCCCCGCGCCGCCGGGCCCGCACGAAACGCCCGATCGCCTGCGCGAAATAGAGCGGGGTCGAAGCCGAGGTGGCATACACGCCCACGGCCAGGCGCGGCACGTCCACCCCTTCGGATACCATCCGCACCGCCACCATCCACCGCGAATCAGAATCCGCGAAGGTGGCGATTTTTTCGTTCGCGCCGGCATCGTCGGAGAGCACCACGGTAGGTGCTTCCCCGGTGATCTCGGTGAGGATCTGCGCGTACGCGCGGGCATCCTTCTGGTTGGAGGCGATCACCAGCCCACCCGAATCGGGTAGCGAGCGGCGCACCACCGTGAGGCGTTCGTTCGCGGCGGACAGCACCTCCGGGATCCACTCCCCACCCGGATTGAGGGCGGTACGCCAAGCCTGCGCCGTCATATCTTTGGTGAGTGGCTCGCCTAAGGTCGCGGCCACCACGTCACCCTGCTTGGTTTGCCAGCGCACCTGCCCCGAATAGGACAGGAAAATAACCGGCCGAACCACCCCGTCGCGCAGCGCCTGGGCGTAACCGTAGG
This sequence comes from Actinotignum urematis, assembly GCF_051264595.1. Lineage (NCBI taxonomy): Bacteria > Bacillati > Actinomycetota > Actinomycetes > Actinomycetales > Actinomycetaceae > Actinotignum > Actinotignum urematis. Next base: position 11,685 of record NZ_JBOZBG010000026.1, on the reverse strand, counting down.
TGTAATCGGCTTTGGAGCGCAAGTTCCCATAGCCATCCGGTTCGTAGGTCACAAAAGGAATGGGCGAGGTATCCGAACGGAAAGGCGTGCCGGTGAGGGCCAGGCGGCGGGTGGCCGGAGTGAAGGCTTCGCGAATGCCATCCCCCCAGGAGAGAGCATCCCCGCCGTGGTGAATCTCGTCCAGGATCACGAAGGTGGGCCGGGCGCTGGTGCGTTCGCGATGCAGGGCCGGGTTAGCGGCCACCTGGGCATAGGTCACGCACACCCCGTTGAAGAAGGAGCCTTCGGTGCGCTGGGCGTTGGTGAAATCGGCGTCCAGCTGAATACCCACGCGGGCCGCGGCCTGCGCCCACTGTGTTTTCAGGTGTTCGGTGGGGCAGACCACCGTGATGGTGCGGGCCTCGTGGCGCGCGAGCATTTCGACGGCGACGCGCAGCGCGAAGGTGGTTTTACCCGCCCCGGGGGTAGCTACCGCGAGGAAATCCCGGGGCATGCGCTCCAGGTAGAGGCGCAGCGCTTCGGCCTGCCAGGAGCGCAGGCTCGAGGTGGTTCCCCAGGCCGCGCGGGCCGGGAAAGCCGGAGGGAGATTCGAAGCGGCGGAAACGGAAGGGGTATGCGGGGTAGAAGCGGGAATCGAGCGGTGCAGACTCACTTGCCACTTCCCGGCACGTCCGGCCCGAAGGGCCATCCGGAGCCTTGGTTGCCCATCTGTTTACGGATTTCCTTGCAGGTGGGGCACACCGGATAGCGATCCGGGTTGCGCGAAGGAATCCAAATCTTCCCGCACAGCGCCACCACCGGCTGGCCGTACACGGCGGAAGCCATAAGGCGGTCCTTGCGCACGTAGTGGGAGAAACGCTCCTCATCACCGTGAGAAAGGCGTTCTTCGGTGCGTTCCAGCACCCCGACGGATTGCTGAGATTCCGTGGCCGGGCCGGCCGGGGCCGATGGCGCGCCCGGAGTTCCTAAAGGATCGGGAAGGGAAGTACTCATGGGCTCTATTGTACGGCCCGCGCCGGCCCGGGGAAGCCGCACCGGGGCGCCTCACGTGGAAAGCGAAAGTACCCGGAGCCCGGCAGCGCCGTCGTACCTCAACACGCCCCTACACAAGAATCGCCTCCCCGGCAAAACCGAGGAGGCGATACTCACAAGCAACTCAGGCTACTTGTTGGACACAGCCTTCTTGAGGTTGGATCCAGCCGAGATCTTCACGCCGAAACCGGCGGGAATCTCGATTTCTTCACCGGTGCGGGGGTTGCGGCCCTTGCGGGCGGCGCGCTCGGTGCGCTCCACGGAGAGCAGGCCGGTGATCTTCACGGCTTCGCCCTTGGAAAGCGAATCGACGAGCACTTCCTGGAGCGCGGCGATCACCTTATCGGCATCGGACTTGGACAGGCCGGAACGGTCGGCGATAGCTGCGATGAGCTCTGTGCGGTTAACGGACATGAAAATACCTCTCGATATCTGTTCAGGTACATGGCTCATAAGAACCACTAAGCAAAAATGTAGCGGAAACTGGCGCCAAAGTGAGAATTTTCTGCGAAATCGCCGCGTGTCGGTTAAGACATACATCACAACTCCCTCCAATTTGCACAGTTGTCACAGGATTTGCGCACCCGAACCGCACCCGTTGGCCGGCACGAATGCCTGGCTTAAGGGCATAATGAGAAAGGTTCAGGAAGCCCCCGGGCCGGTCAGCGCCGCGAAAGTGAGCACGCGGGCCGGGGTGTCGTCGTCGAAGAAAGGTTCCCCGGTGTCGCGACTTGTCGCCTTCATCCGCTCCCACCCCCGCCCCTTCAAAATCGCTTTCTACGTGCTGGTGATCGCCGGCGTGGCGGCCGTGGCTCACAGCCAGCTCAAGGAGCTGAGCGGTGAACAGATGGCGAAAGTGCTCAGCTCGACACCTCCGATTATCCTCGTGGAGCTGGTGGCCCTCGGTTTTCTGGCTTTTACCGCCACCGGTATTTATGACATCTTCGCCTCCCGGCATTTCGGGGTGGAGATCCCGGTGGGAACCGCCGCGAAAATCGGGTGGATCGCCCAGGCTTTTAATAATTTTGCGGGGCTGGGCGGGCTGACCGGCGGGGCGATTCGCTCGCGCTACTACAAGCGGGCCGGGGCCTCCACCAAAGCCGCCGTGGATGCGAGCGTTGCGGTATGGGCCGCGAACCTGCTCGGGCTGTTCGCCATGCTGCTAGCCACCCTGCCTTTCGCCTTCCGCTACGACGGGCGTTTCCTGGTGGTACCCGTGGTGGCCTGCCTGTATATCCCGGTGTATTTCCTGGCTGGCAAAGTGCATTTCTGGAAGATTGACTTGCGCACCACCGCGATCGGCACCCAGAATTTCCGGCAGAAACTCCAGATGCTTTTTGCTTCCGTTGCGGATTGGCTGGCCGCGGCGGTGTTCTTCTGGATTTGCGTGCGCACGTTCCTGGGTGAGGTTTCTTTCGTGCAGGCCGTGTTTGTGTACGCCACCGCCACCCTGGTGGGCCTGCTCAGCTTCATTCCGGCCGGCCTGGGAACCTTCGATCTCACCGTTATTGTGTTCTTCCAGCACCTCGGTTTTGATTCTTCGACCCTGGTGCTCGCGATTATCGTCTACCGCGTCACCTACTACGCGCTGCCGTGGCTGGCGGCCACCGTGTACTGGCTGGCCGAATACGCCTACCCGCGCCTGGGCCTGGAGGATCGCGAGAAACGCGAACGCTGGCTCATTAACGCGCTTTCCACCGGCGTGGTGATTCTGGGGATTTTCTCCATCGTCAATGCTTTCGCGCCCTCGTTTTACGCGCGGGTGGCGCTGCTGCATGTCTTCCTCCCCCACGAAATGATTCGCTCCTCGCGTATTGTTTCGCTGCTGGTGGGGATTATGCTGCTTATTTTGGCGCGCGGGGTGCGCCAGCGGGTGAGCCGCATTTTCCCGATTATTTTGATTCTGTTGGGCGTGGCGGCGGTGGCCTCGGTGGCGCGCGGCCTGGATACCGGCGCAATTATCGTCATTATTCTTTTCGCGATTTTGCTCTACCTGGCGCGCGGGGCTTTCAACCGCGACCCGCTCCCCTTCGAATGGCGTTCTTTCGCGTTTTTCGCGGTCATCGCGGTGGGGATCCCCCTCGGAATTTTCGCCTGGCGCTGGATCCACGGCGCCCCGCAGGCGCACGTATACCCCACCGCCCACGCGCTGCTCACCGGTGTGAGCATGATCTGCTTCGTTTCCCTCATTTCCCTCGCGCTGCTTTTCTCGCGTTCACGCGCCCCGCATTTTGAGCTGCCCCCCCCGGATGACGTGCATCGTTTCGAAACGTTCATGAGCGAGCACAATGCCGGTAATGCCTTCACGCATCTTTTCTATCTGGGCGATAAGCAGGTCTTTTATTCTTCGAACGGGCGCGCGGCGCTGCTCTACCGCCCCTACCGTTCCTCCATGCTGGTGCTCGGCGATCCCTTTGGGGACGAGGCCTCCTTCGAGGAGCTCTTCGAGGAGTTCGTGACCTACGCCGATGAACACGGCTGTTCGGTGGCGATTTACGAGATCGCGGATATTTACCTGGGGGCCTGCGCGAATATCGGTTTCTCCTTCGTGAAAATCGGGGAGGACGCCACCGTGGACCTGGCCACCTACTCCAATGTGGGCAATAAGGGCAAGGTGTTCCGGCGCATGCGCAACCGCATGGGCGAAAAAGGCACGCATTTCGAAGTGCATTTCCCGCCTTACACTCCCGACTTCATCGGGGAGCTGCGCGAAGTTTCGGATGCCTGGCTGGGCAAACGTTCCGAAATGGGCTTCTCCCTCGGTTTCTTCGACGCCTCCTATATTGGTCGCACCCCGGTGCTGCTGGTGCGTGGGGAGGAACGTATCGAAGGATTCGCGAGCCTCATGCCGATGGCGCCGGGGGTTGCGTCCGTGGACCTCATGCGCATTCGCCCCGACGCGCCGGGCGGCACCATGGACGGCATTTTCGTTTCGCTGATCGAATGGGCGAAAGAAAACGGCTACACCCATGTGAACCTGGGGATGGCGCCCATGTCCAATACGGGCACCACGCGTTTTTCGCGGGCGCGCGAAAAGGTGGTGCGCGTGATCTACGACTTCGGCGACCGCCTCTACAATTTCAAGGGCCTGCGTTCCTACAAGGAAAAGTTCAAGCCGCGCTGGCAGTCCCGCTATCTTGCGTATACAGGAACGACGGCGCTCACCCCCACCATCCTGGGACTCCTCGACGTGATTCAGCATCCGGACCGCAGCCGCGGGGCGATTCCGCTGCAATGGAGCCTGCCCGCGCCCTGCTCTAGTGAGGGCGACGACGCCGCAGCTGCCGTTCCGGCAGCTGATACTCAGGCCGCCAGTGCGGCTGGAAAGAAAGGTGCCTGATGGCGAAGCGGCCCTCGATGCGTAATCCCGAAACGCCGATGGACGAATTTGGCACGGTTGTGCTGCGCCGGGCCACGCAGAACGTGCGCAGCAAGCTGGTGGCTGATCCGGAGCGGCATAAATCCGAGCTCGCGGCGGCTGAGCGGCGCGATGCGGATGATCAGGTGCGTGAGCTTTTCCCGGATGCCCGGATTTGGTACCTGGAGGCCCGGCCGAGCCACTACCGGTTGAAGGCAGCCGGCTTCTTTGTACTGAGTGTGCTGGATTTGGATGTGTATCGCGGCTGGTTGGATGGCCCGCATCCGCGTGCTTTCTACCTGGTAGAACAGGGCAGGCTCCAGCTATTGGTGCGGGTCAATGAGTTTTATCTTGACGCGATAGCGCTTCCTTCGCCGCCCGCGCCGGTGAGCAAGCGGCGTTTCATCATCGGGCGGGATGAGTTTCTGCGCAACGAAGAGGAACTGGCTTAGCTGAACGGGAGGGGTGCTGAGTAGTACCCCTCCCGTTCGCTGTACCGCAGGCGTTATGCTCCTGGACTCGCGGCGTTGTTCTTGGCGCGGCGGCGTTCTTTCCACGTCATGCGCCCGAGCACCCCGATAGTTCCCAAAACTGCGGCTCCGTAGGCGATGGCGAACCACGGGAAGCGCGGCAGATCCGAGGGCTTATTCGCGGCTTTCACGTCTGCCACCGGGGTGGGGATAATGCGCTCCCCCGTGACCAGGATGCGATGGGAGTTAATGCCGAGCGGGGTGCAGGTCACCAGGGTGACGAGGTCTTTTCCTTCTTCTACCCGCAGGGTGTCGGTATCTTCCGGGGCCACCACTTTGGTATCGCGGACGCGATAGGTGAGTACATCACCGAACACTTCGATGGTGAAGGTATCCCCCACGTTGACCTTATTGAGGTCGGTGAACATGCGGGCGTTGGCAAGGCCGCGGTGCGCGGTGATGACGGCGCGGGTGCTCGGCCCGCCCACGGGCAGCGAGGTGCCTTCCAGGTGGCCGGCCGCGCGGTTGAGAACCTCATCTGAGGTGCCGTGGTAGACGGGTAGATCAACGTCAATATTCGGGATGCGGAGCCGAGCCATGAGGCCGTCAGAGTCCGCAGCAAGAATCTTTTCGTAAGGCCAGATGCCGTCCGCGGCGGTGGTGTCGCCGGTGCCGGTGGCTTTGCGTTCATTGGCTTCCAGGATCGCGCCGGCGTTGAATGCTTCGTTATAGGCGTGCGCGGCGGCGAGCTGGGTTTCTTTATCAGGCTGGGCGGTGGCGATTTGATCGGAGTACGCGCCGGTGATTTTGGATTGCTCGTATTGGGAGAGCCAGGCGGCAGCATGCGGGTACACCAGCAAAGTGAGGCCGAGGATAACGAGGAGCCCGATGAGGTAGGGCAGCAGCAGGTTTTTCTTCATGAGATACAGACCCGGGTGGGGAGGTACCAGATGGCACCTCCCCACCCGTTCGGTAGACCGCGTATGTTACGCGGTCAGTTCTGTGCTTAGGCGTTCACCGCGCGGTTGCGGCGAACCTGAGCGACGGTCAAACCACCAGCAGCACCCAGCAGCGCGAGGCCACCCAGGGTGAGCAGCAGCTGGCCGGCAGCACCGGTCAGCGGCAGGTTCGGGCCGTCATGCTTGGTGTTGTCGATGTTCAAAAGAACATTGGTAGCAACACCCTTCTGAACCGTAACTCGCTTGACTTCGGTATTGATGACGTAACCAGCAGGAGCCTTCTTTTCCTTAAGGAAGAAGTCCTTCTGTTCCGCATCGCCCAGAACCAGGCCCGGGAAGCGAACCTTACCTTCGTCATCCGAAGTAGCAGAAGCAATGGGATTAGTTCCCGCATTTGCGTCCTGCTCGGAGCCGAACACTTCGAACTCTGCACCCTTCAAAGGCTTCTGGTTGTCCTTGTCACGCTTGAGAACAAGAAGTTCACCGAGCTTAACCGGACGATCCGAACGAGTCTTGTCCACGCCCGGGTTGTAATCGTTCACAATGGGACCGAAGGAGTTCGGGATTTCACCGTTGTTCGGGAGTCCGGTGATCTGCGTGGTCAGTTCAACCTTGAATTGCTGTCCGGCCTGAACCTTCTTGAGTCCAGCTTCAGTAAGCTGAACCGTAACCTTCTGGCGAGTCGTCACATCGTTGTTCTCCTTGTTCTCAGGAGCAACGGTGATCGTGTAGTCGGTGGTAGCGGTAAGAACAGTGTTATCAAGGGAAACCGTCGCACCAACGTACTTGAGGTGCTGATCAAGGTTATCCTCCATACCGATCTTCTTGTAGGTCTGGTCCTTTGCCAAAGCAGGAATCTGGTACTGAATATCCCACTTAACGTTGTCGCCGACCTTGCGGGAATCAGTATCCTTCAGTGTCTTTGTACCATCATCGGCAATGGTGTTCTTCGGGTAAGCGTGAATGTCGTAGATCCACTCAGCCTTATCGTTTACCTTCGAGGGGAAGGGGATGGAGACGAAGAAGGGCTGAGCCTTTTCAGTGACGTTGTGAGTACCAGTGTCACCTTCGCGCACAAGGTAAACTCCAGCAGCGCGATTCGCGAAGGTAGTCTTTCCACCATTCTCAGTCTTCTGGCTTGTCGGAGCACCCAGAGTGAGCTGCTGATTATCGACGGTTACCTGCGATGTTGCAGCGTCGTACTTCAGCTTCGAGATCTTCGCCCAATCTTCCGGCTTAGTCAGGTCAATACCCTGAACCTCTTGAATAATGAACTCAACACCGTCGAGAGCTTCTGCACCCTGCGGAACATCCGTGATCTCGCGACCGTTATTCGGCTTGTCCCAAGCCGGGTTCTTGTACTTGTGGACCGTGATAGAACCGGCCTTATTAAGATCCGGATTGCCAAGCGTATCTTCGGCGGCCGGAACAGCGTGGGCCCCGGGTGCGAGCACCAGACCGGCCGCGCCGAGGAGGGCGGTGATCAGGGCGGCGAGCACCGCGCGGATAGATTTCTTCAGCTGCATGGTAGTCCTCTCCGTGATTGCAGCACATATTGCTTCAATTAGTTGTGTGGTTATTTTTGCCCGAAGGGCGGCGGTAACTACGCGGTGTTACCCACGCAGATAGTTCTCAGTGGTTGAGCCTTTATTCCACGCTCACCCCCGGTTTCGCCGTCTGATCATCACGATGCTCACCAGGAGCACAGCTCCCCCGAGCACCGCGAAACCTGCCGTGCGGAACGCGCTATCACTCCACCCACCGGTGAGTGGGAGCGGCGGTGCCTCACGAAGCTTGTTATAAATCGCGCCAAGATTCAGTTCCACGGGCTCGTTACGATCATTCGTGACCGTGGTGGCGCCCACCTCGACCGTTTTCACCTCGGTGGTCTTCACGTAGCCCAGCGGCGCGGTCTTTTCTTCCAGGGTGTAGGTACCCCAGGGAACGTTTTCCAAGCGCAGCTTGCCCGGGCGCGGATCCTGATCCTGCCAAAGCCTGGTAGCCGGGCACGCCTGCGCGGTCTCCCCCACGCAATCGCTTACCTCGAAAGGCCGCCCATGCTGATCACGCACCGTCCAGACGGATCCCTTAAGGAACTTCTCTGACCCGGTTTCCTTTTTCTCCCAGACGATGGTGCCACGCACGCGATCGTTCTTAATGATGACCGGGGGATTCTGCTGCTTGGTCGTCACGACTTGCGGCGTACCCGCCGGCCGGTACCCACGCGGCGCGGACTTTTCATCCACCACGTAGCGCCGCCCAATGAGCACATTGTCCCACCTGGCACGGCCGGATCCATCCGTGGTGCGCTCGCCCTGGCGCGGCTCACCAGCATCGCAGCGTCCGTTCCCGTTAGCGTCCTCGCACAGGTCAAAAACGGCCCCGGCCAGCGGATCGCCATAATCCGCATCTTGCTTCTGGATGGTCAGCGAAGTTACCTTCGGGCTATTCAATACCGAGCACGTGAGATTCCCGTTCACAGGCGGCGAGGTCACTTCCCCGAGGAAAGCACCGCCTTCCTCGCGTTGCCCGCGCACCTGGACATTTCGCCCCAGCTTGTCCGTGCAACTCCATACTTTGTTGTAGTCACTGAGCGACGACGCCGAACCGCCGGCCATCTGCTCCTTGAGCACATAGACGCGATCCCGGCCACGCAGCATCTTGCGCGTCGGCGTTTGGGGACCATCGGCTTGGCCCGTCGTCGTCACAGATTCGGAATACGGGGCGCCGCCCAGCGGATTCGTGCCCGGGTTCTTCTCCGCCACGGTCACCGTGAACTGATCGCGCTCATTCAGGCGCTTCGTGATGTTCTTCTCCGCGCTAATGGTGGGAAGCTCCGCGCAGCCTTCGGTATCGGAAATCGCAGTATCAGCCCACTGCCCGTTGTAATCCCCAGGGCTCGCCGGGACCTGGAACACCGGCTGCTTGCGGTTGCGGACCTCGCCGGAAATAATATCGACTTCGTAGATACGCGACTGCGAGAGGCGTCCGCTCGGGTTCTGGCCGGTGTAACGGCCGGACACATAGAACGAACCATTAGGACCGGCAGCCAAACCATCCGGCTCGAACATCATGAGGTTCATGTGGAAGGAACGGACGAGCTCGGTAGGCAACTCCGGGAAATTCTTATTACGAATACTGTTGAGGTTGATAATCGGCTCGCGCGCATTATTCGCGGTCGCGAACTGGCCGGCAGCAATCGCCCGGTTATATGCAGCCTGGAAATCCGCGGCGTCAATGCGGTCAATACGCATCTGGCTCAGGCCGGAGAAATCGCGGCCCTGGTTATTGAGGCGGCCCTCAGATGAACCGGAAAGGATGTAAAGATTGCCATCCTTATCGAAAATCATGTCAGAGAAAACCGCGGAGGACAGACTCGTTGTGTTGAGGTAGCCGAGGGTGACCATCCGGCGCGTGCCCGGATCGAAAGCCATGAGCTTACGCTTGGACTTGTAATTGGTGCCGGCAGTCGCGGTATCACCAATCGTGAGGTACTTGCCGTCCGGGGACATCGTGCCACCTTTGATGGGCATTCCGGGCCCGAGGATCCGGTAGCGCTCATACAGCTGGTATCCCGTGTCTCCCGTATTGCTGATACGGCCGTGAGCGATCCAGGTTTCCGGAGTTGAGCCGGGCTGGGTAGAACCTCGCAGCTCGGTATGCCACATGGAGCCGTCCGCGGCGATGGCCAGGCCGTCGTAGCCGAGGTTGCGCCCCGCGCCGGTATCCTTCTTCCATTCCACGCGACCCACGAGCTCCGAGCCCAACGTGCCATTCGAATTCACATAAAGGAAGTTGATTTCGCCCTTGCCCGAGCTCATGGAATAAAAACCACGGCCGGTGCACTGGTGCATACCGGTAGGCCGCACATTGCGCGGCGCGAAGCGGCTCGGCGGCGCGGCGAGCTGGCTGGCCGAACCATCCCGCGGGGTGCCTTCCGGCTGTTCCAGAATTCCGAGCTGTTCGCGCCAGCTCTTCTGCGCCCGGTCCAGCGGGGTGGTGGCATCGGTTGCGCCCGCAGCGTTCGGATCGGCATCCGGTGCCGGGGTGGTTTCTTCGTTGCTCTCTGTTGTTGCGGCGCCTTCTTCGGTCGCGCCTTCTTCTGTGGTGTCTGTTTCGGTGGAGTCCGACGGCGCAGCCGGGCTGGCGGGATTAGGCTGCGCAGGATCCCCGGCGGCGGTGCCGGGTTCCGGAGCTTCCGAGGTGGGCTGATCGCTGGCATCTTGAGCGGTGGTGATGCCAGGGGTGGGATGAGGCGCCGGGGTACCCGAAAATGGGAGACCCGTGGCATGGCTGGTCATGAGTGCGGCCACGATCGTTGCAACCGTTGCCGGTATCGCCCGAAAATTCACGCTCATCCTGTCCATTACACGAAGGATTGATCACCGGAAGTGGTTGATCAGCCCGCCGTATAACTAATAGTTATCAATCGCCTTAACAAGCTACGGGAGGAACTACCTACTGTCCAGTAACGTGAAACGTGATTCATCTCCGCCAAAGTTCCCAGACGGCTCCCAGCCTGAAAATATTTTGCAAATCTTTACACTTGGAAAATTGGCGTACTATGGCGCTAAAAATCCCCCCCCCCCCCCGCATTTTTTCACGCCACCGTAGCACAGCACCTTCTAGGACCCTAGACCTAAATTGTTGATTTGAAATAAATTTTCACAGATTAGTAAAGAACTTTATGTTATGAGCACCACACGAAAATTGACGAAAAGTACGCGACGTGTCCATGGTTGTCTAGCGACAAATTTGGCGAGGTAAGCGACGCTAATCTTTCGCGCTTGTTCGCGAAATAATTGAATACAGCCTCATGCCAGGTCTACGATCAAGTTATGTCACGCAAAGATCCCCAGCTCCTTACCGGCCTCCTCACCGGCATGGGAGCCCTACACTTCATCGCTCCCGAGCCCTTCGATTCCATCATCCCGCCCCGGCTTCCCGGCGAGCCGCGAGCCTATACCCTGGCCTCCGGGGTGGCGGAATTGGTGACGGCCGGACTCATTGCGCACCGGCGCACCCGCAAGCTTGGCGGAGCGGCGGCCATTGCGCTGTTCCTCGCCGTTTTCCCGGCGAATATCTACATGGCCTACCAGTGGCGGAATAAGCCCTGGCCGCTCAAGGCGATTGCTTATGGCCGGCTCCCCCTCCAGGCTGTGCTTATTAAGCAGGGGTGGAATGTTATGAAGCTGGCTGATACCCAGGCCGACGCAAAGCCAGATGCGGAAACGAACGCGAAGGCGGATTCCGCGGCGGCGAATCGCTAGAGAAACGGTGGTGGCGCGGGCGGCCGTGGGCCGGTGAGCTGCGGCGTCGTACCTACCTGCACGAACGCGAGCTGTGCGAAAATTGTTGCACAACTGCACACAACGGTGTTCGCACCGCTCAACGCAAAGGAGCAAGCATGGAAGCTGCGCGGGTTGCCGCCTGGGTATTCATGGAAGAAACCCCGATCCCGGCCGATGTTGCCGATCTACTCACCGAAGGCGAAGAGCCGTACGCCGCCTATAAGACGCTACGCGATAGCGCGATTTTTACCTCAAAACGGCTAATCGTGCGCGATGCGCAGGGCATTACGGGCAAGAAGGTGGAGATTTATTCGCTGCCATATAAGGCCATCCAGATGTGGTCGAGTGAAAATGCCGGGAAAATTGATATCAGCGCGGAGATTGAGATGTGGACGCTGGCCGGGCATATCAAGATTAGCCTGGGGCGCCATATCGACGTGCGGCGCATCGATAAGCTCATCGCTCGGTGTGTGCTGGGGGCGCGGTAAAGCGCGGTAGGTACTCGTAGCCGCGGTAGGCGGCTACTTTTTACCAAGCGTCCGGAGAATATGCGTGGCGGCCGTTCCTGGTAATGG
>NZ_JBOZBG010000025.1:0-23392 GCF_051264595.1 Actinotignum urematis | reverse complement strand
ACCTCAATAAGGCCGACTTTTCGTTGGTATGACAGGGCAAACTCCCGGTATAAGACCCACCATTTGTCTATTAGCCCTTCGTGTCTCTAACGCGCACTATGGCGCCTACACGGCCCAGAAAGCGGCTCTGACGCCTCTGCCCACCCCGTGGCTGTGGCGCATGGCAGCCCGGACGGAACGAGTTTTCCGTCAAGGCATGTCACGCAACGGATGTCAAGGAAGCAAGCTTATTGAGGTGCCCGACCTCAATAAGGCCGACTTTTCGTTGGTATGACAGGGCAAACTCCCGGTATAAGACCCACCATTTGTCTATTAGCCCCGGCAACCCCGCACTAACCGGGGGCGACTAGCCCGTGTCCATGGACACGAAATAGCGAGCGAAGCAAGCGATTTGAGCGAATAGAGCGACACTCAAAACGCTGGAAACACTAGGAAACAAGCCAAAACAAGGAGTTCACGCTGTCGCCGTTGACAGGTTCGAGTCCCTCCGTGCGCACTCATTGCGACCTTAGCTATCTGCGCGGATATGTAGGCCGACGCTGCTACTGGCACAGGGCCGCCCGCATGACCTCCACGGGAATGTCGGTGCGGCCCAGCCAGATTTCTTCGGCAAAAACGCCCTGCCACAGCAGCATATCCAAGCCGGATACGCATCCCGCGCCGGCGCGGCGAGCGCGCTGGAGCAGCTCCGTTTCCAGCGGTTCGTACACCGCATCAAAAACAATATGGCCCGGGCGCAGCCAGCTTTCAGGGATCAGAGCGCCCGGGTGGGCGCTCATGCCCACGCTCGTGGCATTGACCAGAAGGGAAGCGGCCTCAACCTCGCGGCGCAGCGCCTGCTCATCAGCAAGGTCACAAAGCTGGGCATCCACACCGGTTTCGGCACGCAAGCGAGCCAAAATCTCAATAGCCCGTTCGTAATTCTGCCCGCGTCGGGAAAAGACCCGGATGCGGGATACCCCTTCGAGGGCGGCCCGGGTATAGATCGCGCGCGAAGCTCCACCCGCCCCTAAAATCACCACCGAATCGCCAGGATCGTATCCAGCTGCCCGCACCGCCGCAAAAGCGCCGCGGCCATCGGTATTGTGCCCGACCGTGCTCCCATCCTCGCGGATGTGAACAGTGTTTACCGACTCCATGAGCCGGGCATCGTCGGAGAGCTCATCAACGCTCTCATACACGGCAGTTTTATGCGGCATGGTCACGTTAAAACCGCCAAAACCCAGGTCTCGCAAAGCCGCGACCGCCCGCGCACCCGCATCCGGAGCAATATCGAAAGCCAGGTAAACGGCGTTTACACCCAGGTGGGCGAAGGACGCATTATGCATGGCGGGGGAGCGGGAATGACCCACCGGGTGCCCGATAACGGCGTAGCTGACCGTACGCCCATCAATCCCCATCGCGCTACTTCTCACCGCCGGCCGGCTCGCCAGGCTGCTGCCCGGAGCGATCTCCGAGCTGCCCGGCCGCGCCACGCTCGCCGCGCCGCCGCAGCCGCTCGAGCCGGCGCTGCGCGCGCCGTTCTTTCCGGGCCGCCCGCCGGCGTTCCTTCGCCTCTGATTTCTTCGTGGACTCGGAATGGTTCGCCCCGTAAATACCATCCACAACATCACGGTACCGTTCGAGCACCACTTCGCGGCGCACCTTCAGTGACGGCGTGAGCAGGCCATTTGCCTCGCTGAAATCACCGGGCACAATCACGAATTTCCGGATGGACTCCGCCCGTGAAACCTGCGCGTTCGTGCGGTCAATCGCGCGCTGGAGCGAAGCGTTCACGGCCTCGGAATTCATTGCCTCGGCCGGACTCATCTTCGGCAAACCGTGTGAGGAAAGCCAGGAGGGAAGCATCTGCGCATCAAGGGTAATCAACGCAGAAATGAAAGGCTCCCCATCACCCAACACCACCACATTGGAAATGAGGGGATGGGAACTCAGCTTATCCTCCAGCACGGCCGGTGCCACATTCTTGCCCCCGGCCGTCACAATAAGATGCTTCTTCCGGCCAGTAATAGTGAGGTTGCCACGTTTATCGAGCGTCCCGAGATCCCCGGTGTGGAACCAGCCGTCCGCAAAGGCAGCCGCGGTAGCTTCGGGATTGTTATGGTAACCGCGGAAGACAGAGTGGCCCTTGACCAAGACTTCGCCGTCGTCGGCAAGTTTAATACGCATGCCCGGAAGCGGCCATCCAACGGTACCCAGCACGGGATTTGCCGCGCGCGTGGCATTTGCCGGACCGGTGGTTTCGGTGAGGCCGTAACCTTCCACCACGGTGAGCCCGATGCCGCGGTAGAAGCGCCCCAGGCGGGTGCCCAGCGGCGCCCCGGCGGAAATGGCAAAACGAATCCGCCCGCCCATCGCCTCGCGCAATTTATTGAAGACCAGTTTGCGTGCCAGCGCGCGTTTCACCGCGAAAATCGGGCTGCGCCGGCGCCGGGTGCCGTTCTGCACCGCAATATCGGCCGCCCACCGGAAAATCCGGCGCCGCAGGCCCGCCCCGGCTTTCGCCTCGGCCGCGTTATAGACCTTTTCCAAAACGCGCGGCACCACCAGCAGCAGGGTGGGTTTGAAAGTCTCCAGGTCGCTCATGAGGTTTTTGAGATTGCCCACGAAGCCCACCGAAATACGGGTGGCTAGCCCGAAGTAGGCGCAAATCCGCCCCATCACATGCGCCATGGGGAGGAAGAGTAGCAGCGAAGCCTGCGGATTATTGAGAATCTCCGGTTCGTAATGCCACGTTCCCAGCACGGTACGCGCGAAATTCCCGTGGGTGAGTTCCACGCCCTTGGGATCTCCGGTGGTGCCCGAGGTATAAATAATGGTCGCGAGCGAATCGGCCGTAACCGCCGCGATACGGGCGTCCAGGTCTTCTTCGGGAACTTCGAGGGCCGCGGCATTGAGCGCGGCGCGCCAATCTTCCGTCATGACGGTCGCGGGCGGAATCGCGGGCGGGGTCACCGAATCCACCAGTTCCGCGTGGGCGCGAGTATCGGTGAAAATATGGGTGATCTGCGCATCGGCAACCATCCACGCGATCTGCTTCGCGGAACTTGTTTCATAAATAGGAACCGGCACCACCCCGATATGCAAAGCGGCCGCGTCCAGCAGCGCCCATTCGTAGGAGGTTGCCGCGAGGATCCCGATGCGTTCGCCATGCCCGAGCCCCAGGCCGATGAGCCCGCGGGCGGTGAGCCGCACCTGCTCGAGGAATTCCGTAATCGTCAACGGTTTCCAGTTCCCGCCAATCGAGCTCTGGATATGCACCGCGATATCGCGCGGATGCTTGCGTTGCCGCTGCGCGAGCAGCCACGGAACCGTGTGATACGACTCGTTCTTGAAAGGAGCTTTTTGCGATAGGGAACCATCGCGGTGCTTCTTCATCTATCCTCCTGCATGGGCCCGTCCGCGGTGCGGGTGCGGTCCTCGGTTGTATAGTTCGCCTGCCGGGCTTTAGTTCGCCGCGAGGACCGGGTTGCGCAGCACCCCGAAACCTTCGATTTCACATTCCACGACGTCGCCCGCTTTCAGCGGCGGCTCACCGTTAAAGGCACCGGGCAGAATAATATCGCCGGGAAGTAGGGTGCAGCGCCGCGAGGCCGCTGCCACCGACTGCGCCACGGAGAGCGGATAGTCAGAGGTTCGCGCCCGGGTGTAGGTTTCCCCGTTCACCCGCGAGGTCATGGCCAGATCGCTCACGTCAATATCGGTGAGGATATAAGGGCCCACCGGGAGCGCGGTATCAAACATCTTCTGTGCACCGTTCACATCCCCGCGGGCGGTCACATCATTAATAATGGTGTAACCAAATACGGCTTCCAGCGCGCGTTCTTCGGGAACGTCCTTGGCGACCCGCCCGATAATAATCCCGAGTTCCACTTCGTGGGCGAGGCCTTCGCTAGCCCAGTCCGGAATAATAATCGGATCATCAGGCCCGCACACCGCCGTATTGGGCTTCATAAAGAAGAAGAGGTCATCAGCTGTGGCACCCGGTGCGGTTGCATTGCCGAAACCAATGGCCTTCGAGCGTGGAATCATGGGGGAGAGGAGCACGGCATCGGCAGCGGCCACCCGCTCTCCGGTAGGTTGGATCTCCCCGAAAATCGGATCGTCGGCGAGGATAACGAAGTCATCAGCGCCTTCGTCGTAGACCGCATAGCGCGGGCCCTGGCTCAAACTCAAGCGTGCTATTTTCATATCATTAACCTTAGTATTTCACCTAGACTTTAGCGACCGGCGCCCCGAAGGCGCGTTGCGGTGCTGCCGTGCTACCTGCGCGTTACGCCCCGGCCTCCAGCAGGCCTTCGATTCGGTCCAGGGCCTCCAGTGCAATTGCGCGCGGGGTGGCCAGCACCATGCGCGCCCATTGCTCAAAACCGGTGCCCGAGGCCCGCCCGGGCGTGAGTGCCACGTTGGCCCGCTCCAAAATAGCGGCGACGGCGCCTTTCGGCTCGCGCGCCTCTTTGCGGGCACGTTCCTCCTCCGCGCGCACAAATTCCGCCTCGGAAAAATCAAGGAACGCGATATAGGTGCCTTCCACGTGGGCCATGCGCACCCCGGGCCAGGTCCGCACCCGTTTTTCCACGATCCGCAATGTTTCAGCGATATAGGAGCACACCGCGCGATTCCAATCCCGCCCCTCCTCGAAAGCGATTTTGGTGGCCCGGGCTCCCACCGTGGAAGTCGGGGAGCTCCAGGCGTTGTCAAGGTGCGCGTAGCGGGCGGTGTCGTCGTCGTTATAAAAAATGAGCTGCGCTGCTTTGAGCCCGGGGATATTCCAGCCCTTCGTTGCGCTGGTCGCGGTGATCGTATGCGCGCGAGTGGCCGCGCTGCGCGGGCCGTGGGGAACGTAGGTGCCGTCAAGAAGTACCGGGGCGTGAATACAATCCTCAAAAACGCGGGCTCCGCGTCGCTCCACCACGGCCGCGACCTTATCGAGCTCCGGACCGGTCAAACATCGGCCCGCCGGGTTCCACGGGTTACACAAAATCAGAAGGGAACCGGGGGTGAGGGCCTCTTCCAGCGCTTCGAGGTCCAGCTCCCAGCGCCCCTCACGGAAAACCGAGGGGACTTGGCGTACTTCCCGGCCGTACCCGCCAGGAAGTGTGAGGAATGGCATATAGGCTGGAGTGGGGACAATGACCGGGGCGCCCGGGGCTGTGAACTGCGTGATCGTGATCCGTAAGGCACTGAGAACCTCGGGAATGAGGAACATGCGCTCCGGGTCGGGGGCCGGGCCGAATTGGCCGAGCCAGGTGGAAACTGCGTTCATAATCCCCGGAATTTCGCGGGGAGGAAGGTAGCCGAGGGTGCCGCGCTGCGCTGCGCTCACCAGGTAATCGCGAATTTCCGGCGCGATTCCCAAGTCCATTTCGGCCACCCACATGGCGATAGCATCCCCAAACGCGGACCATTTGTGCGATCCCTGCGCGAGGAGATCAGAGATGGTGCGAGTGTCGAAATCATATGTCATATCCGTAGCGTATCCTTAACTCATCATGGCTATCACAACTGCTACCGGACGCGAGATCCGAGTTCGTTTCTGTCCCTCACCCACCGGCACCCCGCATGTCGGTATGGTACGCACCTGCCTCTTTAACTGGGCCTACGCCCGGCACGTGGGTGGAACTTTTATTTTCCGCATTGAAGATACTGATGCAGCCCGTGATTCTGAAGAGTCGTATCACCAGATTCTTGATTCCCTGCGCTGGCTCGGGCTGGACTGGGATGAGGGAGTTGAGGTGGGCGGCCCACACGGTCCCTACCGGCAATCTCAGCGCGGTGATATCTACCGCAAGGTTGCGGCGCAGCTATTGGAGCGCGGCTACGCCTACGAATCTTTCTCCACCCCGGAGGAAATCGAGGCGCGCCACCGCGAACGCGGTGAGGATCCCAAGCTCGGGTACGACGGCTATGATCGCAACCTCACCGAAGAACAGAAGGCCGCCTACCGGGCTGAAGGGCGTGAGCCTGTGTTGCGTATGCGCATGCCCGATGAAGATATTACGTTCACGGATGTGATCCGCGGGGATATCACGTTCCGGGCCGGCTCCACCCCGGATTACGTGATTGTGCGTGCCAACGGGGATCCGCTCTACACCCTCACGAACCCCATTGATGATGCCCTCACGGAAGTGACGGACGTGCTGCGCGGGGAGGATCTGCTCTCCTCCACGCCGCGCCAGATCGTGCTCTACCGTGCCCTGGAAGAACTGGGTATCGCGAAATGGACGCCGCGCTTTGGTCATATGCCCTATGTGATGGGGGAGGGAAACAAGAAGCTGTCCAAGCGCGATCCGGAATCGAATCTGCTGCTCCACCGCGAACGCGGCATGATTCCGGAGGGCCTGCTCAACTATCTGGCCCTGCTCGGGTGGTCTTTCTCCGCCGAACGTGATGTGTTCAGCAAGGAAGAACTCGTGGAGCATTTCGATATTCACAATGTCAATCCGAACCCGGCACGTTTTGATGACAAGAAGTGCGTGGCCATTAATGCGGACCATATCCGCCTCCTTGACGTCGCGGATTACACCCGGCGCCTCGTTCCTTACCTCAACGATGTGCTCAGCGCCTCCACCTATGAGGAGCTCACGGACCGTGAACGTGAGATTCTTGACGCGGCGGCACCGCTGGCGCAGACCCGCATGCAGCTGCTGGGGGAGGCTCGGGATCTGCTCGGTTTCCTTTTCGTTAGTGCTGCGAAACTGGAATACAACGAGAAAGCCCTCTCCAAGCTGCGCGATTCAGCGCCCGAAGCGCTGCGCGGGGCTCGTGAGGCCCTGAGTGCTCTGGATGATTTCACTCCGGATGCTATTAAGCCCGCCCTTGACGCGGCGCTGGTGGAGGGCCTCGGTATTAAACCGCGCTTCGCCTTCGGCCCGCTTTTCGTGGCGATGACGGGCACGAATGTGTCCATCCCGGTGATTGATTCCATCGCGATCCTCGGGCGCGAGGAAGCGGTGGCACGCATCGACCAACTCCTGGAGAAGATTTCCGGGTAGTAAAGAAAACGGACGGGGAGGGCCGCGATGGTGGTATATACGACGACGCCGCCGCGGCCCGCCGCGTCTTTTCCCGCGCCGGGAACATACGTGCGTGCCTGGGGAAGGGCCTGGGAGCGGGTAGGTGCGGGTGCAAGTGACTGCGCGGGTGAGGGTATAGGCTCAAGCGAGGGCGCAGGCCGTTGGGTATTCTTCGAACCTCTCACCATGGATGACGGCAGCGTGGAGAGTGAACCGCGGGTGGCGTTACTCGATGTGAAGAAGCCTAAACCGTCCTGGCCGGTGGCTGAGTTGGGTCCTTTCCAGCGTGCGAATCTGGCGCTGGGGGAGTTCTCTATACACTTTGCTTTTAATGCGGATATTGAGCGCGTTCTTGCCGGGGATTGGGCTGTGGGTGCGCGCGAGGCCGCGCGAATCAATCATGTACTTGAGCAGCGTATTCCGCCCGAATGGGAGGCGAGCTTCGAACCCCAGCAGCTACGTTTCCACGAGGTCGTGTTGCCCAGCCATCGCCGCACTCACCGTTCCCGCCGCAGCCGCAAAGCACTTAGCTGGGAGATCAGTTCGCAGATCATCGAGATCCTCGGCCCGGCCGATAGTCCGGCGCTCCCGGAGGGCTATCTTGCCTTCAGCTACCTCAGTTTCGACGTGGGTGAATTCTTCGCTGGCCACTCCCTCGGGGAGATCTCCAGCACCTGGTCGTTTTTCGGCGACGACGCTGGCGACTACCCGCACTCCCGCCTGCTATCTACCGAACTCCCGGATGTGGCGCAGCCGGAACATTCGCGGATTTATCGGATTGTCACCGCGGCCGACTGGGTCGAGTTGGTGGAGCGCTACCCGCTGAGAGTCCCTCTGGATCGGATGTGGAGTCCGGATAGCCTCGGTGATCTGGATACCTACACGGTTAATTGGCCTCGGGCCCGCCGCGATTACGATGCCGTGGATATCACCATCGCCGGAGCCGTGCGCACCATGTTTTCCCCGCTACCCGCCTGTGACGGCTATACGATGCTCACCGGTTGCACGCCAGGTTCACGCATCTGGCTTCAGGTACCGGAAGCCTTGCGGGAGGAAGCTGAGCGGCAAGGCCGCGTGCGTGAATGGTAGCGGTGGGTTTCGGCATGGCTTGCGCGGGTGCGGTTAGAGCTGGCTGTCCGTTTGCACCGGCGCGGGTGCAGTTCGAGCAGGTGCGCCGCTTGAACTAGCGTGGGCCGAGAACGTGGTGCGTCACACGTCCAGTGGATTTGCTAGCTCGAGGAGATTCCACTAAGCTTTTTATCTGTCGTCCTCGGGAATGTAACGATTCTGAGGTCCACACCCTTGGGGTATGGTGTAATTGGCAACACAGGTGATTCTGGTTCATCCATTCTAGGTTCGAGTCCTGGTACCCCAGCGATGATGCTTCGGCATCCTCATAGGCCCCGTTCGTCTAGCGGCCTAGGACGTCGCCCTCTCACGGCGGTAACACCGGTTCAAATCCGGTACGGGGTACAGCGCAAGGCGGGAAAACCGAAGTTTTCCCGCCTTGACTCGTCTCAGCTCAGCCGCAGTCTCTAGGATGAGAATGCAGGGTTAATAGACAAAAGTGGGTCTAATGACGGCGTGGCGTTGGCTTGGATCTGGCCCGGAACTACCGTGAACTGCGTCCCGCAAACAAAATGTGCGGGAGAGCACCGTTTCGGGGCGGTTTTGTGTCTCTTACGCACATCCTGTGGGAGGCGATGTCCCGGACTCACACTTTGGCTCGCCGTCCCGCCTAGCCGACCGCCGCGCAGGCGAGGAGGGTATGTTTTTCCGGGATGTACTTCGCATGTACGACAAGTGCAGTACAGCTCTGAAAACACATACCGCCCCTGCAGGTGCTGGTGTGACTATTGAAGTTGGTGAGATCCATGAGGTTCTCGCGGGAAGGTCGCCGCGTTTGTCCGAAATCAAAGTCACAGCAACGGCAGCCCCGTCCTGAATGCGCACTGTGTGCCTATACGGTTCAAGATGCCCACTTTGACACCTCTACCCACGATTCGCCTGCGATGCGTGGCGGCCCGAATTTTCTGTTGGCGTAGCAAGGAAAAGTCCGGGTGTTAGCGACCATTTCTATCTACTTACCCGCGAAGAGCGCGTTATTTACGCATATCATCAATCACGTTGTGCATAACATCATCGTCAAATCTGGTGTCACTCGCTGCCACGAGCTTACCTTCAACAACTTTCAACGTGGCCTTACTGCCAGCCGACACAGTAGATATCCCTTGCACATCGGCACACCGCGCCCGCGCTACCGCCCGCAAGAATGACGGATCGCGCATCAGCCGGGTTTCCCATTCCCCGCGCCCGGCTCCGCTATCCTCGCGGGCCGGGGTGAATACCACCTGGATTGCCGGGCCAGCGCATTCTTCTAGCGCACTGAGGTAGGCATGGCGTAATTCCCCGTAGCTTTCGGCGGGGAACTCCGGTGGAAAGAAAACGACGTCGTTCGGAAGAAGCACCCCAAGAGTATCCGCACGTTCCACCCGCCGGGCGTGCGCGCTGGCTACCTCGGCATCGGTACCGGAGTTCGCGTGCCGCCCGGCGGCACCCTTCCCGGAACTTGCACCACGATCCTCCAGGTACCGCGAGGCGGCCAGAAGCGGATCACCCCGGCGTGCGTATCGTAGCGGCACCCCCACGCGCCCGCAAAACTCCAGGGCGCAATCAATAACCAGGCCGCGCCCGCGAAAATCGCGACCGTAGCACGGGCCGGCAATACCCGCGGGGCGATACCCACGGTCCTCCATCCAGGAGAATTGTGCGGCCAATTCCGTGAGGATATCTTCACGCACGAGTTGCGGGGGAGCGGTGCTTTCTTCCGCGGAAAGGTAGCGCCCGCCGCGGTCCGTCAAACTTGAGGCGTGCGCGGCGACGGCGCGCCACGGAGCCCCCGGCCCCTGCGAGCTAATGGCGAAACCCAGCAAAATCCGCCCCGGATCGATACCGACGGCCGCCAAAGCCCGCAGGGCATGATCCGCCGCGGGGGCAGCAACTAGGAGGGTTGCACAGGTGGCATGCTCGCGTTCAAGCATCTCGATAATGAGGTTATTCAGGGCACGATTGCGCCCCAGCCCATCCGCGCACACCGCGACGGTGCGGGCCGAAGAGCTGGGATGGGATGCAATCATGTCGCCAAAAATATCCATCTCACGTTACCGAAATATGAACAAAAAATGAATGGGAGTCCGCGCGGCGGCTACGCGGGACCGAAAGCGCTAGTATTCGAGGTTGTCGCGCCCGGGCAGCCAGGTATTACCCTTCTTGCCCCAGCCGTGCTCACGCTTGGCACGTTTCGCTGCGGCTTCCTCGCGCCCCGTGAGCCGATCCACGTACAAATGCCCGGTGAGGTGGTCGTATTCATGCTGAAGAATACGCGCGAACCACCCGGTTGCCTCGATTTCGTAATGCTCGCCCTTTTCGTTTTGCGCCCGTAGCAAAGCGTGCGGGGAGCGCGCCAGGGGATACTGTTCGCCGGGGAAGGACAGGCACCCTTCTTCGAAAGGCTCTTCATCCGGATTCACAGGTTCGATAAACAGCGTGGGATTAATGGCGACGCCGCGCTCGGGAGCCTCATCCTGATCGGCATAGACCCACACAAAAATCTGTTTGCCAATACCGACCTGCGGCCCGGCCAGCCCCACTCCGGGAGCCGCCACCGTGGTCTCATACATATCTTCGACCAGCTGCGCCAGTTCCTCGTTAAATTCCGTAATGGGCTCGGCCGGCCGATGCAGAACGGGATCGCCGGTGATGTAAATAGGAAGAATAGCCATGCTTTAGTTTAAGGCCCGGGCGCGCCCAGGCAAAGAGCATTCCGTTCCGGCTGCTTTTTCTGTCAGATGCGGGCGCTAAGCTGACGCTAGGAAAAAGAACGACGGCGCACCTACCCGCCGCGGGTGGGATGCTCCATCAATGGAACTCCTCCGTGGGGTATCTTCCGTAAGAAAGTGAGGGCTTATGCGCATCGCGCTTGTCTCGGATTGCTTCCTCCCTCGCCTGGGCGGGATCGAAGCTCAAACCCGCGATCTTGCCCTAGCCTTGCGGGATGCCGGCCACCGGGTGCTGGTTATCACCGCCACCCCGCGCGATACTCCTCCGGATCCGGGGATCCCAGTGGATCGGGATATTGTGGCGGGTATTCCCGTCCAGCGCATTACTTCAGCACTCTTCGGTCATCTCCCGGTATCCCCGGGGCACGGTGCCCAGTTGCGTGCTTCCATGCGCGGTGCGGATGTGGTGCATATTCAAGCGGGGGTGGTTTCGCCTTTTGCCTGGGCGGCCATGCGCATCGCCGCGGTGGAAGGTATCCCCACTACTGTGACCTGGCACTGCGTATTGGATCCGGTGGAAAAGCTACTTGCCCCGCTGCGCTGGGTTACCGCGCGCGGTGTCGTCCATAACGCGGTATCCACGTGGGTGGCCGGGCAGGTACACCGGGCGGTGGGTGGTGACGTAAAAGTTATTCCCAACGGTGTGGATCTGGGGGAGTGGCGCACGGTTGCTGCCTATCGCCTCGGGCATCGGGGTACTTCGGCTGCCTCACGTACTCTCGGGGTAGCTGGTGCTGGCGGGGTTCCAGGCCTGGAGGATCAGCCGGGTTTGCCCGTGGAGGTTGTGGCCGCACGGCGCCTGGCTCCGCGTAAACGCAATGCTGCCCTCATTGACTGCGTGGCCGGGGCACGCCAGCTTACCGGGCGGGATATCCACCTCACCATTTACGGGGATGGCCCGCTACGCTCCCAATTGGAACGGCGCGGGCGTTCGCGCGGGAACCCGGGTCCCGGGGGAAGCTGGCTTCATCTTCCCGGCCGCACGGATCGGGCCGGACTCATGGATGCCTACCGGCACGCGGATATTTATCTCACCAGTTCACGCCGCGAGGCCTTCGGGATTGCCACCCTGGAAGCGCGAGCGGCCGGGCTGCCCATTATTTCTCCGGCCGGTACCGGAGCTGATGATTTCCTTGAGGACGGGCGCTCGGCACTCCTGGCAGAAACAGATGCGGATATGATCGCGCAGTTGGCCCGCCTGGTAGAAGATACCGCGCTGCGCACCCGCATGGCTCACCATAATGCGAGCGTGGCGCCCGGATACGGTTGGGAGGAGGTGGTTCCTTTGGTTCTTGCAGAATATGACCGGGCCATTCGGAACAGTAGTGGGTGGTAGTCCTCGACTACTCGCTAATGCCCTCGGTTGTTTGAAGAACGTCGGTGAGGCGCCCGGCGGCGGCCACCACCGCTGCCGAATGTACCCGCCCGGGCTGGCGGCCCATCCGCTCCAGCGGCCCAGAAATGGATACCGCTGCAATAACCCGGCCGCTCGGCCCGCGTACCGGTGCGGAGATAGAAGCCACACCGGCTTCGCGTTCACCCACGCTTTGCGCCCAACCACGCCGACGCACCGCGGAAAGATTCGTGGCCGTAAAGGAAGCGCCCTGCAAACCGCGATGCAATTGATCGGGCTCCTCCCATGCGAGTAACACCTGCGCTGCCGAGCCTGCCTTCATCGAGAGGGAAGCGCCCACCGGGATGGAATCGCGCAGACCCATGGTTCGTTCGGCATTCGCCACGCAAATGCGCTGGTCGCCCTGGCGGCGGTAGAGCTGAGAAGATTCCCCGGTATGGTCACGCAGCGCGATAAGCACGGGATTCGCCGCGGCGATGAGTCTGTCTTCACCGGTGGCGGAGGAGAGTTCACCCAGGCGCGGCCCTAAAGAAAAACGCCCTTCGTTATCGCGGGAAACGAAACGGTGGTATTCCAGTGCGACGGCCAGGCGATGCGCCGTCGGCCGTGCTAAATGGGTAGCGGTCACCAGTTGCGCTAATGTTTGCGGGCCCGCCTCGAGAGCATCGAGCACGGCGGCAGCCTTATCGAGAACGCCCACACCACTTCCCTCTGGGGCGGGCGCAGGCTGAGCGTGAGGAGAATCAACCATACCGAAATTTTCTCATCTCAATAAGTGAGATGCAAATGTCCACACTGTGGTGCCGCGCGCAGTGCCGTGGCTTCTGTGTGCATTGCTAAAACTTCCCCGGACCACTTCGAGACTCCGGAGCCGCCGCGTTACAGCAGCGTAATGTCCATATTATGAGACTTTTATCTTGCCATGTGGACGAGGTTCGGTACAGTGGTCCGCGGACCACCACAACCGATCACCGTTGGAAAAGTAGAAAAGCAGAAAAGTAACAGCAAGAAGAACCCGGGAAGATACCCGGGGAGGAGGGGAGGGCCGGGATGGGGCGCACACTCGCGGATAAGATCTGGGATGCCCATCTGGTGCGGCGTGGCGAGGAAGGAACGCCCGACCTTCTCTACATTGATCTGCATCTCATCCACGAAGTAACCAGCCCGCAGGCCTTTGACGGATTGCGCCTGGAAGGGCGGCCGGTGCGCTGCCCGGACCGCACCGTTGCCACGGAGGACCACAACGTTCCCACCATTGACATTGATCGTCCCATCGCGAATACCACTTCGCGCAAACAGGTGGAAGCGCTGCGCGCTAACGTCGCGGAGTTCGGGATCCCCATTTATTCGCTAGGACACGCGGATCAGGGAATTGTCCACGCGGTTGGCCCGCAGCTGGGCCTGACCCAACCGGGTATGACGATTGTGTGCGGGGACTCTCATACCTCGACCCACGGTGCTTTCGGCTCCATCGGGATTGGTATTGGCACCTCGGAAGTTGAACACGTCCTCGCCACCCAAACCCTGCCCCTCCAGCGTTTCAAAAATATGGCCATTACCGTCAACGGCACCCTGCGGGAAGGAACAACGGCGAAGGACATCATCCTCGCTGTTATCGCCAAGATCGGAACTAACGGAGCGTCCGGGCACATTATCGAATACCGCGGGGAGGCAATCCGGGCACTGTCCATGGAAGCACGTATGACGATCTGCAATATGTCCATTGAGGCTGGGGCGCGCGCCGGGCTGGTAGCCCCGGACGCCACCACGGTGGATTATGTGCGCGGGCGCCCGCACGCCCCGCGGGAGGATGCCTGGGATGCCGCGGTAACATACTGGTCCACTCTCTACACCGATCCTGACGCGCTTTTCGATACCGAAGTTGTTCTTGAAGCCTCTGAAATTGAGCCCATTGTCACCTGGGGCACGAATCCTGGACAAGGGGTGCCGCTGTCCGGCGTCGTTCCTTATCCGGAAACACTGCCGGAAGAAAAAGAGCGCCAAGCCGCGCGTGAAGCCCTCGCATATATGGATCTGCGGCCGGGCACGCCCATGCGTGATATTCACGTGGATACCGTCTTTATCGGTTCGTGCACGAACGGACGTATTGAAGATCTGCGCTCGGTGGCCGCGGTGTGGCGCGGGCGCCACAAAGCCAAAGACCTGCGTGTCATGATCGTGCCGGCTTCGGCGCGGGTGCGCCTCCAAGCAGAAGCCGAAGGACTGGATGAAGTTTTCCGGGCTTTCGGTGCCGAGTGGCGCAATGCAGGCTGTTCCATGTGCCTGGGGATGAACCCCGACCAGCTCACATTTGGCGAGCGCTGCGCCTCGACGTCAAATCGTAATTTCCGCGGTCGGCAGGGCCCGGGCGGGCGCACCCACCTCGTTTCCCCGCTGGTGGCCGCCGCCACCGCGGTCACCGGCCATATTTCCCATCCTGCGGATCTCGCCCCGGTCGCGGGTGCGGGTACCCTACCGGCCGCAGTCCGCGCTGTACCGGCCGTGGGCCGCGCCGCCCGCTCGTAGAATGTAGAAAGAACAGACCCGTGGAAATTTTCACCCAGCACACCGGTATCGGAGTTCCCTTGCGCGAAACCGAGGTGGATACCGATCAGATCCTGCCCGCTCGCTACCTCAAACGCATCACCAAAAGCGGTTACGAGGACGCACTCTTCCACGAACGGCGCAAAGACCCCGCTTTTATTCTCAACCAAGTCCCGTACACGGCCGGTTCAATTCTGGTTGCCGGGCGGGATTTCGGTACCGGTTCTTCACGTGAACACGCCGTGTGGGCGCTGCGTGATTACGGTTTCCGCGCTGTTCTCAGCCCGAGGTTCGGTGATATTTTCCGCGGCAATATGGGAAAACAGGGCCTGGTTGCGGGGAAAATTAGCGACGACGCCGCCACGAGGCTGTGGGAACTTTTGGAAGAAAAGCCGGGCCGGGAGCTGACCGTTGACCTGGAGGCCGGTGAGGTGCGCTGCGCGGATACCACCTTCCCCTTTGAGATCGATCCGTATACCCGCTGGCGTCTCATGGAAGGCCTGGATGATATTGCCCTGACTTTGCGTGATATCTCCCTCATTGAGGAATACGAAGCCCATCAGCCGGGTTTTACTCCGCGTACCCTGCCGCAGCGGCACCTTCCCGAGGTGCCAGTACGTTCGGCGCGCCTGGACCCCGATTCGCAGGCATAACGCCACCCGGATATCCTCATAACTCCGGAAACTGGCCGCGGGCCGGTATGCTGGCTGGGTACCTGTGACACGCGAGAAAGGCGGAGAGTATGGTGTCCCAACTTGTGGTTCGCGGAGGAGTCCCCCTGAGCGGTGAGATTACTGTGCGCGGCGCAAAGAATTTTGTGTCGAAATCCATGGTTGCTTCCCTGCTCACCAAAGAAACATCCGTGCTGCGCAATGTGCCGCAAATCCGTGACGTTACCGTGGTCTCGGAGCTGCTCGGCCTGCACGGCGTGGCGGTCAATTACCAGCCGGAAGCCGGAACCGTGGAAATCACCCCCGGTGATATTCACCTACCCCACGATCCGCACGAAGTGAATGCCCTGGCCGGTTCCTCACGTATCCCCATTCTTTTTGCGGGCCCGCTGCTGCACCGCCTGGGCGAGGCGTATATTCCGGACCTGGGCGGGTGCCATATCGGCTCGCGCCCGGTGGACTTCCATCTGCGTGTCCTGGAAGAATTCGGTGCCAAGCGCGTCCAAGAAGAAGCAGGAATGCACTTGGTGGCACCCAAGGGCTTGCGGGCCAAGCCGGTGCGCCTGCCCTATCCCTCGGTAGGGGCCACCGAACAAACCCTTCTTACCGCGGTGATGGCGGAGGGCGTGACGGAGCTGTCCAATGCCGCGGTGGAACCCGAGATCATGGATCTCATAGCGGTACTCCAGAAAATGGGTGCGATTATTTCGGTGGATACTGATCGCGTTATCCGCGTGGAAGGCGTGGATGAACTGGTTGGTTACTCCCATACTTCCCTACCTGACCGCATCGAAGCAGGCTCCTGGGCTGCGGCTGCCCTAGCCACCGGCGGGGATATTTTCGTACGCGGGGCCGAACAGCAGTCGATGACTTCCTTCCTCAATCTTTTCCGGAAAGTCGGCGGAAAATTCGATGTGCGCGACCACGGCATCCGCTTCTGGCACCCGGGCGGCGCGCTACAATCCGTATCTTTTGAAACGGATGTGCACCCCGGTTTTATGACCGACTGGCAGCAGCCGCTCGTCGTCGCGCTTACCCAGGCCGAAGGTATGTCCATCGTCCACGAAACCGTCTACGAAAACCGTTTCGGCTTCACCGAAGCGCTGCGGGATATGGGTGCCAATATCCAGACCTACCGCGAATGCTTGGGCGGGCACGAATGCCGTTTCGGGCAGCGTAACTTCTACCACTCGGCTGTCATCCAAGGGCCTACCCCGCTGCGGGCCACCGATATTGTGGTTCCTGATCTGCGTGGGGGATTCTCCCACCTCATTGCCGCGCTGGCAGCCGAAGGGGAATCCCGGGTATCCGGGGTGGATATTATCGATCGCGGATACGAAAAGTTCCTGGATAAACTCCAGGCCCTGGGCGCGGATGTCACGCCCCTGGATGACTAAGGATTAGTTATTGGCAACGTCAATAACAACCCGCTTGGGGCTCTCCAGCACCTGCACCCGGTAGGGCCGATCCTTATCCAGCCCGATATGGACCTGGTGCATGCCCTCAAAAGCGTGCTCCACGTGGACTCCCTGCACCACCTTCGCGCCCCCGAGGTTCGGCACGGAGAGATCCGCGGCCTGCGCCGGATCCTCCGGGTAGGTCACCCCGGAAATACTCAGGGTGAGGAAGCGCTTGCCCGGAATATCCAGGGGCCGCCCCGAACCATCCTGAATGGCCTCATCACCGAAGAAACTGAACCATTCCAGATCGGCATCGCTATCGTATTCCACCACCACGCGGTCCCAGCCCTCGTGGCCGGCCGCCCGCACGGCGGTGGGCACCGCGGAATTCTCGGTGAGCTTGGGATAATTCGGGGACTGCGAGTCCCCTTCAATAAAGCCCTTGAGGGAGCTTTCCGCAGCCTTGGGTGTGAGGCTGGGGGACTGGCTCACCGCTGGCGCAGGGGAAGAAGCGGCCGGGGTGGACGGCGTGGCCGCGCCATCACTAGCCGGAGCACCCTTCCCGGTCCCGGAGCAACCGGCCAGCGTGAGGGCGGCAGCGCCTGCGAGCAGGAGAAACGACTTCATTGTGTTCTGTGTCATATGTTTACTGTAGTAGGCCGCGCCCGGGTTTGTCACCTTGCCGCGCGGCCCGGCGTACTACCCTGGGAACAGCACTGAGTAGAAAGGTGTCCATTCGTGGCCACACATCACGTCGCCCTCATCTACGGGGGCGTATCCGGAGAACACTCCGTCTCTTGCCTCACCGCGGCTTCCGTTCTGGGAGCTATTGACCCGGAGCGCTATAGCGTTATCCCCATCGGCATCACCACCGAAGGCATCTGGGTTCCCATGAGCACGGAGGAGGTGGCTGCCGGCGCGGACGTGAAATATCACGGAGAACGCGTGCTGGCAGATTTCGGGCCCGGCGGGGGGTTCGTGGTGCGCGGTGAGGACGGTAGTTCGCGCAGCCTCGGGCCTATCGACGTGGCCTTCCCGCTGCTCCACGGCCCCTTCGGCGAAGATGGCACCATCCAGGGCACCTTCGAAATGATGGGAATTCCCTACGTGGGCTGCGGGGTTTTCGCCTCGGCCGCGGCCATGGATAAGCACTATATGAAACTGGTGCTGGAATCAGCCGGCCTGCCGGTTGCGCCCTACGTGCTCGTGGAACCCCAGCGCTGGAACGCCGACCCGGAGGGCGTACGCGCGGAAGTAGCCGAACGTTTGCAGCTTCCCGTGTACGTGAAACCAGCTCGCGCCGGATCTTCACTGGGCATCACGCGGGTAGCTGAACTTTCGCAGCTCGACGCCGCCATTGCCACAGCGCGCGCCGTCGACCCTAAAGTCATTGTGGAAACGGGAATCCCGGGCCGTGAAATCGAATGCGCCGTGCTCGGCGGGCGTGACGGTGCCGCGCCGCGCGCATCCGTGCTCGGGGAAATCGTTTTGGACGTGCAATGGTATGACTACGCCACCAAATACGTGGCCACCGAAGGCTTCCATATGGAGATTCCTGCCGCGCTCCCGGAGGCGGACGCGGAGAAAATGCGGGGCCTGGCGCGGCGCGTTTTCGAGGTTTTCGAATGCGAAGGCATGACCCGCGTGGACTTCTTCTACACCACCACCGGGGAGATGTACGTCAACGAACACAATACAATTCCCGGGTTCACCGCCGTGTCCATGTACCCCATCCTGTGGGAGAAAACCGGGCTGGCCTACCGCGATCTCATTTCCGAACTCATCGAGCTCGCCCTCGCGCGCGGGGTAGGGCTGCGCTAAATGCCCCGGCCACCTGCCAGTAATATGCCCGGGCCCCTGGTGCGCGACCTGAGCGAAGCGGAACTCCTCGCCCAGATCGTGCCGCTGCTCCCGCGTGGCGAAACAACAATCGTCCCCAGCGGGGACGATAGCGCGGTGCTCGGCTTGAGCGACGGCCGGGTCACGGTCTCCACCGATATGCTCGTGGAAGGCGTGCATTTTCGGCGCGACTGGTCCAGCGGGAGCGATGTCGGCTGGCGGGTGGCCGCCCAAAATATTGCCGACGCTGTTGCGATGGGAGCGCGGCCGCGTTCCCTCGTCGTCGCCATGGAACTGCCCGGGGACGTCCCGGTCGCCTGGGTGCGTGACCTTGCGCGCGGCCTGGCCGAATGTTGCGGCCCGCTCGGATGTGGGGTCGACGGCGGAGACCTCGTGGGCGGGAGCCATATGGCCATCAGCGCCACCATTCTGGGTGATCTGGAAGGGCGCACCCCGCTGCAACGCTCGGCGGCAGCGCCCGGGCAGCCCCTTATTCACTGCGGGAATTTGGGGCGGGCGGCGGCCGGTTTGGAACTTCTCAGCCGCGGCTTTGCTCCGGAACGGGGAGCTTTCCCGGATGCCGCCACCCGCCTCATTCAGGATTTTCTACGCCCGCGCCCGCCCGTGACCGAGGTGCTGCGCGCGGTCCGCGCCGGATTGCGCGGGGCGATGATGGATGTGTCTGACGGCTTGCTCCGCGATGCGCAGCGGATAGCTGCCGCCTCCGGGGTGCATATCGATATTCATTCTGAGACGCTCTCCCGCCACGCCCATGACCTCCTCGAGGTGGCCCGGCACTTGGGCCGTTCCGATCCGCTGGAGTGGGCCTATGGCTGTGTGCTCACCGGGGGAGAAGATCACGGTTTCCTCGCCACGATGGACGTGAGCCCGGAACGGGCCTGGGGAGCGCGCATCCCGCACCTCCCGGAAGGCTTCAGCCTTATCGGTGCGGTGGAAGCGGCGCATCCGGGCGGTCTGGTGACCGTGGACGGGCGCGCCTGGACGCGGGGAAGCGGTTGGGATCATTTCCGGCGCGGGTGAGGGCCGAGGCCGAAGGTCGCTGGTGAGGGCCGCTGCACCGTTATCCGGATAGGTGAATTTTTTGCGCGAAATCAGGACGTTCTCCCCTGGAAGATTATGCTGACGCTCGCAAAAATAAGAAGTGGTGCGGCGAACCGCACCGCATCAACTGGGAGTAAGGATGCTCCCGCTGAAATAGGAGGAGAAAATGCGAGCAGCGACAGTTCGAGAAACCTCGGACGGCTACGTTGACATTAAGGACGTGGAACTGCGCCCGATTAAGGCCAACGAAGCACTCGTCGATATCGAATACTGCGGCCTGTGCCACACGGATATCCACGTGGCGCTCGGTGATTTCGGTGACGTGCCCGGCCGCATTATCGGCCACGAGGGCGTGGGCGTTGTGGAACAAATCGGTGAGGATGTCACCTCGCTCAAGGTGGGCGACCGCGTGTCTGTCGCCTGGTTCTTCCGCGGTTGTGGCCACTGTGAATACTGCGTGACCGGTGACGAAACCCTGTGCCGGAACGTGGAAAATGCCGGTTACAGCGTTGACGGTGGCATGGCCGAGAAGTGCATCGTCGTCGCCGATTATGCCGTCAAGGTCCCCGAAGGGCTGGATCCGGCCGAAGCTTCGTCCATCACCTGCGCGGGCGTGACCACCTACAAGGCCCTCAAGAATGGCAATATCCGCCCCGGCCAGTGGGTGGCGATTTACGGCGCGGGCGGGCTGGGTAACCTTGCCATCCAGTACGCCAAGAATGTCTTCCGGGCCCGCGTAGTCGCGGTGGATATCAATGACGAGAAGCTGGAATCGGCAAAGAAGGTCGGCGCTGACCTCGTTGTCAATTCCTCGGATATCAACTCCGGGGAATGGATCCAGAAGGAAGTGGGCGGCGTGGACGTTGCGGTGGTGACCGCGGTATCCCAGGTTGCTTTCGGTCAGGCCGTGGACGCCATGAAGGCCGCCGGCACGGTGGTGTGCGTCGGGCTCCCGAAGGGCACCATTGACCTGAATATCCACCGCACGGTTCTGGACGGCATCAAGGTGGTGGGCTCCCTCGTGGGTACCCGCCAGGATCTGGCCGAAGCCTTCGACTTCGGGGCCCAGGGCCTCGTCAAGCCGATCGTGGCCACCCGTCCCCTCGATGACATCAACGATATGATCGACGAAATGCTGGCCGGCAAGATCGAAGGCCGCATGGTTGTTGATTTCTCCAAGTAGGGCTTGGCAAATCCTCCGCGCGTGACCCGGCGTCACCGCGGGGCGACTTCTGCATAATCCCTACTCGGGAGGGGCGGATCCGGTTTATCCGGGTCCGCCCCTTTTTGCTTACACAGCTTTCCGATTCCTTGTTGTTGCGGCCTCTCGGCTCTTAGTTTTCGGCCTTCCGGCTCCTGCTTGCACAAACTTACGCCCTGCTCGCCCACTTTCACGACCTGCTTATACTGATCTCTTTTTTGTGGCATGCCGGGTATACCCGGTGGTACTCTAGGTCACATTAGTACTTACGGCCTACTTGTTCGGTTGAATGGGCAACGGAACTTTGTGGCTACCACCCTTGGGAGATTATCTATGGGAACGATTGTTTCAACGCCAAACCGCTGGCTCGTCCTCATATCCGGCAGTGTTTTCACCTTTGCTTTATCGGGCACATCTGCCTTCTCGGTCTTTGTTTCTCCCCTCATGGAAGAAACCAGCTGGGAGATGGGTCAGATCACCCTGGCTTTCACGCTCTACAACATTTTCATCGCGCTCATGGGGATTATCGTCGGAACCGTCGCGCATAAGGTTACGCCCGGCCGCATCGTCTTCACCGGAGCGTTATTTTACGGTGTCGGGTGGGTACTCACCGGCTTTGCGACGAGCGTTGCCATGATGTGGCTGACCTTCGGGGTGCTGGCAGGCATCGGCGGTGGCATGATCTATAACTACACCATCACCTCGGTACTCAAGTGGTTCCCGGATCGGCGGGGCCTCGCCTCCGGTTTGGTTATCGGATTTGCTGCGGTCGGTCCGGTTTTCGCGGCACCGGTGGCTACCGCGGTTATTGAGGCCAAGAGTGTTTTCGCAGGGTTTATCGTCCTGGGAATTGTGTATGCCGCCCTTATGTTCATCTTCGCGGCATTCGTGCGCCCTCCGGCTGAAGGGTATGTTCCTGCCGGGTGGACCCCGCCCAGTACGAATTCTTCCGTGCCCGGCGGAGTGCAGCTCACCTGGCGAGAAATGATGAAAACATCGACCTTCTGGCTGCTCTTCTTCGTTTTCGTGGGCGCGGGTACCTCCTACATGATGATGCTCGGGGCGGCGGCCACCATCGGTAAAGAACAAGCCGGCATGTCAGTTGAGCTAGCTACGATTTCCGTGACCGTGGTGGCCCTATCCAATTTCATTGGTCGGATGATCTTTGGAGCGCTCTCGGATAAATTGGGGCGCGAAATCACCTTGATGATCGCCATGGCCGTCAATGTGGCCGCCATGCTTTCCATGTCCGTGGTGACTAACGCGGGCCTGTTCCTTGCTTTGATGGCCTTGGTCGGTGCTTCGGGCGGCGCCTTACTCGCGCTTTTCCCTGCCCTGGTATCTGACCAATTTGGTGCCAAGTACTCCACCCTCAATTACGCCATTATGTTCACGGCGTATTCCGTTGCTGCCCTCATCGCTCCCCAGCTGGCGGCCTTCTATCGGCAAAGTGGCAACTATGCCCCGGCATTTATGTGGGCAGCGGTTTTGACGGTTGCTGCCATCGCTGCTCTCGGAATTGTTATGAAGAAGGGCTCCGTGTCACAGCGGCGCTCCAAGTAATAAAAGCTGCCGCCAGCGGCGGTATAACCCAATATAAGAGGAGAAAAAATGAGTCAGAAAACTGCTGTTATCACAGGAGCGGCATCGGGTATGGGGCTCACGGAGGCCAAGCTCTTCGCGGAGCGCGGCTACAAGGTTGCCCTTCTTGACGTCAATGAGGACGGTCTGAAATCTGCGGTGGCAGAGATCAAGGCCGCGGGTGGGGAAGCCGCATCCTTCACCATTGACCTGACCGATCACGATTCCATCATCGCTACCGTGGCCGAGGTGGAAAAAGAATTCGAGCATATCGACGTGCTCGTCAATAACGCCGGTGTCTTTGATAAGTACCAGGCATCCCTGGATACCCCGCGCGAACGCTGGGATTTCCTCCTGGCTATTAACCTGACCTCCGTCTTTGATATGACGAACGCAGTCCTCCCCGGCATGCTCAAGCGCGGCGAGGGTGCGGTGGTCAATATTGCCTCCGTTGCCGGAATCGTAGCTGCCAAGGGTGGGGCCGCGTATACCGCTGCTAAGCACGCCGTTATTGGCTACACCAAGCACCTGGCCTCGGAATACAGCAAGGAAGGCATCCGCTTCAACGCCGTGGCACCCGGTACCATCGTGACGCCTCTGGTTGCCGGCATTGTCGACTCGATCCCCACCGATCCGGTTCCGCTGCGCCGCTTTGGCCAGCCTGAAGAAGTTGCGGAAGCCGTCTTCTTCCTGGCGGATGGTAAGGCCGGTTTCGTGAACGGCACCACGCTGACCGTGGATGGCGGTTTCACCATCCAATAAAAGCCGGAGAAACTCTGGGAATCACCCCGGTTGTAACCCCGATTCAGGGTTAATAGACAAATGGTGGGTCTTATATCCGGGGTTTGCCCCGCCATAGCAACGAAAAGTCGGCCTTATTGAGGT
>NZ_JBOZBG010000024.1:0-31634 GCF_051264595.1 Actinotignum urematis | reverse complement strand
CACCCACCAACGAGACAAAACCCCAGGCCACAACGTCAATATGAATCACATCACGCCAAAATGAGCCAAGTCAGGTTTTAGGAGGTGCCTCTATAAGGCGACCGCTTTAGGCGGCTGCGGCTGCCTCGGATTCCTCCGCTTCGGCCTCGCGATTCGCGGATGTTTCGGTTTCGGCGTGCTCGCCAGCGGCTGCCTCGGATTCTTTGCCATCCGCGCCCATTTCACCTGCGGATTCGCTAGATTCGGCCGCGGGCATGGAATCTCCGGCCGCGAGCTCCTCTGCAACTTCCTCCGCCGCGTGGTGCAGGTAGACCACCCCGAGCGGGGGCAGCTGCACGGGGGCCGAATAGGGCCGGCCGTTCCAGCCGACCTCCTCCGCGTGGACCTCCCCGAGGTTGCCCACCCCGGAACCGCCGTATTCCACCGCGTCCGTATTGAGGACTTCCTTCCAGGTGCCCCCGGCCGGCAAACCGATGCGGTAATCGTGGTGGGGGATACCCGCGAAATTGCAGGCCACCACAACCATATCCTTGCCATCGGCAGAGCGGCGCAGGAAGGTAATGACGTTATTATCGGCGTCCGATCCGTCAATCCATTCGAATCCGTGCGGGGTGAAATCATCACTCCACAGGGCCGGGTGCTCCACGTAGATCTCGTTGAGCCGTTTCACAAGGGACAAGATGCCATCGTGTTCGGGCTGGTCGGTAAGCCACCAGTCGAGAGATGCGTCGTCGTTCCATTCACGGATCTGAGCGAATTCCTGGCCCATGAACAGGAGCTGCTTACCTGGGTGCGCCCACTGGTAGGCGAGCAATTCGCGCACGCCGGCGCGCTTTTGCCAGTCGTCGCCGGGCATCTTTTGGTAGAGCGAGCCCTTGCCGTGCACTACTTCGTCGTGGCTGAGGGGCAGCAGGTAGTTTTCCGAATAGGCGTAGACCATGGAGAACGTGATTTCTCCGTGGTGCCAGCGGCGATTGACCGGCTCTTCCTCGAAGTAGCGGATGGTGTCATTCATCCAGCCCATATTCCACTTGAGGCCGAAGCCCAGCCCGCCGCTATCCGTCATTGCCGTGACGCCCGGCCAGGAGGTGGATTCTTCCGCGATCATCATGACGCCCGGGTTGCGCCGGTAGGCGGTGGCGGTGACTTCCTGAAGGAAGGAAATCGCCTCGAGGTTTTCCCGCCCGCCGTAAATATTGGGCTGCCACTGCCCGGCTTCCCGCGAATAATCCAGGTAGAGCAGGGAGGCCACGGCGTCCGCGCGGATGCCGTCGAAATGGAATTCTTCCAGCCAGTACAGCGCATTGGCCACCAGGAAGTTCCGCACTTCGCGGCGCCCGAAATCAAAGACCAGCGTGCCCCAATCCGGATGCGAGCCGCGCTGCGGATTCGGATCCTCGTAAAGCGCCTGGCCATCGAAACGCGCCAGCGCCCATTCGTCGGTGGCGAAATGCGCGGGCACCCAGTCGGTAATCACCCCGATGCCGGCCTGGTGCAGCCGGTCAATGAGGTAACGCAGATCATCGGGGGTGCCGTAGCGCGAGGTGGGCGCATAGTACCCGGTCACCTGGTAACCCCACGAGGGCGTGAAGGGATGCTCGGCCACCGGCATGAATTCCACGTGGGTGAAGCCGCAATACTTGACGTGCCCGATGAGCTGGTCGGCGAGCTCCCGGTAGGACAGCCCCTTACGCCACGAACCCAGGTGGACTTCGTAAATGGAAACCGGCCCCGATGCAGGGTCATTGCGCTGGGCCATCCAGGCGTCGTCGTTCCATTCATAGGTGGATTCGGTG
This sequence comes from Actinotignum urematis, assembly GCF_051264595.1. Taxonomy (NCBI): domain Bacteria; kingdom Bacillati; phylum Actinomycetota; class Actinomycetes; order Actinomycetales; family Actinomycetaceae; genus Actinotignum; species Actinotignum urematis. Next base: position 29,838 of record NZ_JBOZBG010000024.1, on the reverse strand, counting down.
ACGATAGAGGCGGTAGACGGCGCGGTTTCGCTGTAGCGGGCCATCGGGTCGGCCTTCTGGTGCCAGCTCAGATCCTTGTACTGGATTTCGAATTTGTAGCGCGCCCCCGCGCCGGCGCCCGGCACGAAGAGCTCCCACAGCCCGGAGCTACCCAGGGAACGCATGGCGTGCAGCGAACCATCCCAGCCGTTGAAATCACCAACCACCCGCACGGCGAGCGCATTGGGCGCCCACACCGAGAAGGCCACGCCGGTGACATCCCCGAGGACCGAGGGGAAGTGGCGCACATGCGCACCCAGCGCATTCCACAATTCTTCGTGGCGCCCCTCCGATATCAGGTAAATATCGGTTTCTCCCAGGGTGGGCAGGAAACGGTAGGGGTCATCCCCGCGGCTTTCCACGCCCCCGTAGGAGGCCACCACCCGGTAATCGGGCACGTTCGGGGTATCGAGCACCGCGCGCCAAATCCCGTTGTATTCGTGCACGGCCGGCACCCGCCCGTCCAGCGTTTCGATAAATACCGCATCCGCGAGCCGCCGAATGGTACGGATCGTGACGGTGCTGCCGTTGGAATGGGGGCCGAGGACATCGTGGGGTGCGTAGTACCAACCCTTGGAAACAGCCTCGAGCGTGCCTTCATCAACTTCTACGTAATCAGACATGTGTGCCTCTCTGCACGATGGAGCGTAGGCGGTCAGAGCGGGAAACCACCCGCGCGCGCCGGTGATGTGCTGTGTCCTGCCAAGCGGTACCGCGGAATTTCCGGAAGTGCCGCGCGACTATCTACATATCCCAGGATACCTGAAAGATGCGCGATCCCGGGCCGCGGGCGCCTGCCGTGGACAGCGCGCGGGAGCGGTTGCGGGCGCGGGTGGCGGCGTGCCAAGGGCGACGACGCCGCAGCCCGCCGCAATCGCGGCGGACTGAGCTGCCCGGCTGCTAGTTCTCCAGCAGGCGGTGGACCCCGCCCAGGGGCAGATCAATCCAGTCGGGGCGCTGATTGACCTCGTAGACAACTTCATAAAGCGCCTTGTCCAGGAGGAGGGCGCGCAGCAGCGGCTGGTGTTCGGCGGGAATCGCGCCGTAGCCGGCCAGGAAAGCACCTTCGGCGGCACGAGTCCAGGCGCGCATGCGAGCGGCGGGCTGGCCATCGCGTTCGCCCTGGCCGCCGGCATAATCAAAGGAACGCAGCATACCGGCCACATCGCGCAGGGCGAGGTCGGGAGCCACGCGCTCGGAGAGCGGGCGCAGGGGCTCACCTTCAAAATCGAGGGCCACCCAACCGCGCCTGGGCACATCCACCACCTGGCCAAGGTGGTAATCCCCGTGAATACGCTGGAGAGCCGGCCAGGGCGTGGCCGCGGCAGCGGCGAAAACCTGAGCGATCTGGGCGCTGCGCTGTTCCAGCTCCGGGACTGCCGCGAGGGCGGCCCGGGCGCGGGAGTGCCAGCTGGCCAGCTGCGCTTCGCGCAGCTGCGGCGTCGCCGCGGTGGTACCCAGGCGGGCGGCGAGCGCGGTGTGGAAGGTGCGGGTGAGGGCGCCCAGGTCGCGGATGCGCGCGGCGAAATCACCCAGCAACGCGGCGGCTTGCTCCGGTTCGGCGGGCGGGCAATTCGGCGCGGGCACATGTGCGGCGGCAGGCGGGGTATCCGTGCTGGGCGCACTCGCGGCGTTTTTATCGGCGGCGGGGAAGGAGCTCGTGACCACGCGCCAGGCATCGTGGGCGCCGGTGAGGAATTCCTGAGCCACCAGCACATCGCTACCCGCCTCGGCCAGCCCGCCCACCAGCGCCGCCGAACCCCATTGCGCCGGGACCGTGCCGGTATCCGAGAGCGCTGCCTGCAATTCCACATCCGGGTTCGCGCCCGGACTGAGCACCCGGAAAAGCTTGATAATGAGGGGAACAGTGCTGGTCTGGTAAATAATCGAGCTATTGGATTGTTCGCCATTCAGCGGCCGGGCGCTGCGGTAGCTGCCCGGGAAACCGGCCGGGTGGGTCACTAGGTGCAGCGCGCTCGCGGCGGTTGGCGAGTTTGCTTCGGGCCGGGTGTTAGCGTTGCTGCCGGTAGGGGAATCAGCGGCCGGCGCGCTCGCGGCCGGCGCGCTGCCGAGCTGGCCGGTGGCAGCCTCGAAGAGGAAACGCTGGCCGGCGGGATGCGTCGTCGCATCGAAAATAAGGTGGCCGCGGGCTCGGGCAACCGGGGTGGCGTTGGTGGGGGATTGCGTGGCTGGCGCGGCGTCGTCGTTCCTATCGGGCGTGCCGGAACCATCGGGCGTGCCGCAACCGTAAGTTGCGCCGTTTTCGCGCGGGCCGGTTTCATCGGGGCCGCCTTCCTCGGGAGCAAGGAGCAGCGGGACGTTGTAGAGCGCGGCGCCGGCTTCAATAATGAACCAGGTGAGGGTGAAGGGCTCCGCGCTGGATGCGAGGTCGGCGCTGGATGCGAGGTCGGCGCTGCACGCGAAGTCGGAGCGGGCGCACAGGTAGAGCGGGTGGGGCTCGCCGCGGTACCAGCGCCGCGCGTGCATCCACGCTTCGAGTTCCGGCATCCGCTCGCCAATGCTCCAGCTCACGCCGCGCTCCTTTCTTCGCGATCTGTGTTATCCGCGGCTTCCGGTGTGTCCGCGCTTGCGGACCCTGCCGTTCCTGCGGGCGCCGTCGCACTCGCCGCACTCGCCGCACTCGCCGCAGCCGCCGCGGCCACCGCTCCCGCATCCACCGGCGCCGGGCGGGAGAGCGCCGCGAAATCCACCTGCTCCCCGCTTTCTTCGGCGCGGGCGCCCTCCACCGGGCCGGGCTCGGCCTGCCCGGGCGCATCCAATTTGAGCCAGAAGAAATCGCGGCTGCCCAGCGTTACGTCGTAGCTGCCATCCGCGCCAACCGCCGGGAACCCGGCCCCGCCAAACACATCCGTGGCCAGCCACCCGGCGTAAGTGGGCAGCTCAACGCGCCCGGCGCGCGGGGTATTGGCCAGGTTCATAATGCAAAGGATGGTTTCCTCCGGGCAGGAGCGGGTGAAGGCGAGGATCGCGTCATTATTGGACTCGCGCAGCACGAAATCACCCGAACCCATCGCCGGGTGCCCGCGCCGCACCTCCAGAATCCCGTGAATCCAATGCAGTAGCGAAGCCGGCTGCGCCAGCTGCGATTCCACATTGACCGCCTGGTAGTTATAGGTCAGCGAGGTAATGGCTGGCAGGTAGAGCTGGCCCGGATCCGCGGTGGAAAACCCGGCATTGCGATCCGGACTCCACTGCATAGGGGTGCGCACGCCGTCGCGATCCGGCAGCCAAATATTGTCACCCATCCCGATTTCGTCCCCGTAATAGAGGTAGGGCGAGCCGGGTAGCGAGAGCAGCAGCGCGTGGGCCAGCTCAATTTCCGCTCGGGAATTCCCCAGCAGCGGGGCGAGGCGGCGGCGAATCCCCACATTGGCGCGCATACGCGGATCCTCGGCATACCAGCCGTACATGAGGGCGCGTTCCTCCGTGCTCACCATTTCGAGGGTGAGCTCATCGTGATTGCGCAGGAAGGTACCCCACTGGGCTCCGGCCGGAATCGCGGGGGTGCGCTCCAAAATCTCCCGGATCGCGGTGGCTCGCTGGTCGCGCAGCGCGTAATAAATACGCGGCATCACGGGGAAGTGGAAGCACATATGGCATTCGGGCGCTTCCTCCGTACCGAAATATTCGACGACGTCCTCCGGCCACTGGTTAGCTTCGGCCAGCAAGAGCGTGCCGGGAAATTCCTCATCGAGGACCCGGCGCACCTTCGCGATAAAAGCGTGAGTTTCCGGGAGGTTTTCGCAATTCGTGCCGTCCCGCTCGTAGAGGTAGGGGATGGCATCCAGGCGCAGCCCGTCCACCCCCAGCTCGCACCAGAAGCGGAAAATATTGAGGACCGCCTCATGCACCTTGGGATTATCGAAATTCAGATCCGGCTGGTGGGAGAAGAAACGATGCCAGAAATATTGTTTGCGCACCGGATCGAACGTCCAATTCGATACCTCGGTGTCCACAAAAATAATCCGGGCATCCTCGTATTTTTTATCAGTATCCGACCACACGTAGAAATCCCCGTAGGGCCCGTCCGGATTGGCGCGGGAGGACTGGAACCACGGGTGATCCGCGGAGGTGTGGTTGATAACAATATCGATAATGACGCGGATGCCGCGCCGGTGGGCCTGATCAACGAGCTCCCGAAAATCATCCATCGTGCCGTAGCGGGGATCCACCGCGGTGTAATCGGCAACATCGTACCCGCCGTCCCGCCCCGGGGAGGGGTAGAACGGCGGGATCCAGATGCAGTCGATCCCCAACCACTGGATGTAATCGAGGTGCGCGATGAGGCCGCGAATATCGCCGACCCCATCGGCATCAGTATCCCCAAAAGCCTTGAGTAGGACCTCGTAAAACACCGCGTGGCGATACCACTGCGGATTATCGCTGAGCCCGCGATGTTCGGATTGGGCAATACGGGGCCCGGACGTGGCGGCATTGAGGGAAGGAAGGGACATGCAATCAGGCCTTTACCGAGAGGATATGCGCCGGGCTGGTGAAAGGATTGAGGCGCACGAAGGGCCGGTTATTCCACTGGAAGTGCCCGCCGCCCAGCTCGTCCACCACCTCGATATGCTCGGGTGCCCCGCCCAGCGGCAGGCCGCTGGCGTCGAAAGCACCGAAAGCGGACATATCTAGGGAGATCTCCGCTTCCTGGGTGGTGTGCGGGTCGAGGTTGATCACCACGATCACCCGATCCGCGGTTCCCGACGGGGTTTCCTCCGGGCGCGCCACCTTCGTGAAGCACACAATATTCGGGTTCGACGTGGGATTAATCGTGATCCCGCGCAGGCGCTGAAGAGCCACGTGCTCCTTGCGGATCTCATTGAGCCGGGTGAGAAGCCCCTGGATACCGTACGGGTCACGGCTGTAATCCCGCGGGCGGTATTCGTACTTCTCGTTATTGTTCATTTCCTCGAAACTGCCGCGCGGCTCCGATTCCACGAATTCATAGCCGGAGTAGATCCCGTAGGAGGGCGAGCCCATCGCCGCCAAAATCGCGCGGATCTTCCACCCGTTCGGGCCCGAATGCTGCAGGTAGGGGGTGAGGATATCGTGCGTCGTCGGCCAAAAAGTGGGGCGCAACATCGCATCCGATTCCCGGCCTACCTCCCACAGGTAGTCCTCAATCTCCTTCTTTTCGTTACGCCACGCGAAATAGCAGTACGACTGGTGGAAGCCCACCGCACCCAGGCCGCGCATCATCGGCGGGGCAGTGAAGGCTTCGGCCAGGAAAATAACCTCCGGGTGGGTCTGGCGGAATTCGGCCAGCAGCCGCTGCCAGAAACTCACCGGCTTGGTATGCGGATTATCCACCCGGAACAGCGTGACCCCGTGCGAAACCCACGTTTCCAGCACGCCCTTGACGGCCTGGTAGATACCTTCCGGATCATCGTCGAAATTGAGCGGGTAAATATCCTGGTATTTCTTCGGGGGATTCTCCGCGAAGGCGATGGTGCCGTCCGGGCGGTGCAAGAACCATTCGGGGTGCTCGCGCAGCCACGGGTGGTCCGGGGAGCATTGCAGCGCAATATCGAGGGCGACCTCCATGCCCAAATCCCGCGCGGTAGCCACAAAGGCATCGAAATCTTCGAAGGTGCCCAGGTCCGGGTGGATGGCATCGTGCCCGCCGGCCTCGCTGCCGATAGCGTAGGGCGAGCCAGGTTCGCCGGGCTGGGCGATCAGCGAATTATTCTTGCCCTTGCGGTCGGTCAGGCCGATCGGGCTAATCGGGGTCAGGTACACCACATCGAAGCCCATGGAGGCGATGCGGGGCAGATCTTCCGCCGCGGTGCGCAGGGTCCCGGAATGCCAGGTACCTTCGTCGTCGCGCCACGCACCGACCGAACGCGGGAACATTTCGTACCACGCGCCGTGCAGGGCCAGTTCGCGATCCACCGCCAGGGGGAAACGCGCCGATTCGCTCACGAAATCGCGCACCGGATAGCGTTGGATAATATCTTCGACGACGCTGGAGGTCACGGCCGCGAAACGTACCGAAGCCGGGATGGACTTTTTTCGAACGACGTCGATAGCGTCATTAATCGCCGGCCGGTCCTGTGAACCGCGCGGCAGCAATTTCGCCACCCTCTTGAGCAGCTGCTCGGCCTCGAGGAACACCAGGTCAATATCCTGGCCGACCGGGAGCTTCGCCTCGGCGGTATGGCGCCAGGTGGCCAGCGGATCCGACCATGAACGCACGAAGAACGCCCAATCGCCGGGCTCGGTGGGGGTGAGCCAGCCTTCGTAGCGGCCCAGGCCCGGGCGTACCAACACCATGGGGGCGCTTTGGACCTCGCGGCCCTGCGGATCCACGAGGACGGCTTCGCAACCGAACAAATCGTGGCCTTCGCGCCACACGGTGGCCTGCACGGGGAAAGCCTCGTTCACGGTTCCCTTGGCTGCCAGCGAGCCGTTTTGCACGCACGGGGTTACATCCATAATCGGGATGCGGGCAATATTCGCGCGCGGCGCGGGGACCGGGGCCATCGGTGCCTGCGGGAACGCCGGCGGGTAGCCTTCCGGGTTCGGGCGGCCGTGGGTGGTGGGGGAGGGCGCGGTTTTCGCGGTGGTTTTCGCGGGTTTTGCTGCGGTTTTTGTGGTTTTCGCGGTGCCGGTGCTTCGCGTGGACTTCGCGGCGCTAGCCTTGGCGGGGGCTTTTGCCGTTGTGGTGCCCTTTGCCGTGCCGGTGCTCTTCGCTGAACTGGTGCTCTTCGTCGAGCGCCGAGTGGTCGCGGGTTTCTTCGACGCTGCTGCCTTTGTGGCTGCCGGTTTCTTCGCGGCCGCGGGCGTAGTCGTGGGCGTGGCTGCCGGCTTCTCTTCGGGCGTGGGTGCCGAATTCTTCGCGGGCGTCGTCGGTTCAATGGACATGGCTTATCTCCTCGTATCCTCGGGCGACATATGGCGGGCGTGCGCGCAAGCGGCAGCAATCCCACGGCTCGCGCGGCGGCGCACGAGCCGATGATGCGTCTGTGTAAGGATGCTCACAAGCCCAATCCTATTAGGTTTCCGTGCTTCTGGCACACCGGCCCGCGGGGGTGGACGCGCGGCGGGCTGGCTGCGTCGTCGTATATACAAGCCTAGGCACGGCGCACGGGAGGGACGATGTGTTTTCCAAGCTGTACTGCACTTGTTGTACATGCGAAGTACATCTCGGAAAAACACTCCGCCTCCCGCCGCGGCGGGATAGGCAGAGTTGACCATTCTCAAGATTCACGGCTACAAAACGTGCGTTTTGGACCGTGAACCTCGTGAAATGTACGTCCCTGACATAAATCCGGGCTAAATATGTCACTGGCGTACATTTTGCGGGCGGGCCACGGCCGGGAGGTGGCTGCCGCGGTGGGGTGAGGCTATCGGCCTGCCCTGCGGAGGGTGTGTTTGACCGTTGTAGTGGTACTGGAGAACAGCGGGCCCTACAGAGTGGTATTGCACGACAGAAAATCGGGGGTTGGTTGTAGCTCCAGTACCACTTTGTGATCCAGCCCGATGGTAGGCGGTCAGGTTCGTCGTTAGGTTCGCAGAAAGCAACCTCTTGACGTGGAGCTCTATAAAAAGCAACGTCCCAACGGTGGAAGTAGCAGGATGCAACATCTTGATATGACGTGCCCGCAGAAAGCAACGCCTCAGCGTTGGGTACCGCAAAAAGCAACTCCAGCGCACGAAATCGGTTTCTTAATGTAGTTGGCGTTGCTTTTTGTGTTTGGCGGCAGTAGCCGTTTAGCAGCTGAGCAGCACTAGCGGCGCGATGCGTCGCCCGGGGCGCTCAGTATTTCCTGAAAGCCCGCAATTTCTCAGCTTTCTCCGTGCGCTCTGCCGCTTTCTTCCGTTCGAACTCAAGCTGCGCCTGTAAAACCTGCCTGCGCTCCAACAGTTCGACCGTTAGCGCCCGCAACTCCTCGGGATCAGTAGGCAGCTGAGCTTCCAGTTCACTACGGGTTCTCGCTATGATCTGGTCGCGTTGCCTTTCATCCATAACCGTGGGACTACCTTCCTGATGAACTCAGCTTTCTGAGCGGTGCAGCCGGGCAGACTCCGGCGCCCCGCGCCCGCCGCGTCGCGGCTAATACACCATCTGGAGCGCTTCGCGCACCTCCGCGAGGGTCTTATTGGCGCGCTCATTGGCGATCTCGATGCCCCGGCGCACGATCCCGTCCACGTAGCCCGGGTCCTTAGCAAGCTCGGCGCGCTTGGCCCGGATGGGCGCAAACATCTCATTAATCGATTCGGTGACGATTTTCTTGAGGGTCCCGGCCCCGCCGTCGCCAATTTCCTCCGCGATCTCCACCGCGGGCCGCCCCTGCGCCAGCGAAGCCAGCAGCAGCAGATTCGACACTTCCGGGCGGCCCTCCGGATCGTAGGTAATATGCCGATCCGAATCCGTGACCGCCTTCTTGATGCGCTTGGCGGTTTCATCGGCGCTCATGCCGATTTCGATAGTATTTCCGCGCGATTTGCTCATCTTGGCGCCGTCCAGCCCCAGAATCGAGGTCCCTTCGGAGAGCAGGGCTTGCGGGCGCGGGAAGACCGGGGTTTCCCGCCCGGCCGGGCGCCCGTAGCGCGCCTCGAAACGGTCGGCGATCACGCGGGCTTGTTCGAGGTGGGGGAGCTGGTCCTTGCCGACCGGTACCAGATTGGCCTTGCAGAAAAGAATATCGGCGGCCTGGTGCACCGGGTAGGTGAGCAGCAGCCCGGACAGGGGCCGTCCGCCGGTTGCCTCGTGTTCCGCCTTGACGGTGGGATTGCGGCGTAGTTCGGCGTCGGTCACCAAAGAGAGGAAGGGCAGCATGAGTTCGTTGAGGCCGGGAATGGCCGAATGCGGGAAAATGACCGCGGCATCCGGGTCAATTCCCACCGCGAGGTAATCGGTGGCCAGCGAACGCACCCGCTCCCGAATGGGCCCGGTGCCGTCGCGATCCGTAATGACCTGGAAATCGGCGATGACCAGCCAGGTTTCCACGCCCTTGCGCTGCAATTCCACCCGGTTGCGCAGCGAACCGAAGTAGTGCCCGAGGTGGAGATTGCCGGTGGGGCGATCCCCGGTGAGAACCCGGAATTCCTCCGGAGAAGTATTAATCTTCTCCTTGATTTTCTCACTCAGGCGCTGCGCATGCGCCAGGGATGCGGCGGACGTGGACCGTTCGAGGGATTCCTCGACACTCATACCTTGCTCCTTCAGTCATACCCAGGCCGCCCCGAGTTCCCCGGGAGCGTGCTCTGCTTGTCTATTGTAGGCGCCGCCGCGACAGCTTTTCTCGCGGTTTCCGTTTCGCGGCCGCGTAGCACCCCGGCCGTGTGCCGCCGCGTTCACGCGGGGTCGCGTGTACCCGTGGAATCGCGTGCAGCACGACGACGCAGCGCCCCGCTACCGCTCCGGGTTGGCGAAGTAGAGCTGCATCGTGAGCGGCTCCACCCGGGTGGAGGCCCCGGGCTGATAGATACGCTCCGAGGAGCGCGGGGTGGGCCAGGAGGAATCCCAGGCCAGCGCGAAGGGATTGCCACGCCCCTGCGGGAATCGGATAGGAACATGGTGATTTGAGCCGTTAATGACCACGAGCGCATCGGCGTCGCGCTCAGAACCGGAACGCAGCATTTGCAGTAACCGATTCGAGGGGTCGAACCACCGGTGTTCGGGCATCGGCTCGCCGGTATCCGCAAACCATTGCAAATCGGGGATGTGATCGCGCCCGGAGGGCGATTCGGTGTAGAACATGCTCGGGCGCAGCACCCTGTGTTCGGAACGCAAGCGGAAAAGATAGGCCACGGTGGCCTGGAGTTCGCGCTGCCATTCCTCGTGGTCCCAATCCAGCCAGGACACGTGATTGTCCTGGCAGTAGGCGTTGTTATTCCCGAATTTGGTATCGGCAAATTCGTCGCCGCCGTAGAGCATGGGGACTCCGGCGCTGAAAACTAGCGTGCCGATGAGGTTGCGCATGGTGCGGGTGCGGGCGCGCAGCACGTGCTCGGGAAGCGGGGCGGTATCGCTGCCTTCCCCTTCCACCCCGTGATTCCAGGAGCGGTTGTTATCGGTGCCGTCGCGCCCGTTTTCTCCGTTGGCTTCGTTGTGTTTGGAATCGTAGGAGACCAGGTCGTAGAGGCTAAAGCCGTCGTGGGCGGTAATGAAATTGACGGAGGCGAGCGGCCCGCGCCCGGAGGGGGAGCGCCCGTGCCCGAACAGGTCGGCGCTGCCGGCTAGCCGGGTGGCCACATCGCGCAGATCCCCGCCCAGGCCGCCGCCGGCCACGGCGCGTTGATCGGCCACCCAGAACTGGCGGATGGAATCGCGGTAGCGGTCATTCCAATCCGCGGTGGGCGGCAGGAAATTGCCGGTTTGCCAGCCGTTGGGCCCCAGATCCCAGGGCTCGTTAATGAGCTTGACGTTGGAAAGAATCGGATCGGTGGCCATGGCCAGGTAGAGGGGATGGTTGGTATCGAAGTGATCGCCGCGGCGCGCCAGGGTGGCGGCCAGGTCGAAACGGAACCCGTCCACGCCGATCTCGCTGACCCAGTAGCGCAGCGAATCGAGGGTGAGCTGGAGCACCGGGGTGCGCCGGAAATCTAGGGAATTCCCGGTGCCGGTGGTGTCATAAAACTGGCCGGGCTGGTTGGGGACCTGCATGTAATAGGTGGTCTGCCCGAAGCCGCGCAGTGAGACGGTCGGCCCGTTCACCCCGCCTTCGCAGGTGTGGTTATACACAACGTCGAGGATGACTTCCAGGCCGGCATCGTGGAGGCGGGCCACCATATCGCGCACTTCCTGGAGCACGGCCAGGGGGCCCGCGGCCCGCGCGGTGGCGGTGGCCAGGCTCGGTTCGGGAGCGAAATAGGAGAGAGTGGAATAACCCCAATAATTGGTGAGATCGCGTTCGGTGAGGAACGGTTCGGACATTTTCGCGTGGATGGGCAGCAGCTCAACGGCTGTCACGCCCAGGGAACGCAAATAATTCGTGACAATCGGGTGCGCCAGACCGGCGTAGGTGCCGCGCAATTCTTCGGGAAGCGCCGCCAACTGTTGGGTGAGCCCGCGCACATGCGTTTCGTAAATAACTGTGTGGGACCACGGCGTATACGGGTGGCGGATATGCGTTTCCGTGGGTGCGGTTACGACGCCGCGGCACATGGCTTCCAGGGAATCGGTATCGTCACGCTGAGGTGGGAGCGGGACGGGATCCAGGGCGTCATTTACCTTGTGTCCGTAGAGTTCGGGGCCCAGGCGCGGGGTGCCGGTAATGGCTCGCGCGTAGGGATCGAGGAGGAATTGGGCGGGGTTGAAACGCATCCCGGTATCGGGATTCCACGGGCCGTGGACCCGGTAGCCGTATTCCTGACCGGCGCGCACCCCGGACACATGCCCCACCCAGGTGGTGAAACTCGCGTCCCGATGCAGGGAATAGCGACGCTCGGTGATACCCGAGGCACTGCGGTCAATCAGGCACAGATCAACCGCGGTCGCGTGCGGAGCCAGGACGGCGAAATCCGCCCCGGTATCGGTGAGGTGCGCCCCCAGACGCACGGGCCGTAAGCGCACGGGCAGGGCGCGTTCGGAGGCGCGCGCCACGTACCGAGATGCGGTCGGGGAAGTAGCCGGTAATGAAGTCACCTTCGTATTGTCGCAAAATATCGGCGTTCGGCAAGAATCCAGGAGAGTGATATTAGAATTTTGGTGGAAGGGTGACCGGCACGCGTCCGGTTCCGGAAGGGGCACGATAGTGGGGTACGACGGCGATTTAATCCTGGCGCGCGGGAATTTGGACCGGGATGAACTCTCCCGCAGCTCACCGCAACGCCTGGCGGAATTGGCGGAAAATGCGGGGTATCTGCTTATTTCCGGGTGGGGCGCGGTGTTGGATAGCGATAATGCACCCCTGCTGCTGGCCCGCTCTGAGCTCCCGCGCACCACCGCGGATTCACCAACTGTTTACCTGGGGAAAGTTGCCGGGCGTCCCTATTTTGCGTGCGATCTCACCACCGTGATCGGGGGCGGACCCACCCGTGATAACCCGGAAGTGGATGCGCCGGGGTACCGGATCGGCTCGCTGCAAAATTACGCGCCGTCCTGGAGCGCGGATATGTGCGCGTTGGTCACCGCGGCGGTGGCGATCCTCAATACCTGGCGGGCTACCCGCTGGTGTGCGGTCTGCGGCCAGCGCATCACCGTGGATACCAGCGGGTGGAGCGGGCACTGCCCGGAAGGCCACGTGGTGTTCCCGCGTACCGACCCGGCCGTCATTATGGCGGTACTTGATTCTCAGGATCGTATCCTGCTGGCGCATAATGCACGCTGGCCGGCCGGGCGCCACTCTGTGCTCGCGGGTTTCGCTGAAGCGGGGGAGTCCCTGGAAGCGGCGGTACGCCGCGAGGTGCGTGAAGAAGTGGGGGTGCCGCTGGGCGAGATTTGCTATTTCGCCAGCCAGCCCTGGCCCTTCCCGCGCTCCCTCATGATCGCCTACGTGGCGTGGGTGGATCCGCAGGCCGAAGCCCGGGCCGGCGGGGCAGATGCCCTGGTGTGCCCGGATGGGGAAGAAATCGACCACGCGGCTTTCTACAGCCCGCCCGAGCTGGATGCCGCCCTGCGCGAGGGCAGCCTCAGCCTGCCCGGGCCCTCCTCGGTGGCCGCGGCCCTCATCACCGACTGGTACGGCCCCGGGATTCGCCCTCATCTGGGCTGGTAGGAAGCCGGAGCCGCGGCGATCTTGCGGCAGGTGCTGGCGGTGGCGCGGGCACCCGCACTTGTTCCGGGATCGCTCTACCACCGGCCCGAGTGTGAGTTTTAGCTCCCGGGGGAGGCGAGTTCGGCGAGTTTCGCCTGCACCTCTTTCAGGCTCGGATTCGTCAGGGTGGCGCCGTCGGCAAACTCAAGAGTGGGCACCACTTTATTGCCACCGTTGAGGGCCGCAACCTTCACGGCCGCGGCCTCATCCTCCTCAATATTCACCTCATCCCAGGTGATACCAGCCCGCTTGAGCTGGGCGGAAAGGTTACGGCAGTAGCCGCACCACGAGGTTGTATACATTGTGAGATCAGCCATGAGGTGATCGTACGGGCTGGGCGCGCGGCTCGCCACGAGTTTCGATAAGGGGAAAATTTCTGTCGTAGGCGTGTGGCATCCTGAGAGGGCAAGGAGGAACACGATGGATTCACCCGAGGAATTGCTGGAATTTCTGGACCCGGATCAGCGCGCGGTCGCCACCGCATTGCGCGGGCCGGTATGCGTGCGCGCCGGGGCAGGCACCGGGAAAACCCGCGCTATTACCTACCGGATCGCCTACGGCGTGCGTAGCGGGGCCTACGTACCGCAGAACGTGCTGGCGGTTACCTTCACCTCCCGCGCGGCCGGGGAATTGCGCTCGCGCTTACGGGACCTCGGGGTGGGCGGGGTGCCGGCCCTCACTTTCCACGCCGCGGCACTGCGCCAACTCTCCTACTTCTGGGGCACCGCGGTGGGGGGAACCATCCCGCGGATTACCGAATCGAAATTCGGCCTGGTCTCCCAGGCAGCCGGCCAGATCGGCCTGCCCACCGATAAAGTGAGTATCCGCGATCTCACCGCGGAAATTGAATGGGCCAAAGTCTCCATGATCAGCCCGGATAATTATCCGGAAGCCGCCCTGGCGGCCGGGCGTGGGGAAGTCGCCGGTCAGCTCAGTACCGATATTGCGCGGTTGGCGAAAGCCTATGAAGAAGTGAAAACCGAACGCCGCGTCCTCGATTTTGATGATGTGCTCCTCCTCCTCGTGGGCATCCTGCTCGATCGGGCGGATATCGCCCGCCAGATACGCGAGCAATACCGCCACTTCGTTGTGGATGAATACCAGGATGTGTCCCCCCTCCAGCACCGCCTGCTCCAGCTATGGTTGGGGGATCGCAAGGATCTGTGCGTCGTCGGGGATGTTTCCCAGACCATTTATTCCTTCGCCGGGGCATCCTCCACTTACCTAGCCCGTTTCCAGCAGGAATACCCGCGCGCTCGCGTTATTGAACTCACCCGTGACTACCGTTCCACCCCGCAAATCGTGGCGGCCGCGAATACCGTGATTGCCGATGATGTGTCGGAAGGCGCGGTGCAGCTAGTTTCCCAGCGTCGCTCCGGGCGCCCGGTTACTTTCCAGGAATACGAATCGGATGGAGCGGAAGCCGCCGGGGTGGTCAGCGCTATCCAGGCGCTCGCCGCGGAAGGCACCGCGCTCTCAGAAATCGCTATCCTCTACCGCACCAATGCCCAATCGGCAGAATTTGAGGCGGCGCTGTCCAAAGCGGGGGTGTCCTACCAGGTTCGGGGTGCGGAAAAATTCTTCTCGCGCCGCGATGTGCGTGAAGCTATGGTGGCCATGCGTGCCGCGGCACGCTCCGGGGTGAGCGGCCCGCTGGCAGATAATGTGCGTACCGTGCTGCGCCAAATGGGCTGGCGGGATGAAGCTCCGGCCACCGCCGGCTCGGCCCGGGAAAAATGGGAAGCGCTCCACGCTCTCATCACCCTCGCGGAAGATATGGAGGATAGCCGGGATGCCTCCATGATGGATTTCGTGGTGGAACTGGAAGAACGCGCCGCCACCCAGAACGTCCCGGAATTGGAAGGCGTGACCCTGTCCTCCCTGCACGCCGCTAAGGGCCTGGAATGGGAAGCGGTCTTTTTGGTGGGGATGAGCGAAGGGCTCATGCCTATTTCCCTGGCGAAGAAACCCGCGGCCATTGAAGAAGAACGCCGCCTCCTCTACGTGGGAATCACGCGGGCCCAAGAATTTTTGCAGATCTCCTATGCCGCCTCCTCGGGGCATCGCTCGGGAAAGAAAGTCTCCCGTTTCCTCACCGGCTTGTGGCCACAACCGGAAGATGAAGAAACCTCGCGGGCCACCCGCTACCGGCGCCGCTCCCGCGCCGCCGCGGAAGAATTCGCCGCCGTCTACCCCGAAGATGTGGCGCTTTTTGAGGAACTCGCGGCCTGGCGCGCCCAGCGTGCCCAAGCCACCGGCAAACCGGCCTACACAATTTTCCATGACACCACGCTGCGCGCCCTCGCCATAGCCAAACCGCGCAGCATCCACGCCCTCGCCCAGATCAAGGGGGTGGGAGCCACGAAACTTGCTATCTACGGGGAAGAAATCCTCGCCCTGCTAGCCGGGCACTGAGCGCGGGTGCGTGTGCCCGGGATGGGTGATAGGCGCGCGGCTAGATTATGTCGTGTGGTGCAGTTGGTAATTTCCAGTACTTTAGTCAGATATTTGATGTTTCCATGAGAGACCATTGAGAAAACTGAGAGATTACTGGCTCAGTGCTTGTTGGCGCAAGCACCGAGCCACCTTTCACTTTTACGGACAAGGGATTAGCTTGCTATTCCCATATTCGTCAGCCCATGAGCACCACTTTTCATTGTCGAGGACCCAGCCGCTGTCTACCCAAACACCGTCATCATTCGTGGGGCCCGGGCCCGGGCCCGGCGCCGGGGCAGGCGCGGGCGCTGCTGGTGCGAGTGACTCGTAATCCGAACCCGAATCGCTGCCAGTAGATTCCGAACCACCAGACGCTGCTATCGGCGCAGAAGGTGCCGGAGCCTGGGCGGCCGCCACCTTCCCGTTCAACGCCTCGACCCGGCTTTGGAGAGCTACGGCCTTTTCCTTGAGAGCAGACAAGCGCGCGCTTTTCCCGGAAGCCGTCAAGTTTTCACAATCACCAGCTAGGGCGTCGGCTTCGCCGGCAAGATTCTCGATACCTCGGGCGCTGTCCTTGGCCGCCTCACACGACTCGGCCAAGGCTGCACCTTCGCCGTTCAAGTAGGTCGTGACGGCATCCTGGAATTGTGCATCGAGCTTCTCTGTCATCGTCTTAATTTGGGTTGCCTGCGCTTCAAAATCCGTAGCCGCGGCTCGCAAAGCCTCCGCACGAGACCGCGCCGAAACAGCATCCAAATCCTTAGCGCTCGCCGGGTTGAGGGGCTGGGCAAGCCCAGCGCGGGCCGTCTCTACTACCTGACTCAATGCTTGGCAGTCAGCGGGCGCGCCGCCGTCAGCCTCACACTCCTGCACTGTGAACCCCACACCATCAGCGGCATGGTTCAGCTTGGTACGGGCCTGCTCGTTGAGCGTGACCGCTTGCGAATAGGCGGCGCGGGCATCGTCAAGACTGCTTGATCGTTGCGCCCAGTAGACGCTCGCACCGGCGGTGACCGCAGCTATGATAGCCACGCTCGGCCACAGCCACACACGTTTACCACGGTCCTGCCCGGTAGCGGTATCGTCGCTGGCCACAGCAGCAGTTGCTTCGGCCGGTGTATTTACCCGCTCGCTCAACACATACCTCCTTTTCGCCAAAACTTTCATAGACATATAGGTTGATTTTTCTTAGCGTAACCCGCAATTACGGTTCACTAGAACACCAAACCGCACCGGTTTTGCCTCGCTGATTACGGTTCCTGGAGGTGCGCTTAGGGCGCTGCGGGTTCTGCTTCGCACGAGCAACTCTCATGCGGGGCCAGCGCAACCCGGTAGGGGAACCCGGGAAGCGGGGGCACCACCCACTGGGATCCGCGGGCCCGCTCGGCATGCCCGCTCAAAACCAAGAGCACACCATGTACCGCAAGCGCAGCCGCCAGAGACACCCCGGGAGTAAACGGAGCACCCCCACGGGAACTAAATACCTGCGGAGCCAAATAACGCCACGCCGGATCCGCATCCATCGCCGCGAAAAGCAAACACCTGGCACACGGCCCACTCCCGGGAACCACCACCGGCCCCACCCGAATATCAATATCCTCCGCATAAGCCAGCAGATAAGGAATCCGCTGCCTCTCCCACAAGGCACATCGCTGCGGATCAGGCAAGTGCACAGACGTCACCAAAGCCAGAGTCGGCGGGCCACACTCCACAGCCGCCGCAGTCCCCGCAGCCCACGCGGCCGAATAATTCCCGCGCAGGGTGGTCCCTGCCGCCGCACGAGCATTCCGCCCCGTAGACCCCGCGGTCCCGGCCGCCCCCGCTGACGCGCGAGCACCACGCTCTGTGGCACCCGCGGCGAGACTCCCGCGCCTCGCGGCCCGGCCCATTCCCAGCGGCGTGACTGGCTGCGCCTGTGCATCAACCTCGATAACCGTGGTACCCCAACCACGCTCGCGAAAATAACTCTGGAGAACCTGCTGGCGGGCAAAAGTACGCCACGTCGGCCGCCGGAAAATCGGGTGATCACCGCTGTGCGGCCTACTCGTATCCGGAGTGAGAATATAACCCAAGCCACTCGCGGCAAGATGCAGACAGATCTCCACCGCGAGCGGATCCAAACGCTCCACGAAAACCGCACGCCAGGCCAGATCAGGGAAAGCAGGCGGAGAAACCTCCAGCAGCCCCGCATCACGAAGCGCACCCAGCAGCGAACGCGCCCGCACCTCACTCACCCCGTGCAGCTCGCACGCAGCAAAAAACTCACTTTCCGTACTGGCAGACGTCATAGAAGAAACCGCCCGCTGTTCCGCAGTGGAAAGACCGCGCAGCCGCAGCGCTACCCGCGGATCCAAGCCGACCTGCACCTCGTGCGTATCCGACCAATACACCCCTAGCGGCGAGCGGATCATCATGAGAACACCTTGAACAACACCATGGGCACAGCATAAAAAGCACAGCGCCACAGCGCGACAGCCCATCCACAGGCCCGGGCGTTATCCCCAGGTGCACTCTCGCCACACTGTTCAGGGAGCTTAGTTATCCACAGATCGCCCCGCGGGCCCGGCCGAATCGCCATCGCCAGAGCTAGCGGGAGATCGGTCAGCTAGCCGTGCGCTCAGTCAGCTAGCCGCGCGATCAGTCAGCCAGCGGGGCGATCAATCAGCTAGCAGCGGATCAATCAGCTAGCAGAAGGATCAGTCGTTCCAGAGTCCCCGTTGGCCGAGGGCGGCGTCGTCGTACCGAAACCCGGTTCGTGCGGCGCGTCCCCGAAAGGCGTGCCCCCGTCACTATTGCTCAGCAGTTCCTCGAGGAAAGCGTCCAGCTCCTCATCCAGCGCGGAAGGCTGCTCCTCCGGGAAGAAGAAACGGTCCGGATTATCCAGATGCTCGGGTAGCGGCAGCAAATCGGGATGCTTCCAGAGTGCATCGCGCCCCTCCATCCCGCGCTCGCGAGCGGCCCGCGCCCAGAACGCCGCCGCCTCCCGCAACCGCCGCGGCGCAATATCGAAACCAACAAGCGGACCGAAAACGCGGTTCGACGGCGCTTCGGTGACTTCGCGGCGGGTGAGAGCCTCAGAAAGCTTCATGCTTTGGGGCAGCTGGGCCGCCACCGCGGTGCTCGTGACCGCGCTCACCCAACCGGCCACCAGCGAAACAATATGCTCGAGGCGTTCGAGCGTGGATTGCTGGGCGGGGGTGCGGGTAAAGGCGAATACCTCGTTCATATCCAGCTGCGGCATCTGCCCGGACATGAGCTGTTCGGGATCGAGCTGGAGTTCGCGGACCTTCTCCTCGATGGCCTCGGTATCGATGGCGATATCCGCGGCGTAGGCGGCTACGGCGTCCAGAATCGTGCTGCGCAGCCACGGGACCTGGGAAAAGAGCCGGGCCGCGGCCTGTTCGCGCACCGCCACGTACAGCTCCACTTCGCGCGCGTCCACATCCAAGCCCTCGGCGAAAGCGGACACATTAGCAGGTACCAGCGCGGCCGTTTCCCCCTCGACCAGCGGGAAGCCGGCGTCCGCGGTACCGAAAGAAATCTGGGCCAGTTCAGCCAAACCCTGGCCGTATTGCATTCCTAATAACGACGCCGTCATTCCCGCGAGCATCCCCTCGAGCCCTCCGGGGATCCCCCCGAGCATCCCGCCCGAGAGCATCTGGCGCATTTCCTCCGGGGCGCGTTCCAGCTGGGAACTGAGAGCCTCGCCGAAAGCCCGCGCGAGATTCGCGCCCACCGGCGCGGTGAGTTTACGGAACGTCGGGAGGGAATGCGCGATCCAATCCAGGCGCGACCACACCTGATTGGGGCCGCGCGGCGGATCGAAAACCGTGACCGGATCGAGCCACAAACTCGCCACGTCCATCGCCGAACGAGCCTGATCGCCCGCGGCCGCGGTGGGAAGCCCCGGGCCGGCCTTATTCACGGTATCCCGGGCCACCTGCTCCCCGATTTTCCAATTGACCGGCCCGTCACCCGAGGAACCGAGCATGGCGCGGATCTGATTCATGACCAGCCCGATATCGGCGGGCATGCCCATCCCCGGGATGCTGCCCGAGCTTCCCGTGCCGCTGCCGGTGCCGGCAGCTCCGCCGGGCTGCGTCACGCCGCCGGGTTGTGCGTTGCCGCCGGGGGCGAGGGAGCGCAGGATTTCCTCGGCAGCGTCATCGCCGAGCACCGCCCGCAGCATCTTTTCCCATTCGTCACGCGGCTGTGAATTCTCAGTCATTCTTCTCCTCGAGGTCCACCACTAAGCCTAAAACACCGCCGGCCCGCGCGGGTAGGCGCCTCAGCCCCTGGCGCAGCAGCCGGTATATAAAGGTGAGCAGCGGTAGGCCTGCGCCGCGCGATCAGGCATGATGGATAGGTGATGAAAAAACGTGGTCAGGTAGGTAGCCCCCGTTCCGCGCGCCGTGGTTCCGGCGGCGTGCCCCATAGCTCCGCCTCCGCGCGCCGCGGTTCCCGTTCCGCGCGCCGCAGCGGCTTTGCTTTTGCGAGCCTGGCGGCCCTCGCCCTCCTTATCCCGGGTGCCTACACGGTGGAAATGGCCGGCCCGGCCCTGGACGTGACCGGGGAAGTGGCCGGCACCCGGCTGGTGAAGGTGGAGGGCGTGCCCACCTATCCCACCGATACCCAGCTCTATATGACCACGGTTTCCGCGGCGGGCAATCCCGAGGTGGGCACCCTGGGCGCGCACGCCCTGTGGGCGCTGGTTGACCAGGAATCCCAGCTAGTGCCGGTGCGCCTGCTTTACCCGCCCACGCTCTCCAGCGCGGAAGACGATGCCCGCAACGCCGAACTCATGAATAATTCCCAAACGGTGGCAGCCGCCGTGGCCCTGGAAAAGGCCGGCCACCCCGTCACCATGAAGCTGCGGGTGGTGGATATCCCGGAAGGGTCCCCGGCCGCCGGCCAGCTTGAGCCAGACGATATTATTACCGGCATTACCGCTCCGGGCGCCGCCCCCACCACCGTCTCCACCTTCGGGAACCTCTCCACAGTCCTGCACGCCACCGAACCGGGCAGCACCGTGACGGTTTCCTACCAGCGCGGCGGCGAAGCGGGCACCACCACGATCATTACCGCGCCCTTCCCGCCGGACGAAACCGGCTGGGTCCACCCCGGCTCCCTCCTGGGCGTTTCCCTCGCGGTGGAGGATGTACAGCTGCCGGCCACCGTCACCTACGCGGTGGAAGGCATCGGCGGGCCTTCGGCCGGCCTCATGTTCGCGCTGGGCATGTACGACGAACTCACCCCCGGCTCCCTGGGCGGGGCCGCCGCCATCGCCGGCACCGGAACCCTCGCCTTTAACGGGGAGGTGGGCCCCATCGGCGGCATCCAACACAAGATCGTGGGGGCTCAGCGCCGCGGCGCCACCGATTTCCTCGCCCCGGCCGCGAATTGCGGGGAAACAATCGGGTACGAACCGGAAGGCTTACGTATCTGGGCGGTGCGGAATTTTGACGACGCCGCAGCAGCCGTCCGTGCTATTGGCGCGGGGCGTACCCCGAAACTCCCCACCTGCCAGGATGTGGCCGCGGGCCGGTAGGGGCGTGTTCGCGGGCGGCGTCGTCGTACCAAAAAACCGTTGACGCACGCGCGATTCTCAGCTTTTTCCGCTATGTTTGATAGGGAATAGTGATGGCCGGGCGCGCCTTGCGCTGCGCCGCGGAAGAAGTTGAGGATTTCGTTTGAGTACAACCGCACATCCCCGTTTGAGGCGGGAGACGCCGGGAGCTTTTTGGTGGACACTGGGTGTTCTGGCCATTCTGCTCGTGGCGCTCGTCGTCGGATCGGGCGTTTACACCGACGTTAAATGGTACGAACAAATCGGCGCGGCCCGCGTGTTCTGGACCCAATGGGGCTGGACCATCGCGCTGGGCACCATCGGCACCCTCCTGGTTGCTATCGTGCTGTGGCTGAATTTCCGCCTGGCGCGCAGCAAGGACGAGGGCATTATGGCCCCCAGCGTCGCGAACTACCGGAAAGCGGCGGAAAAGTACCGCTGGGCCACCAACCTGGGCCTGCCGCTGCTCGCCGGCGTGATTTTCGGCGCGCCGCTCTCCGGGGAATGGCGCACCTACCTCATGTGGATTTTCCGCACGCCCTTCGGGGATACGGATCCGCAATTCGGGCGCGATGTGGCGTTCTATGTGTTCACGCTCCCGGTGCTGCAATCGGCGCTGAGCTTCGCGATCACCCTGCTGGTGATCGGGGCGATCGGCGCGGTGCTGGGCCATTACCTCTACGGCGGGGTCACGGTGGATTCGGGCAAGGTGCGGGTACGCAACCGGGCCCGGGTGCATTTCTCCGTGCTGGGGCTGCTGGCCTTTATCCTGGTGGCCGCCTACTTCTGGCTGAGCCGCTACACCCTGCTGCTCTCCAATAATGATCGTTTCTCCGGGGCGTCCTATACAGATATTAACGCCAAGCTTCCCGGGCTCACGATCCTCGCGATTACCTTCCTGGCTATCGCGGTGCTCTTCGTGATTTCGGCGCTGCGCGGTTCCTGGCGGATTATTACCGCGGGCCTGGTGGTGGCCCTGGTGACCGGCGCTACGGTGGGCTGGGCCTGGCCGGCGCTGGTGGAACGCTTCCGGGTCACCCCGAACGCCATCGAGATGGAAACGCCGTATATTGACCGCAATATCTCGGCCACCCTCAAGGCCTACGGCCTGAACGATATCGAAACGATCCCCTATAACGCCCGCACGGATGCGGAAGCCGGGCAGCTGCGTAATGACGCGGAATCCACCGCGCAAATCCGCCTCCTCGACCCGAATATCGTCTCGCCCACCTTCAACCAGATGCAGCAGAACCGCCAGTACTACGGTTTCGCTTCCCAGCTGGCGGTGGATCGCTATAACCTCAATAAGACGGACCGGGACACCGTGATCGCGGTGCGTGAACTCAACCTGGACGGCCTGGGCCCGGACCAGCGCAACTGGGTCAATGACCACACGGTCTACACCCACGGCTACGGCGTGGTGGCCGCCTACGGCAATACCACCTCCGCTTCCGGCGCCCCGCAATTCCTCCAGTACGGTATTCCTTCCCAGGGTGAACTGGGCGAATACGAACCGCGCGTGTACTTCGGGCAGAAGAGCCCCGAATACTCCATTGTGGGTGCCCCGGAAGGAACCGCGCCATGGGAGATTGACTATCCTTCCGACGCTGCGGAAGGCTCGCAGGTTCTCAATACCTATACGGGCGACGGCGGCCCCTCGGTCGGCAACTTCTTTGACAAACTCATGTTTGCTATCAAGTTCCGCTCCACGGATATTTTCTTCTCCGACCGCGTGACCTCCGAATCGCAAATCCTCTTCAACCGCGACCCGCACGAGCGGGTGCGCAAGGTGGCCCCCTACCTGACCTTGGATTCCAAGGCCTACCCGGCCGTGGTGGATATGGACGGGGATCCGGCCACCCCCAAGCGCCTGGTGTGGATTATCGACGGCTACACCACCTCGAATAACTACCCGTATTCGGCGCGGGAATCCCTGGCGGCGGCCACCACGGACGCCCTCAATTCGCGCGGCATGTACGGGGCGGCCTCAGGGCAGGATGTCAATTACATCCGTAACTCCGTCAAGACGGTTGTGGATGCCTATGACGGCTCGGTGTCTCTCTACAAGTGGGATGAGAAGGACCCGATCCTGCGGGCTTGGGAATCGATCTTCCCGGGCATGGTGCAGCCGCTGGAGAAGATGTCCGGGGATCTCATGGCGCATGTGCGCTACCCCGAGGATCTGTTCAAGACCCAGCGTTCGCTGCTGACCCGCTACCACGTCAAGGACCCGGCATCCTTCTACTCCGGTGGTGACTTCTGGAATGTTCCGAACGAGCCGGCGGTGGATACGGCCGGGGCCAGCGGGATCGCCGCGGCGCAAACCGATAGCAAGCAGCCGCCCTACTACCTGACGCTGCAGATGCCGGGCCAGGATTCCGCGGAGTTCTCCCTGTCCACGGGCTATATCCCGGGCGGTCAGACGGACCGCAATATTATGACCGGCTTCTTCGCGGTGGATTCCAATGCGGGCTCCACGCCGGGGGAGAAGCGCGAAGGCTACGGCAAGTTGCGGCTCCTCGAGCTGCCGCGCGACCTCACGGTTCCCGGCCCGGGCCAGGCGCAGAACAACTTCCTCTCCGACCAGAACGTTTCCCGCGCGCTCAACCTGCTGCGTTCGGGCGGTACCACGGTGCGGATGGGTAATCTGCTCACCCTCCCGGTGGGGGGTGGCATGCTCTACGTGCAGCCGGTCTACGTGCAGGCTTCGCAGGGCACCACCTACCCGCTTATGCAGTACGTGCTCACGGCGTTCGGTGACGGGAATATCGGCTTCGCGCCCACCCTGGAGGAGGCCCTCAACCAGACCTTCGGCGGTGATTCGGGTGCCCAGGCCGGGGACGCCGGATTGCAGAACGTCAAGGAAGATATTTCCGCCGGGGAAGGCAAGGCGCCCGCGGCAGGCACGCCCGGTGCTACGCCGGGTGCCACGCCTGCTCCCGGTACGACGACGCCCACCCAGCCCGCGCCTCAGCAGCCCAGCGCTGCGCCCGGTGCGCCGGCGCCCGCTCCGGCTCCGGCCGCGGGTGGTACCCCGCAAGAGCGTTTGGACGCCGCGCTGCAAAGCATGAAGCAGGCGGTGGGCCAGGCTGATAGCGCAATGAAGAGCGGGGATTGGGCGGCCTACGGGCAGGCCCAGAAGAACCTGCAGACCGCGCTGGACCAGGCCATCGCAGCCCAGAAGGAGCTGGAAGGGGCTAAGTAGCCCCGCATAGGGCGCGGCCCGGCAGCCCGATAGGGCTGGCCTGGCAGTGCTCCTCTCACGTGGCGGCCACCCGAAACCGGGTGGCCGCCACTGGCGTATCTGGGGGGCGGAAGTGGCGGCGTCGTCGATAAAAATACGGCGGAATAGCAACGCACAACGGCCGGTAGTGCAAGAAATAATAGAAAAGCTGCACATTTGTGGATACTTATCCAGGCCGCGGGCGGGACTGGGTATATTCAGCTTTATGAATGCTGTTGTGGTGGCTGTTTGTTTGATGCTCCTCCTCGCGGTACTTCGTGTGCACGTGGTACTGGCTCTGTTTATCGGCGCGCTGGTGGGCGGTGTGCTCAGCGGCATGGGGCTGGAAGGGACCATGGTGGCCTTCCAGGAAGGCCTGGGTGCCGGGGCGAAAATCGCGCTCTCGTACGCGCTGCTCGGTGCGTTTGCGATGGCGGTGGCCCATTCCGGGCTGCCGCGTTTGCTTGCCGATTGGATGCTCGGCCATCTGCGCAGTTCCGATGGCGCGGGCTCGCGCAAACGCACCTTCACCCGCTGGGCAATGCTCGCCGGGATTTGCGCGATGGCGGTCATGAGCCAGAATCTCATCCCGGTGCATATCGCTTTTATCCCGCTGCTCATCCCGCCGCTGCTGGTGGTCATGAATAATCTCCGGCTGGATCGGCGCGCGGTGGCCTGCGTTCTCACTTTTGGCCTGGTGACTACGTATATGTTCCTGCCTATCGGCTTCGGCAAGATCTTCCTCACCGATATTCTGCTGGGGAATATCGCGAAGGCCGGCATGGACGTGAGCGGCATCAACGTCATGAGCGCGATGGCAATTCCGGCGGCGGGGATGGTGGTCGGCCTGCTGCTCGCGGTGTTCGTGACGTACCGCAAGCCGCGCGAGTACCGCGATGTGGCGGTGGATGGTGGCGGTGCTGGCGCGGCTGCGGCGGCCGGCGCGGCCGGAAGCTCTGGCGCGAACGGCGCGGTCCCGGCGATTTCCCGCTACCGCATCGTGGTCTCGCTCGTGGCGATTCTGGTGTGCTTCGGGATCCAGCTGGCGCTCAACGCGGTGGACTCGGATGCCGACGCGCTGCTGGTGGGCGCGCTGGTGGGCCTGTGCGTTTTCATTTTCTCGCGCGCCGTCAAGCTGCACGAAGCCGACGACGTTTTCACCGACGGCATGAAAATGATGGCCCTCATCGGTTTCATTATGATCAGCGCCCAGGGCTTCGCGAATGTCATGAGCGAAAGCGGGCAGATCGAACCGCTCGTGCACGCCACGGCGGCGATGTTCGGGAGTAATAAGGCGATGGCCTCGCTCGCGATGTTGCTGGTGGGGTTGCTGGTGACGATGGGGATTGGTTCGTCCTTCTCCACGCTGCCGATTATCGCGGCGATTTACGTGCCCCTGTGTGCCACGCTGGGATTCTCTCCGCTGGCCACCGTTTCGATTATCGGCACGGCCGGCGCGCTGGGCGATGCCGGTTCTCCCGCCTCGGACTCCACTTTAGGGCCGACGGCGGGGCTCAACGCAGACGGCCAACATGACCATATCCGCGACTCGGTCATCCCCACCTTTATCCATTTCAATATCCCGCTGCTCATCGCGGGCTGGGTTGCTTCGCTGGTGCTGTAGCGGGGTGCTGGCCGCTGGGCTCGGGGGACTGGCTCCGGGGGTTTCGCGGCGTGTGGTGTCCGTAACTACTTCTCGTCGCGTCTGGAGAGGCAACGCGGATGAAGAACGTGTCAGTGAGAGTTCAATTGCATATGTATAAGAACAAAATCGCTGAAAATAAGTCTGGGTTGGATCAGGTTCAGGTTCTTTAAGTGAAGATTGAAGCGCTCACCGTAGTCTATCGTGGCAGTTATCCGGGCAGGAATTCCTTTCGCAAGATATCGGGGTAGTTTCATTCAGAATTACCAGATATGGGCGTGTGTCGGTGTTTTTCACGGGTGGCCTCCAGATCGAGGAAAACCGGGAAGATTCTGGAGCTTTAACGTGGCGCGGCTGCGTTGGATCTCACGTGGAATGCGCACGCATATTCATGCACAATAAGTAAAAGGTTAACGCCGTGGAGGGAAGGTCGACGACGCACAACCGGCCCCGCAGCGCTTTGTCATCGCACGTCATGGGCAGAGCGCGGCGGTGAGGGCTCACCTCCTCGCTTTCCATGGCTGCATGACTACCTCACCGACCACCTGACTTCGTGAAGGAGAAACGCTGTGGAATCACGCAAAAAGCGTTGGCTGATCCCGGTTCTTTTGGCTTGTATCTTCGGGCTGCTCACGGGCGGTGCCTACACCTACTGGGCCGGCACGGTATCTGACCCCGCGGCGAGTACCGACTCGGAAACCGTTGTGATCGGCCAGGGGCAGAACGTGACCACCGAGCTTGATGTTTCCAAGGCGCTCGCCAGCCAGGGGAAGAAGCTGGTTCCCGCCGGGAAAACCGGGGTGAGCATTGGTGGCACGAGCGAGAACGTTGAGTCATTCGATGTTACCTACACCGTGAAGTGGCAGGAGTCGGGTAGCGCTGATGTGATCGACGCGAGCGATAACGTAACCGGCACGCTGGCCGTGACCGAAACCCACCAGATTGAGGGCGTTACCGGCCATGATGATCTGGTCGGCGTAGAAGTTACGCCTGCCAACACCCAGATCAAAGCGGACGGCGAATCAGTCACGGTCACCGTCAAGGTCACCCTCAAGGAGCCTGCGACCAAGGCCGCTTACGATGCCATCGTGGGGCAAAACATCAAGGTAAACCTCACCTTCGCCGTCACCCAGCCCTAAGGTGAGCGCGGCCCTCGAAACGAAGAACTGCCGTGAGCATAGGCGCGGCCCGATACGCGAACGCATAGCGCGGGCCGTGCTGCTGCTCGCGGTTTTCGTGCTGTCCTTTTTCATCGCCGTCGCGGCCCTGCAGCCCAACCTTCTCATCAACACGCTGGGTTGCCGTCCCCTTATCGTGTCGAGCGATTCCATGTCGCCTCGCCTTAATCGCGGCGACGTCGTTGGCGTTGTCCGGGCAGATATAGGGGAGCTGAAAGTGGGGGACATTATCGCGGTTAGCCCGGCGACCAATTTCGTCGTCGTTCATTATCTTGCAGATAAGCGCCGCGATACGGACGGTGGCGTCTTGCTGAAAACCAAGCGCTACGGGGTGGACGAGCCGAAGGACTGGGATTACTGGGGGATTACCCGCGAGCAAGTCATCGGGAAGGTTGGGTTCGTGATACCGAAGATCGGCCACGCGGTGTTCTTCGCGCGCTCGGTGCCAGGCATAATCACGCTGGTCGGCTGCGCCCTTGGTATCTGGGCGATAAGCGCGATCCGGCGCGCGCCGCGTGGTAGTGATGGCGGAAGAGCGGCGGCTGAGATCGTGGAAGCCAAGCGTGTGGAAGTTGAGTGCATGGAAGCCGAGTGCGCGGCAGCTGATCGCGGAGAAGGAAGGCACGCATGACAGCGCTAGGTACGTCCGTGATGAGCGTCGTCTCCTCCTGGGCCATCGCGCTCGCGCCACTGAACGGCTTTTGGGGAGGCGTGGCGAATGTGCAGCTCGAGGGTGGTGGCGATGTGGTGATTGGCATGTGGTACATGCCCGATCCCAATGACACCGCAGCCCCGGACGTGGTGAATTTTGACATTGACAATCCGCCGACCGAGCCCATCAAGAAAGGGAGCATCGTCGTCGTAAAAAAGAACGGCGAGGTGGTGGGCGTGTTCACGGCGCTGCACACGATAGACCCCGCGAATCCGGATTTCAATCCGCTGGACCCGAACGAGCGGTGGGTCCGGCCCATGGTGTACTCGGAAAACACCGCGGAATACCGGCCCTTCCACCACTATCACAACCACGATTACGTGATTTTTGAAGGGAAAACGTACCAGTACGCGTGGGGTGTGGCGCATAATCCGAATACGGTGTCTGAGCGTCCGCCGAGCGCGGGCGAGCCGTACTGGGGCAAGGTCGCCGATGCGCCGATTCAGGACTTGTGGTTCCGGCACCGCATCTACCTGCGCGGCGCCGAGGTGATCTACAAGGGCGTGCGGTATCGGTGCGAGCTGGATGGGCGGGCCGGGTTCCAGCCGGATCATCCCAATAGCGGATGGACGCGGTTAGAGTAGGCAGCTTGCTAACGTGAGCGCGGGTATGGCAAGAGCTCCTGACCTGGTGCTTTCCCTGGTCAGGAGCTCTTCTTCGTGGCGGGGAGAGGATTTGAACCTCTGACCTCCGGGTTATGAGCCCGGCGAGCTACCGAACTGCTCCACCCCGCGGCGACTGTTCTACTATACGGGCTTTGCGGCATGAATGCAAGTGTGATCGTTGTCTCGTAGGTACGGATGGTGCATGTGCGTGAGAATCTATTCAAGGTAGCAGATTCTGTGGTGCGAATTTCGCGAAATTGCGTGGTATAAGTAAACTAACGAAAGTCAAGATATGCACATCTTTATGGGGGCGCGGTGAAGCTGCAGCATCTGGAGGCCTTTGTGGTGGTCGCGAGGGTTGGATCGATCAAAGAAGCTGCGGTTGAGCTGAACTGCAGTCAGCCATCGGTGACCAAGCAAATTCGCGAATTGGAAAAGACCTTAGGCCAAGAACTTCTTGATCGGTCTGGACGTGGGGTTCGGCTTACTCCTGTCGGCGTCCTATTTGCTGGCAGAGCCCGGGAGATTCTCAGTCTCTCGCGGCGTACGGTCGAAGAGTTCAGTATGCTGCACGGCGATATTGGTGGACATGTGGTTGTGGGCACCGTTGAAAGCGCCGCTGTCATCGATGTTGCTCGGGCCATTAAACGTGTGCGGGATAAACATCCTGGAGTTGGCGTGACACTGCGTCGGATACGTAGAGAGACCATTCTGGAAAGGCTTGCCAGTAACGCACTGTCTTTTGCTATTGCTCCGGATTCTTGGGACCTGGCGGGGTATGAGCGCCTGTCCTTGCCAACGCAAGATCGGTGGGGGATTTTAGTTCCTGCGGCTTCTTCTCTCGCAGCGAAGGAAAGCGTGAGTGTGGACGATCTAGAAGGTCTTCCTCTGATTTGTCCGGATGATAGCGTGGGGCACCGCCAGTTGGAGCGGTGGCTAGATGATCACGGTGATCAATGCCAGGTTATTTATGACGTGGTTTACCATGCACCGCAGTTGGTTGATGCTGGGGTTGGGTACGCGATTATCAACGATTGCTCGGCCGGGCGGTGTTCGCCTCTTGGACTGGTATTCGTTCCGCTGGCTCCGGCAAGGCGTTCTGCCACGAGTCTGGTCTGGGATCCGAGCCGTGCGCTCACGCGAGTGGAACTAGCATTTTTGGAGGAAGTGCGCGGAGTTTGTGCTCAGATGCGGGAGTAGATAATAATGTGCACACGAAAACGGACCGCAATCCATCATTAATAGAAATATTATTAACACTGCATATTTAGTGGAGCGGTAGCTGGAGCTGGAAATTCAATTTAAGACGACATCGATCTGTTGGTGTGACCGGAATTCCAGTTAGTTACTTCACATTTTCCTGGGAAATTTCCTAGTAAAACCTGCCAAATGGGTAGAAAGTCCCCTGCGGGGGGGGGTGTTTAAATGCGAAACACCAGGTCAGAATCGTAATCGTGCGATTAATAAAATGTTATTAAAGCGCGAATTTGCAATTTATAGTTGTGTTACGATTCTGAATGATTTAGCTGGTGTGGCGCGTTACTTATTGTGTTTTGGTGATGCTCAGGCGCATCTCTTTCACAAAATTCACCTAAGTGGCGATATGCGCACCCGCAAGTCATCCGATTATCTACCAATGGAGAAAAGATGTCTCACTACACGGGGTCGCTTAATTCGGCACCCGGCATTTTCGCTCCGGCTGGCAATCG
>NZ_JBOZBG010000023.1:0-31906 GCF_051264595.1 Actinotignum urematis | reverse complement strand
GTCTCCTAAAATTTGCGCAAATTTTAGGAGACAGGCCTACCTGTTGCCCAGCGCTTCTTCTTAGAGTGAATGCACCGGCCGGTCTGCCCCTTTCCCGAGCTGGAAACGGGGCACGGGGCAAGGAGCACGGCGCGCAACGGAAGCGCACCGTTCCCGCCATCGCAGCGCCAGCCACGATCAGCATTCTCAACGGTGAGGAGAGAACATGAAAAAACATCTCGTACCATTTTCGGCCACCGCCGCATCACTCGGTGGCTTCCTCTTCGGTTTCGATACCGCGGTGATTTCCGGAACCACGGCAGCCCTCCAAGATAAATGGGATTTGAGCGCCGGGCAGCTGGGCTTCACAGTCTCCTGTGCCCTTATCGGTACCATTATCGGGGCGCTTTTCGGTGGCATCCCGGCCGATAAATGGGGCCGGCGCCCCGTCCTCAAAGGCGTGGCGGCCCTCTACCTCATCACCTCTGTATGCGTGGCGGTGGCCAATAGCTGGGTATTCTTCCTCATCTTCCGCATGCTCGGCGGAATCGCGGTAGGGGCATCCTCGGTGATAGCCCCACTGTATACAGCGGAGATTTCCCCGGCGGCACGGCGCGGAAAACTAGTGGCCACGGTGCAGCTTAATATCGTGATCGGCATTGTGGTGTCCTACTTCTCCAATTACATCATCGTCAAGATGATGCCGGTGGAACTGGGCTGGCGCTGGATGCTCGGCATCCAGGCGGTGCCTTCCCTCATCTTCCTCGCGGTGTGCTACTTCATCCCGGAAAGCCCGCGCTGGCTCTACACCCGCGGGCGCGACTCCGAATCACTGCGCGTCATGGAAGACCTGTGGGGTAAGAACGAAGCCGCCCAGGTGATGGAAAATATGCACAATGCTGCCCCGCACGCCGCGGCAACCGAGCCTTTCTTCTCCAAGCGCACCGCCCGCCCCATCACCATGGCGATCCTCATCGCCTTCTTCTCCCAGTTCGCGGGTACCAACGCGGTGCTCTACTACGCACCGTCCCTACTCCAGTCGGCCGGCATCGCCGGCGACGCCGCCTTCGCCTCCTCCATCCTGGTGGGGCTCACCAACCTAGCCTTCACCCTGCTGGGGCGTTCCCTCGTGGATAAAGTGGGGCGCCGCCCGCTGGTGACGCTGGGTGCCGGTATCGACCTGGTGGCGCTGCTGGCCATCGCTGGGATCTTCTACTTCAACGGCTCGGAACTGTCCACCACCACCGGCATTATCGTGCTGGTTCTCATCATCGTGTTCATCGCCGCGCTCGCGGTCGGTATCGGTTCGGTACTGTGGGTCTTCATCTCGGAGATCTTCCCGCCGGCCCACCGCGCGAACGGACAGGCCGTCGGCTCGGCCGCACACTGGGTCTCCGCAGCGATCATCTCCGGCACCTTCCCGGTGATGTTCCAAGCCTCGATGACCTTCACCTTCCTCTTCTACGCTGCGTGCATGCTCGGCGCGGTCATCTGGTCACGGACTATGATGCCGGAGACGAAGGGAACTCTTCTCGAGGACGTATAGCCGGCGTCGTCGTAAAAGAAAGTAAGGAGGAACAATGGCGGGCGTAGGGATGAAAGACGTGGCGAGCCGCGCCGGGGTGTCAATCACCACGGTGTCCCACGTGCTCAACGGGACCCGGAGGGTGGCCGAATCCACCCGGATGCGGGTGCTCGAGGCGGCAGCGGAGCTGGGCTATTCGAGTCCGCGTACCGTCCGCTCCCTGCGCGCCGGTGCTTCGCCCGGAATCGCCATTGTGGGAACCCTGCTGGGCAACGCCGGGGGCACGGCCGTGGCCCTGGAATTGGCCCGCCAGGCCACCGACGCCGGCCTGGTGCCCTTCCTGCTGGATACCGGGGCGAATGTGCATACCGAAGAAGCGGCGCTCAGCGCCCTCATCGCGCACCGTCTGGACGCGGTTATTATCAGCCCCGTGCCCGGATGGCGCCGGCATTCACTGCCCCGGCTGCGCCGCCACGCCATCCCGTTCGCGGTGGTCAACGGGAATGACCCCGCCGTGGTGGCTCCGCAGGTAAGCACGGACTACCAGCAGGGGATCCGCGATATTACCGCACACCTCCTCGACCACGGGGTGCGCTACCCGGTGCTCTTCTACCCGGACCGGCGCATCGCCAACGGCTCGCAGCATATGCGCGGCTTCGAGGAAGCCCTGGTGGAACGGGGCCACCGGGTGACCCGCCACCAGCTGGTGGGCGCCCATTCCTCCCCGCGAGCGGTGCGCCGTCAGATCGCCCAGGTGCTCGACTCCTGCGCCCATATTGACGCCCTGGTACTGGGCAGCTCCGCTATGTGCGTGCCCGCCATGGCTGAGATACGGCGCCGCGGGCTGCTGCCCGGCCGCGATATCCGCCTGGCCGTTTTCGATGACTCGCATTTGCCTGAAGCCCAATCATTCCTGCGCGCCGTTGACCCGGTAGAAGAGGTTGCCGAGCGCGCCATTACCGAAATAACCCGCCTGCTCGGTGATTCGGATGCCGCCGCGGAGCGCCACCGTACCCGACTGGTGCCCTGCACCGTCATCACCGGGCCGAGCTGCGGCTGCCCCACGGCGCCGCAGGAAAGCTCAACGGCGGGAACCGACCAACATCGGCTCTACGCCGCAGCCCACGGGCGCCGTCACGCCGGCTGGGTACCCGACCGTGCCCTCCTCAACGATGAGGGACACAGTCGCTCCCCGCTGGCCGCCACGCCGCCCCCAACCCCCTCAACAAAGGAGGCAATCATGACACAACTCGATCACTTCCCCGATCGTTTCTTCCCCGCCCTGCACGTACGCCCGAACTTCGGGTGGGTCAACGACCCCAACGGTATCCACAAGGTGGGCGATACCTGGCATATGTTCTACCAGTACAACCCCAAGGCGCCCTGGCATGACCACATCCACTGGGGGCATGCCACCTCCACGGACCTCGTCAATTGGACGGCGCAGCCCATCGCCCTCAAACCGCGCCCCGGGCAGCCCGATTCGGCCGGCTGCTGGTCCGGCGTGGGCACCGTGCACGAGGGAGTATCCTCGCTGCTCTACACCGCCGTCACCCGCGGGGACGGCCCTTCCGTGACGGTCCTGGCGGAGGAAAACGCCGACCGGAGTGGCTGGGAGCCCACCGGCGTCGTCGCCACCATGCCGCCCATCGAAAACGTGCGCGCCATGCGCGACCCCTTCATTTTCCAGGTGGAGGGGCGCACCTACGCCATCCACGGCGGCGGCTTCGAGGACGGCACCCCCGTCATCTTCCTCTACGAATGCTCCGATTGGCGCAACTGGCGCTACCTGGACACCCTCCTGGTGGGCGACGACCCGCTCGCCTCCATCTACGCCCCGGCCTCCATCTGGGAATGCCCCCAGCTCATCCAGGTAGGGGAGGCGTGGGTGCTCATCGTCTCCCAGTGGGTGGAAGCGGAAACGCTGATGGATCACCTCACCGGGGTGGCCTACCTGGTGGGCGATCTGGATATGAGCGCCGGGTACCCCCGTTTCGTGCCCCGTGCCGGCGGTGAATTCGACGCCGGGCCCGACTTCTACGCGCCCCAGTGCGTGGTGGACGGGGAGCGCGTGCTCGCTTGGGGCTGGACCTGGGAAGGCTCCGACCGTACCGACGCCGATATCGACGCCTCGGGCTACAACGGTGCGCTCACCTACCCGCGCCAGGTGCGTATTTCCGACGGGCGCGTGTGGACCGAGCCGGCCCCCGAAATCTTCGCGTTGCGCGAGGGCGAAGGCGAGGTCGTGACCGAACTGCCCGAGCTGCGCTCCTTCTCCCTGGACCTGGAGGGCAGCGGCACCATCTCCCTGCGCGATTCGGAAACGAACGAGGTGCTCTTCACCGCCGCCGTGAGTGCGCCGGCCTCCCTGTGGATGGACGGCTCCCTGGTGGAGCTCTTCCAGGAAGGCACCACCTCCTTCACCCAGCGCATTTACCCGCGCGGGCAGGTGCGGATGGAGGTGAGCGGGGAGCTCACCGTCACCTGCTATCGCCTCTCCGCTTTTAACGACGACGGCGCCCGGCTCCCGCGTGCCTTGCGTTAAGGGGCAGCGCGGCACCGTGTCATAAAAGTAGTAGCGCGTAATAGGCGAAGCGGCGGATACCGGTGGGTATCCGCCGCTTCGGCTTGTATGCGAGAAATGTAGCTTTCCTGCTAGATGCAGGGCCTGGTGCCGAGTTGCGGGCGCCTGGTGGCTGGCATCGGTGGCCGGTGCTTAGTGGCGCACGCTCAGTGACTGGCGATTAGCTACTGGTGCCTAGCGGCGCGCCCGCCGGAGCGCCAGCGCACCGCCCGCTCCGAGGAGCACCGTGGCCGCGCCAATGGCGCCGCCCAGCTCCGCACCCGAGTGGGCCAGCTGCGGCTTGGCTGCGTTGGCCTTGGGTGTAGCTGTTGCGGTGGGCGCCGTGGCTGCCGTGGGCGTATTTGTTGCCGTGGGGGCGGCGGTTGCCGGGGCGGCAGGGGCGGAGGGGGCTGCCGGGGTACCGGTGACGGCCGGAGTGGCCGCGGGGCCGGCTGGCGGCGTCGTCGTAACACCTGGCGTGGAAGGCTGCGCCGGTTGCGCGGGAAGCGGGCGGGCAAGAATCTCATTCAGCTCCGCGATCTTCTTCTCGAGCGCCGCGGCGCCTTCGGTGAGCGTAGTCACGCGGGCCTGCGCCGCCTCGAGCGCCTTCGCCTTCTCTGCAACCTCGGCGCGCGCCGGTGCGGCCGCGGCCTCCGCGTCCTTGATCTGCTGGGCGAGCTCGGCCTCCATCGCCGGGCACTGCGCCTGCGCGCCGCGCAGCTCCTCGATCAGCGGCTTGAGCGTGTAAATCTGGGTATTGAGCTGCTGCTGTTGGGTGCGCAGCTGCTCAAGCTTCTTCTCCAGCGCGTCAATCTGCGCGCTGATCTCCGTCACATCCTCGCCGGCCTGCTGCATCTGCGTGCGCTTGACCACCAGCGCATTTTTCTCATCAATCGTGGCGTATTCAGTTTCCTGAACTTCCTTGAGCGTGGCCTGGAGTTGCGCCAGTTTCTTTTCCTGGCTAGCAATGGCGGGGCCGAGCTTGCCACACTCGGTGCTCAATTCCTGCTGCTGTGCGCGCAACGGAGCGAGGGGAGCTTCCTGGTCCGCGAGGCGCTGGCGCGCGGCGGCCAGGTCTTCTTCCAGGCTCGGAACCTTCGCCTTCTCGGCGGCCAGATCAGCGGTGACCCGAGCCAGTTCCGCTTCCGCGGCGGCCTTCTCCTCAGCGGCCTTATCCCTGTTCGTATCTGCAGCCGCGCGGGAAAGATTACTCGTCAGGCTGGTGGATGTGGCCGGGGCACCGAGCGCCGCGGCTGGAATGAACATGGCTGTGGCTGCGGCGGCGGCAACGGCCAGGTAACTCGGGTGCTTCATCGGGGTGTCTTCCTCTTCTTTGACTATGACGGTTTGCACCACAAGTTTATAGCGAAGTAATAAAAGGATATTAGGAAATGTGATGATAAAAATATCCAGGATAGTTTCAGCTTTGGGGTAGCCGGTGCGAGCTGGTTAAATGCCACGGTGCGGGAACCCATGGCGAGTTCCCGCACCGCTTGTGCATCGGAATAATCAGCTATGTGGCTAGCGCTTAGGCCCTAGTTCCCAGCCTTCCGGTCGGCTTCCTGGTTGCGCACCGCCCGGGCGGTGCCGTCCACCACTTCGGAGACGATACGCCGGCAGGCCGGCGCCGCATCCGTGGTGGCCAGCCATTCCTGGCCGAGGGCCAGCAGATCCACCCCGAGGTCGGTACGGCCGGCCAACTGAGCCGGGTAGGCGTACTCGAGCATATTCGAGGCGATTTCCACCGAATTGTTATCCCACATGTCCTTGGCCACCGCGAAGTACTTCTCCGCGTAGGTGCGCACGCTCTCCGCGGAGGAACGCCCGGTGCCCAGGGCGAGGTTGCGCTGGCGGGTATTGGTTTCCGGATGCACGATTTCTTCCCAAACCTTTTCCTTGGCTGCGCTATCGGGCAGCGCGCCTTCGGCCTGGGCCGCGAAAATCTGCCCGAAGGAGGAAGAATCGCGGGTGAACTCGGCGTCAATATCGGCCTGATCGGCCCGCCCGTTAGCCGCCAGGGCGATAAGGATATTCCAGCGGACTTCCTGGTCGACGTCGTAGCCTTCCGGAACGGCCACGCCGTCGCGCCACCCGGCAATAAGGCCGAGCTGCTCCTCGCTCACGGCCCGGCGCATCGCCGCACCCATGAGCTGGAGCTGGCGATCCGAACCCGGTGCCGCGGTGAGCGCCAATTCGAAAATACGCTCGGAAACGGCCGCCGCGAACTCCGTGCGGGTGGCCGGGTTGGAGTAGAGCTCCACCGCGGAATGCAGGGAGCCGAGCACCACGCGCAGCACGGTGCCATCGGTTTCATCCGCCAGCACCGCCAGCGCGATATCCGCGTAGGTGTGGGCGTCGAGTTCGCCGTCGCGCATCATATCCATGGCCGCGAAGACCACCACGGAGCGATCCAGGTGGTTATCGAATTTCTCGAGATTCTCCAGCGCCACCCGGAAGGAATCGGCATCGAAGCGGATCTTGGCGTAGCCCCAGTCCTGGCTGTTGAGCAGAATAAGATCGGGGCGCTCAGCACCCTGGAAGGACGCGATCTCGGTGCGCTCACCGGCAATATCCACCCATTCGGATTTCACGCAGCGCAGCCCGTCCCCGTCCAGGTCATAGCCGGCAATACGGATACGGTGCGGGCGCAGCGAAGAGTTCGCGTCGTTGCTCTGGACCACGGTGAGCCGGTCGATAACCCCGCCGCTGGCCTCCACTTCGGGCCGCAGGGTATTGACGCCGGATTCCTCCAGCCACACCCGGGTCCATTCCTTGAGGTCACGCCCGGAGGAAGCTTCCAGCTCGGTGAGCAGATCGGTGAGTGTGGCATTACCCCACTTGTGCTTAGCAATATAGGCCCGCACCCCGGCCAGGAACTGTTCTTGCCCCACGTACGCCACCAGCTGCTTGAGCACCGAAGCACCCTTACCGTAGGTGATGCCGTCAAAATTGACGAGCACATCTTCCAGATCGCGAATATCCGCGGCAATCGGGTGGGTGGAGGGAAGCTGATCCTGCTGGATCGCCCAGGTCTTCTCAGAGGCGAGGAAGGTGGTCCAGGCATCCTTCCAGCGAGTGTTATTGGCGGCGGCCAGGTGGCTCATGAACTCCGCGAAAGATTCGTTGAGCCACAGGTCATCCCACCACTTCATGGTGACCAGGTCGCCGAACCACATATGGGCCTGTTCGTGCAGGATGGTGATGGTGCGCCGGTCGATAATCGCGCCGGTGGGCTTGGTGCGGAAAACATAGGTTTCCACGATGGTCACCAGGCCCGGGTGCTCCATGGCGCCGGCATTGTATTCCGGGCAGAACACCTGGTCGTACTTGCGGAACGGGTAGGGGTGGCCGTAATTCGCTTCGTAATACTCGAAGCCCTGGCGGGTGATGGTGAAAATCTCATCGGCATCCAGGTAGGGGGCCAGCGACTTCCGCGCGTACACACCCAGCGGAATATCGCGCCCGTCGATGGAATGGAAGGGTTCGCCTTCCACACCCTCGTAGGGGCCGGCCACAATCGCCACCAGGTAGGTGGATAGGCGCTCGGTGGGCGTGAAATCCCAGCGCGCCTTGCCTTCACCCAGGGCCACCGGCTCCGGGGTGGGGGACACGGAGAACACCTTCCAGTTCTCCGGCGCGGTCACCGTAAAGGTGAAATTCGCCTTGAGGTCAGGCTGCTCAAAATTCGCGAAGACCCGCCGCGCGTCCGCCACCTCAAACTGGGAGTAGAGGTAGACCTCGCCGTCGGCCGGATCCACGTAACGGTGCAGGCCCTCACCGGTGCGCGAGTAGTACTGGGTGGATTCCACCCGCACCGTGTTCTGCGCCGCGAGGTTGGGCAGCGGCAGGCGCGAATCCTGGTAGCTGGCCGGGTCAAGCTCCGCGCCGTTGAGCACCACGCGCTCCACCGACTTCGCGATGAGGTCGAGGAACGTATCGGCACCCGGCGTGGCCTCAAAATCAATTTCGGTAACCGCCGCGAAGGTTTCCTCCCCGGTGGTCAGATCAAGTTCAATGCGGTAATTCTGCGTCGCTACGATCTGCGCGCGTTCCGCAGCTTCTGCGCGGGTGAGATTAGTCCCGGCCATCAAGCTTCCTTTCCTTGGCTTTCAGCACAATTTACGTGAAATCCTACCGGTTCTGGCGCGCCCTTGCCCGCACCGCCCGCTTTCAGCCGCACCGTTCGCGCGCCGTTGCCGCACCGTTCGCGCGCCGTTCCAGTTTCGCTCATGGCGCGAGGCGACCCACCGCGTCCGTTTTCACGCTTGGATAGAACCATGAGTACTCAGGTTGAATTTTGGTTTGATGCAACATGTCCGTGGACGTGGATTACCTCCCGCTGGGTCACCGAGGTGGCCACCGCTCGTGATTTCACCGTCACGTGGCGGCCTTTCTCCCTCGCGATCCTCAACGAGGGCAAAGATATTTCGCAGGAGTACCGCGCTCACGTGGAGGAGGGGCGCGAGACGGCGCTCGTCGCCATGAAAATCGCCCAGCTGGAAGGCAACGAGAAGCTCGGCGAGTTCTACACCGCTTTGGGCCAGGCTATTCACGAAGACCGGCGCCCCGTGGGGCGCGAGATTCTTGCCGAAGTGCTCGCGGCCCTCGGCGAAGGGAGCGAATATTTGAACGACGCCGCCCATTACGACGCCGCCCTGCGTGACAGCGTCGCATCCGGGCTGGCGCTCGTGGGAGACGAAGTCGGCGTGCCCATTATTTCTTTCGACGGCGCAGCCTTCTTCGGCCCCGTCATCTCCCCGGCCCCGCACGGGGAAGCCGCCCTCGCCCTCTGGGATGGCTGCCTCGCCCTGGCTCGCACCCCCGGTTTCTTTGAGCTCAAGCGCTCGCGTACCACGGGGCCAATTTTTAGCTAGCCGCCGAACTTGCTCCTCGGCTCAGCTGCCGTAGCTCTGCCCCGCGGGCGTGCTGGTAGCTGCGCACCGGTGTGACGGTTAGCTCTGCATCGGTGCGCCATGCGCCCGCGGGTGCGTTTAGATCCACCCGCGGGCCCGGGCGAGCTGCGCCGCCTCGGTGCGGGTGCTCGCCCCCGTTTTCCCGATAGCGGCAGACAGGTGATTACGCACCGTCCCCTGCGAGAGATACAGCTGCGCGGCCATGCTTTTCACGGTCGCCCCGCTGAGCGCCAGCCGCAGCACATCACCCTCGCGTTCGGTGAGCGGATTGGGCCCCATCTGCAAGGCCTGCGCGGCCAACTGCGGATCGATAGCGTAGCCGCCGCCCGCAACGGTGCGCAGCGCGGCGGCGAGCTCCTCAGCCGGCGCATCTTTCACCACGAAACCGCGCGCCCCGGCCGCCATGGCGCGCTGCAAATACCCGGCACGCCCGAAGGTCGTCACAATAACGACGCCGCAGCCGGCCCCCGCCGCCTGCAGTGCTTGCGCTGCTGCGATTCCGTCCACGTGCGGCATTTCAATATCAAGGAGCGCAATATCGGCACCGGTTTCCGCCACGGTGGGAACGACGGCGCTGCCATCTTCCAACTGCGCCACTATCTCAATATCCTCTTCCAGGTTGAGAAGCGCCGCCAAAGCCTCGCGCACCATCCGCTGATCATCGGCGATCACTACCCGGATGGGGCGGCGGTGCCCCGTAGCCGCACCGTTGCCCACGTGCGAGTTGGTGGCGGGGGCAGCACCGCCATCTACTTGTGCGCCGTCGTTCATAGGAACACCTCCACGCGAGTTCCCGGTTCCAGCCGGCTAATCGCCAGTGTTCCACCGGCAGCCTCCACGCGCTCGCGCAAACCGGTCAGCCCGGTACCTGCCGGAGCCCCCGCGGGAATGCCGGCGCCGTCGTCCTCCACCCGCAAGCGCGCGCCAGTCTCCCTCTGCTCGATAGTGATGGTGCAATTGCGCGCACCCGAATGGCGCACCGTATTCGTGACCGCTTCGCGCACCACCCACGCGAAAAGCTGGGCGGTGAGGAGGGGGAGCTCCGGGGGAGGCGTGAAATGCGCGGTGATACGCGCCGAACGGAGCAGTGCGTAAGCAGAATCCAGTTCAGCGTCGAGGGTGGGCTGGCGCAGGTCGGTGACGGTGGCCCGCACCGTGTCGATAGCGTTGCGCGAAATATTGAGACTGTCTTCTAATTCAGCGCGGGCCGCCTCCGGATTGCTCTCCAATAATCGCGCGGCCAGTTGAGTTTTCACGGTGATGGCGGTCAGCGAATGACCCAGCACATCATGGACCACGGAGGCCAGTTCGGAACGCTGCTCGGAAAGGATGAGCTCCGCGCGCATCCGCGCCGACCGCGTGGCAAATTCTTCCAGCAACCGCGAGATGAGAATGGGGATCATCGGGATGATAATGCTGCCCAGGAAGGCTCCCCACAAGAATACATAGGGGGCTAAGAGGTGGGCCACCGCTCCGCCCGCGAAGCAGAGCAGCCCGCACGGAATCCCGGGGATAAGCGGGAGGGAGAAAATCCAGATCGCCGCGAAAAATGGCGCGGTGAAAGCGAAACCTAAGGGGAAAGGTGGGATGAGGGCGGCGGACAGCGCCAGGGTTACCGTCCAGAGCAGAAGGGAAACCCAGCGCGGCCAGGTCGGGCGCAGATCCGGGAACTGGAAAGCCAAGATATAGAAGAACGCGAACGCGGCCAGCCCGATATAACCGAGGGTGCGCTCGGCGGGCGAGAGCCCCTGGGTGAAGAGCACCCCGGCGAAAGGAAAGACCAGGAAAATCAGCCAGATCCCGCTACCGAAGAGCATGGTCAGGCGCTCGCGGCGGGTGGTGGGGGCCGCCGGTATTTGGTTAGCGGTGCGCCACATGCGGTTCAAATAATGGCTGGAGGGCGATGCTGCGGAGGCAGACGGAGCGGTGGAGGCCGCTGAGACGGCGGGAGACGGGGCGGAGCCTGCTGAAAGAGCGGCGGGGGATGGGGCCATACCATGAGCATAGCGGCCGCGAAGTTCCTCCGCGGCCGCCGCCCGTGCCTGCTGATGTGCTCGCACTTTAGCCGTACCTTAGCGCGGTACTCTAGCGCCGCACCGTCGAACGGCGCAGGGCCAGGAGCGCCAGTGCAGCGAAGATAATCGTCCACACCGCCACGTTTCCGATTGCCCAGGCGAAGGATTCGGTGGGGAGGATCTCCGGCATACCCGGCGTGGCGAAAGCACCGGTAATAATCACGTCCCCGTTCTGAGGCCAGTGCGCCAGCACGCCCGCCCCGTAGAAGGGTGTGTACCGGGCCAGCTCCATCATGGATCCGCTCAGCGGCATAAAGAGATTACCGAGGAAAGCGAGGAGCACCACCACACCGGAGGCAATGGACACCGCGGTTTCGCTGCGGAGCGCCAGGGCAACGGCGAGGCCGAAGAAAGCGAAGGGGAAGACACCCACCAGGCACAGTCCGGCGCTCGCGAGCCAGATCCCGGGGGTATCAAATTGCGCGGTGGTCAGAATTCCAAGGAGGAAGGTCGCGCCGATGGGGAGGCAGGCAATGAGGAGGCTGACGATAATTTTGCCCGCCAGGTAATCTCCGCGGCGCATGCCGGTCAGGGCCAGGTGGCGGCCCCAGCCGCTGTCGTGTTCCACGGCGGCGGCACCCGCCATGGATGTCGCGGCGGTGGCTGCCCCGTAGAGGGCCAGGCTCACCATGACGTAGGCGGCGATGGTGCCGCCGGGAATGTGCTTGTCCGTTCCCGGTGAAGCCACCCCGAAAACTGCGAAGATCACGAGGGGAAGGGCGATGAGGAAGATAAGGGAGTCCACCATCCGCAGATTTCGCCAGAGCTCGTGGCGGATATAGGAGAAGAAGATACTGGTGCGGGAACGGGGCGCAGCCGGGCTGGATATGGCGGTTGTCATGAGCGTGCTCCTTCGGGTGCCGCGGCGGCGGGGAAATCGGTTCGAGGCGCGGCCGTGAGGCTGAAGAACGCATCTTCGAGGCTGGCGGCAGAAATCTGGAGATGGGAGCCGAGGCCTTCATTGAGAATCACTGCGGCAAGCCGATCAGAATCAGCCACGGTGAAACGCACCAGGTCACCGTCTCGGTCCACCGTGTCGGCACCGGTGCGCCTAGCTATTTCTTCCGGAGAGATGGCGGACTGCGGATTCCAGATGACGGTGAGGTGGTGGCGTTGCTGGGCGGTAATCTCGGCAACGCTTCCGTCAGCTACGATGCGCCCGTTATTCATGAGGATGACTCGCTCGGCGAGGTCCTGAGCTTCTTGGAGGTAGTGGGTAGCGAAGATAATGGTGCGCCCGCGAGCGGCGTCGGCCCGAATATGCTCCCAGAAGTCACGGCGCGCCGTGGCATCCAGCCCCGCGGTGGGCTCATCGAGGATAAGCAGCTCCGGGTCGGATAACAGGGCGGCACCGAAGCGAATGCGCTGGATTTGCCCGCCGGAGCATTTGGCGATTTTCCGAGAGGCGAAATCGCTCATACCGGCACGTTCAATAACGTCGCTTACCGGCAGGTGGAAAGGGAGGCAGTCGGCGAGAAAATGGAGGGTTTCCGCGGCGGTGAGATCACGGAGCATTCCACCGGTCTGCAACATGGCCCCGATGTGCCCGGTAAGGGGCGGGGAGCCGGGAGTCTGGCCGAGAACTTCCAGGGTGCCGCGGCTGGGTTTGGTGAAGCCGAGCACCATATCGAGGAGCGTGGTTTTCCCGGCGCCGTTGGGGCCGAGGAGCGCCACGATTTCTCCGGTGTCGATTCGGAGGTCGATATTATCGACGGCGCGCACGTTCCCGAAAGAACGGCTGAGGGCGCGGGCGGAAACAGCTGGCTGTGCGATGCCGTCTGGCTGCATCGCGGCAGCCGGCTGTACGGTGCCGGCTGGGGGCGTCACTTGTGCCGGCCGGGTTGGGTGGGCCGAGTTGGCCACGGGTATTGTGTTCATGCCATCAGTGTAAAAATGGGCGGCGGGGCGCCGGAACTGCCATGCATCACCAATTCTTCATGACAGATGTCATGGATAGGTGGCCTGGTCAGTCCGGCACTCCGCCGCCGTAACGCCGTGGCAACTAGGCGCGCGTTAGCGCCGTCGTCGTGCTATTTCGGCACCGTGCGATGCCGTGCACGCTGCTTCGGCCGCGCATACGGAATAGTATGTATGCGCGATACCGCGCACGCAACATTCCGTATGCACGAAAGAGCGCTTTTACCAAATACGCACGCGTTCTTCCGGGGCGAGGTAGAGACCGTCGCCTTCTTCCAGGCCGAAAGCCTGCGCGAAGGCGTCGATATTTTTCACCGTGCCGTTGCACCGGAATTCGGACGGGGAATGCGGGTCGATGGCGATGAGCTGGCGTGCCCATTCGTCACGGTTCTTGCCCTGCCAGATCTTGGCGAAGGACAGGAAGACGCGCTGCGCGCCGGTGTAGCCGTCAATCACGGG
Source organism: Actinotignum urematis (assembly GCF_051264595.1). Lineage (NCBI taxonomy): Bacteria > Bacillati > Actinomycetota > Actinomycetes > Actinomycetales > Actinomycetaceae > Actinotignum > Actinotignum urematis. The sequence continues at coordinate 18,475 of NZ_JBOZBG010000023.1, read as the reverse complement.
GGCGGTTTCCAGAGTGAGGCCCTCGCGTTCCAGGTGGATTTCATAAGCCTTGAGCGCGATGGATAGGCCGCCCAAATCCCCGATGTTTTCACCCTGGGTGAGCTCACCGTTGACGTGGAAAGCCTCATCCCCGTTCAACTGGGCCGGAATATAGGAATTGAATTGCGCGATAAGAGCCGCGGTGCGCTTCTCAAATTCGGCGCGGTCCTCATCCGTCCACCAGTTATTGAGGGAGCCGTCCGCATCGAACTTCGAGCCCTGGTCATCGAAACCGTGCCCGATTTCGTGGCCGATCACCGCGCCGATACCGCCGTAATTGAAGGCCGCATCGCGATCCTGCTCGAAGAAAGGCCATTGCAAAATAGCGGCGGGGAATACGATCTCATTCCACTGCGGGTTGTAGTAGGCGTTGACCGTTTGCGGATTCATATGCCATTCGCTGCGATCAACTTCCTTGCCGAGCTTGGCGATGTTTTCCTCCACCTCAAATTCGCAGGCGGCGCGAATATTGGCCAGCAGATCCGTTCCGATCTGCATGGAGGAATAATCCTTCCACTTATCGGGGTAGCCGATCTTCGGGGCGAAGGTATCCAGCTTGGCCAGGGCGCGCTCCTTGGTGGCGTCACTCATCCAGTCAAGGCCCCGGATAGAAAGCCGGTAGGCATCCAGGAGATCCGCGACCAGCTGATCCATGGTTGCCTTATGTTCGGGCGGGAAGTAGGAGGCCACGTAGAGCTGGCCCACCGCTTCACCGAGCACACCATTGACCAGCTGCACCGCACGCTTCCAGCGATCCCGCTGCTGGGTGGTACCGGCCAGCACCTTGCCGTAGAAATCGAAATTCTTCGCGTCGATCACTTCGGGCAGGTAGGAAGCCCGCGCCAGCAGAATGCGCCAGCGGGTGTATTCCTGCAAGGTTTCCAGCGGGGTTTCCTCCCACAGCTGCGCGGCGGCCTGCAGCGCTTGCGGGGTAGTCACAATAATGGTGCCGAGCCCATCGGGATCATAACCGATGGCACGCAGCGCGGTGGCCCAGGGGAATTGTGGGGCCGAGGCCACGAAATCCGCGAAGGACATCGGGTTATTGACCTTATCCATATCCCGGGCATCCGTGCGGCTCATATGCGCGGCGGCGAGCTTCGTTTCCACTTCGATAACGCGCCCGGCGGCGGCCGTGATGGCGGGGCTGGGCTGGGTGGCCGTTTCATCAAAAGCCAGCTGGGCTAGTTGCGGCACAAACTCCCGGTAAGCATCCAGCATCGGAGCGAATTGCGCTTCGCGGTAGTAGGCTTCGTCAGGCAAGCCCAGGCCGGACTGGCCGATGGAAAATTCGTTCACATTGGGGTTGGCCAGGCTGGGGGCTACATCCACCCCGAAGAAGCTATTCACCCCGGTGCGCATGAGCGCGCCGATCACGCGGGCCAGATCTTCCTTTGTTTTTGCACTAGCTACCGGATCGAGATCAGCGGCGAGGGGAGCGGTGCCCTTTTCATTAATCGCCGCGGTATCAATAAAGGAACGGTAGAGGGCCACAACTTTCGCCAGCGATTCCGCCGGAACGCCCGGTGCGGAATCCGCGGCCGTTTCCGAAGGGGTAGCGCCTGCCGCATCAGCGGCCTTCTCAATGAGCTCACGTACGTGGAGCTCGGCTTCATCGCGCAGATCAATAAAGGAACCTACCGAGACCTGATCGGCCGGAATTTCCTTCTCACGCAACCAGGTGCCATTGACGGCACGGAAAAGATCATCTTGGGGGCGCACCGAAGTATCAGCGCCCGAAAGCACAGCATGCAAAGCAGTATCAGTCATGTGTCCAGGGTAGTGGACGCCTACGACACTTTAAATAGCGCATCGCCACGGGCGCAGCTTCCCGCCGGCCCGTGCCGCCGCACCGTTGCGGCGCACCGTGGGCGCCGTATGCACCGTTGGCCCCGTGGGCGCCGTCGCCGCACCATCCCCGAAGTAAAAGTGACAAGCGGCACAATAGGATAGGATTGCTGCATGCGAGTACATATTGGAACAGATCATGCCGGTTTCGAGCTCAAGGAATTCCTGGTGGAGAAGCTCGAAGCTAGTGGCTACGAAGTTGTTGATCACGGCGCAAAAACTTACGATGCGCTCGATGATTACCCCGCTCCGTGCATTGCCTGCGGGCAGGGCGTTGTAGATGACGCTGGGTCGCTGGGTATCGTGCTGGGTGGCTCCGGGAACGGCGAGCAGATTTCCGCGAATAAGGTGCGCGGGGTGCGCGCCATCCTCGCCTGGAATGAGGATACGGCCAAGCTCGGGCGCGAGCACAATAACGCCAACGTCATTTCCATCGGCGCGCGCCAGCACACCCAGGAAGAAGCCTGGGACCTGGTCAAGCTTTTCCTGGAGACGCCCTTCAGTGAAGACGAGCGCCACCAGCGCCGTATCGACCAGATCGCGCGGTACGAAGGCGCCTAAAGCAGTACGAAGGCGCCTCAAGCGGCCTAAATATATATCGCCGGATCGATGAGTGGTTCGTGATGGGCCGGGGTGCGTACCCGCGCGGGGATTCCCACCGCGGTCGCTTCCGCCGGCACATCATGAACGACGACGGCGTTTGCGCCCACCTGGGAACCGTCCCCAATGTGGACAGGGCCTAGTATTTTTGCGCCTGCCCCCACCATGACGCCGTTTCCCAAGGTGGGATGGCGTTTGACCGGTTCGGCTGATGACCCACCCAGGGTCACCCCGTGGTAGATCATGCAATCATCGCCGATCTCCGCGGTTTCCCCGATTACCACTCCCATGCCGTGGTCAATGAAGAAACGGCGGCCAATGTGGGCGCCGGGGTGGATTTCCACCCCGGTGAGCAACCGGGTGGCTTGGGAGAGGAGGCGCGCCGGTAGCCGGAGCCGCGGCGTCGCCTCCCACATCGCGTGTGCCACCCGGTGCCCCCATACGGCATGCACGCCGGAGTAAGCCAGTACCACTTCCAGGCGGGAACGCGCCGCCGGATCGCGCCGGCGCGCCGTATCAATATCTTCCCGCATGAGCCGGAGTGCTCGAGATAAACCCATAGGACCTACTCTAGCCGGCCACCCGCGCCGTGGGCGTATAGCCCCGCGCCAGGTTGGCCTGCGCCGTCGTACCGGTACCTCCCACTAGTCGCGGTAGGGATCGAAAAGAGGAGTGGAAGCGTAGCGCTCACCGAAATCGGGGATGATCACGACGATGCGCTTGCCGGCGGCTTCCTCGCGTCCCGCCACCTCGAGGGCGGCCTGGAGCGCGGCGCCTCCGGAAATGCCCAGCAGCAGGCCCTCCGAGGTAGCAGCCGCGCGGGCCACCTTAAGCGCCTTCGCGGTGGGAACTGGGATGACTTCGTTGTAGAGCTCGGTGTCAAGAACCTCAGGAACGAAATTCGCGCCGATACCCTGGATGCCGTGCGAACCGGCCCGCCCTTCGGAGAGCAGCGGGGATTCGGCGGGCTCCACCGCGATAATCTTCACGTCCGGGTTGTGACGGCGCAGCGCGCGCCCCGCCCCGGTAATGGTGCCCCCGGTGCCGATACCGGCAACGAAGTAATCCACCTTGCCTTCGGTATCCGCCCAGATTTCCTCACCGGTGGTCTTTTCGTGGATCGCCGGGTTGGCGACGTTCGTGAACTGGCTGGCCAGGATCGCGTTCTCGGTCGTTGCCACAATTTCTTCGGCGCGCGCCACGGCGCCCCGCATGCCTTCCTTCGGGTCGGTCAGCTCCAGGCGCGCCCCGAAAGCGCGCAGCAGCATGCGCCGTTCCACCGACATGGACGCCGGCATCGTCAAAATAACCTTGTAGCCGCGCGCGGCGCCCACCCAGGCTAGGCCGATCCCGGTATTCCCAGAGGTGCCCTCCACAATGGTGCCACCGGGGCGCAGCGCACCGGCCTTTTCAGCGGCGTCGACAATGGCCACCGCCACCCGGTCTTTCACCGAGTTGGCGGGATTGTAAAACTCAAGCTTGGCGAGGACTTCCGCGGAGCTGCCCTCCGCGAGCTTATTGATACGGACGAGGGGCGTGTGCCCCACTAGTTCAGTAGCGTCGTTGAAAATGGTCATATTTTCCTCCTCGGGTACGCTAACGCCGCTGCGAGCCATATTGTTCCCGCCGCTCCATAGTATTTTCTGGAGCGCGCGCGGCGCGCCGTGGCCCGAGATGTGGATAGAGCTGGGCAAATGCCCGCGCTAGCCGCGCGTTCCCGGCGCGGCGGAGTGTTCTTGCGGGAACCGGAGCGGCGGGTACGGTGCGGGAATGGTGCGCGGACGGCGCGCTAGCCGCGCGTGGTGGTGCCCGATTCCTGCGCGCGCCGTTCGGCCTCCGCGGCGAAAGCCGGAATGAGGAAATCGAGTTTGGTATCGAGGTTGGCCCGGTCGCGCCATTTCAGGCGGGAGAACAGCACAATATTTCCGCGGGTGGGCTGGGCGATATCGGCATCATCTTTGACGTTATTGAATGACGCGGCCGCGGCGTGGGTGGCCATAATGATATTGGTAACGGTATCCACCGCCAGCAGCCCGATTTCCACATCCCAGCCGGCGATATCTTCGAGCGCATTAATAAGGGCGTTGAGGTGTGGGGCAATGAAACGCGAGGTGGCGGAGAACTGCACGAAAAGCAGATCGAGCCCCGGGTGGGTATCCATGAGCTCCCACACTTTATTCGCATAATCGCGCAGCAACGCATCCGCACTATCCCCTTCGGGTGGAGGATATTCGCTCGAAACACGCGCCAAACATGCTTCCATGAGGTCTTCGCGGCTTTTGAAAAGGCGATAGAGAGCGGATGTAGCCACACCGAGCTTCTCGGCAACCTGGCCGAGCGTGAACCGATCCAAACCAATGTCGAAAACTGCATCGATTGCTTCATCGGCAGTAAAGGTCGGTTTAGGGCCGGTCTTCTTGTGTGACCGCAGGGGGCTTCTCATGGCATCACCGTATTCAGTGGTTGACGTATGTCGATACGGCGCAGCACGATGTGGCCGTTTTTGTTTATTTTAACGCGCTATAGACGAGTCGTCATGTTTATCCAGGTAGAGGGACCTCGATAATCGCATCCTCAATTTGTTCGACGCCGACATTCCCCGCGGATAACTCTGCCATCATAGCGGCCAGGGCTGCGCCGCGTTCCGTAGAAATATGCAGTTCAACACCGTGGTCGTGGTAGTCCATCTCCGGGGTAAAGCCGGCACCGGAGAGGGTAGCAATGTACTTGCCAGCATCGGAATGGGGGAGGAAAGCCCGGTAACGGGGCACGACGCGCCGTTCCACCATGCGGGCCTGGCCGAGCGCCTGGGTGACGGAATCCGAATATGCCCGCACCAGGCCACCGGTTCCCAGCAGGGTTCCCCCGAAATACCGGGTAACCACGGCGACGACGTCGGTGATGCCCGCGCCGAGGAGAGTATCGAGCATGGGGCGCCCGGCGGTGCCGGAGGGCTCGCCGTCATCGGAAGAACGGTGGATCGGAGCGCTACCAGCAACGGAGACCACGTAGGCGCTGCAATGGTGGCGCGCATCGGGGAAGCGCCGCTTCTCACCGTCGATTACGGCGCGCGCCTCCGCCTCGGTAGCAACCCGCTCCAGCACCGTGATAAAACGTGAACGCTTGATCTCAAGTTCGGTTTCGTAGCGAGCCCCGGCCTCTAATAGCACATCCGACATATCGGTATTGTCTCATCACCGCTGCACGCACGGGGCGCGGGGCAGCGGCGGATGGTGCGCCCGCCCGCCGTATGGCCCCGTTCCCGCCGTATGGCCCCGTTCCCGCCGTATGGCCCCGTTCCCGCCGTATGGTGCGGCGTCCATGCCAGCGTGCACCGTGCCGCACCATCCCCTCATACGGGGCGCGGCGATGCTTGATATCTCACACGCGCCATCTGGCGCGGCGGGGAGGTGATGAGGTAGACTCATTCGCTGTGTGTTATTGAAGTGCCGGTTCTGGCGCGGATATTCACGAAGATTCGTAGCGGCTGCGCAGGGCGGCCCGGAAAGTAGAGAGGAGCGGTTGACATGGCAGTACCTAAGCGCAAGATGTCCCGCAGCAACACCCGCTCTCGTCGCTCCCAGTGGAAGGCCGAGCTCACCGAGCTCCAGACCGTCCGCGTGCGGGGCCGCGAAGTGCGCATCCCGCGCAAGCTGGCCAAGGCTTACAAGAAGGGTCTGCTCTCGGACTAAGTCCGCGGGAAGCTCAAGCTTGCTTACCCTCGTGAGGATTCCTCACGAGGGTTTTTTATCTTGCGGGGCAGTTGCTGGCGGCAGCGGGCAGCTCATTTCCTAGAATGGAAGGGACACCGATGAAAGGGGTCCCCATGCAAACCCGTCGCTACGCCGCCATCCTCGCTGCCGCGGCTCGCCAGAAACTTAGCCGCCGCGCCGTTCCTCAGGCTGACGAGCTGCCGCGGGTGAAAGTCCACGCGGTCGCCGAGCGTGCCGTGGGGGAAGGCGTTGCCCGTTTCGCTGGCGGGGGAGTGGGCGGGCACGCCCCGGCTGCCCTGCTGCACCAGCTGTGCTTGGGCCCCACCCTCGATATTCTTGCCGACTCCCGCCTTCCCCTCGTTGCCACCGGCGCCGTGATCACCGACCTACGGTGGGAGATTCTCAGCCCAGTCCCCTTCGGCCGCCCGCTCACGGTGCGGGCTTGGGTCGCCAGTTTCGAGCGTGATGAGAAGGGCACGGCGCTCCTCGTCGCGGCGGATATTCTGTACGACGGCGCAGTATGTTACCGGGAAATCGCCCGTTACCTGGACCGCGGCAGCACCGGGAGCCCCGTGCACCTCACCGGGGCAGAACCGCAACCCGAGCACGGTGCCCAGCCGGAGGACGGCGCACCGTCCGCACCGTCCTCGGCCTCCGCTCCGTCTGCACCTGGCACGCCGTCCGCACCCGACGCTCCATCCGCCCCCAGCGCCGTTCTCGATTTCCGCGCTGAATTCGGGGTGGATGAGGCCGGGCATCTGCGCTACGCCACGCCCTACGCCCTGGCCGAACGGCGCTTCACCGCTAAAGATGCCCGCCATTGGGCCCGCCTGACGGGAGATATCAACCCGATCCACCTCTCGGGCGCCACCGCGCGCCTCTTCGGCTTTAGCGGGGCGGTGCTCCACGGCGCCGCCACCGATGCCTGGGCTTGCGGCCAGCTCGGCCTGCGCGGGGATGCACCGGGCAGCGGGGCGGTCAGCTTCCGGGCGCCCCTGGTGCTACCCCAAAAGGTGGTGCTGCGCGCCGTGGGGGAGGAAGGCGCCGTCGCCGTGGTGGAAGAACGCACCGGGCGCGACCTCGTCCACCTGCGCTACACCAGTTCGGAATTACGCGAGGCGCAAGCCGGCATCGTGCTCCCCATCCGCGAGGGGAAACCCTCGAGCACCGCGGTCTCGCGGGGCATGGTGGAAGTCTTCGCGGAAGGCGACGCCGCGCTTGCCGCATCCCTTGAAGAAGCAATTCCCTGGCGCCGTACCTACCGCGAGCCCTACGCGCAGCTCACCCGGATCGATGATCCGGCCCACGGGGCTCAGGCGGCGCGCGCCGGCCTGGACTTCGTGCACAGCACCCTCACCTTGCATGACGGCACGCCGCTCGCCGAGTTGCGCCCGCGCGGCGGGGCACCACGGGGCGAAATCCTGCGGGGCACCACGGTGCCCTGCCCCTTCACCGTGCCTTTCCGGGGCCGGGAGATTCCGGAGCACCGGCGCGGGGCAACCCGCCAGGATGCCCGCGGGGACTACGTTTACCTGAGCGGCACGGAGCTCCTGGACCACCTCGCGCTCTGGGAAGAAAACGGGCGAGTGCAGCCGGGGGTGCTGGAGGCGCTTACCGAGGTGGTGCAGAACCCGGAGATGATGCGCCTGGAAGGGCGCACCGTGGCGGTGCTCGGCGCCGGGGCGGAGCTTTCGCCTGCGCCCACGCTGCTCGCCACCGGCGCGCGAGTGGCGGGAGTGGGGCGCAGCGAGTCGCGCCGTATGCGCACCCTGCGCGCCCGAGCCCTGGAAGCTGCCGGGGACCTGCATATTGCGCCCTCGGGCTTCGGTGATGTGACCGCCGCCCCGGACGCGGTGGCCGGCTGGCTTCTCTCCCTGCCCGGCGACCTCGTGGTGGTGGATACCCTCTACGCGCCCGGATATAAGTTCGTGCTGGTGGAGGCGGGAGCGGATGCCGTGCTGCGCATGGTGGGCGAAGAAAGCGCGGCCGCCTTCGCCTGGTACGGTTCCCCCACGGATGCCTACCCGGTTGCGGGGAACGACGCCGCAGCGGCTGGCGCCGCTGAACTCTCTGGCGGCATGGACCTCGCCAACGCCGCTGAGCTACCTGGCACCGCTGAGCTACCTGGCACCGCCGAACTCCCCGGTGGGCTGCTTTCCCGAGCGGCGATCCGCAGCTGGGCAAAGCTCGCCGGGGCGCGGCCTGCCCGGCAGGGCGGCGTCGTCAATCTGCTCCAAGATATCCAGGGCCCCAATTACGCGGCAGCTAAACGCATCGGGCGGTGGCGCGCCACCGTGGAGCGGGAAGCCGGGCGGGATATTTCCTACACCATCGCGCCGATGGCGCGCACCGAATCGGTCCTCATTTCCCATCCGCTACGCGCCGGATATGCCGGATTGGAGCGGCTGGGATACCCGCCCCTTGCCGCGGATACCGCTGCGGCCCTCCTCGCGGGCCTGCTGGTCTGGGATCTGCACCATCCCGAAGCCACCGCGGCTTCCACCAGTTTCCTGACCGACCGCGCCCTGGACGGCGGGCTGCTTTCCATTCCCTACCAGCCCAATGACCTGGCCGGGCTCGCGCTCCTCAGCGGGGCGGAGAAACTCCTCGGGCGCCCTAACAAACCTACGGCCGGGCGCTTACGGGAGCGCCCGGCCGTAGGGGATGCGTCCTCGGGCTACTAAACGAGGGAAGGCTGCTAGGAGTCCGAGGACAGATCTGGTTGGAGTGGACAGGTTCCTTTAGTGGATAAGGACCTTGAGGGCATTGGTATCCGCGGCGTGGGCGAAAGCCTCATAGGCTTCCATAATGTCCTCGAAGGCGAATTCGTGGGTGACGAACTTATCGGCGGGCAGCTTCTTGGCGGCCACCAACTTGAGCAGCATCTCCAGGGTATTGGTGGACACCAGACCCATAGAAATATTGATATTGGAGATCCACAGCTTGTCGATAGGCAGATCAACCGGCTTGCCGTGCACGCCCACATTGGCCACGTGGCCACCCGGGCGCACGATCTGGAGGCAGGTATCGAAGGTGGCGGGAACACCCACGGCCTCGATGGCGACATCGACACCCAAACCATCGGTGAGGGCCATGACCTGCTCCTTCCAATCGGCGGAGCTGTTATTGACCGTGTGGGTGGCGCCGAAATCACGGGCGCGATCCAGGCGCTTATCATCCAGGTCGATGGCGATGACCTTAGCCGGCCCGTACAGGCGCGCCGTCATCACCGCGGCCAGGCCCACGGGGCCCGAACCGACCACCGCAACGACGTCGCCCGGCTTGACCTTGCCGTTCTGCACCCCGATTTCGAAACCGGTGGGGAGGATATCGGAGAGGAGGATACCTTCCGCATCGCTCACGCCTTCCGGAATCTTGTACACGGAATTTTCCGCGAAGGGCACACGCACGTATTCGGCCTGGGTGCCGTCAATCATGTAGCCGAAGATCCAGCCGACGCCCGGCATACCTTCGGGATCCATGCAGTGGGCGTACATGCCTTCACGGCAGTAGGAGCAATGCCCGCAGGAGCTCACGCAGGAAAGAATCACGCGGTCGCCGACCTTGAGGTTCGTCACGTTCGAGCCAACTTCGGTGATGCGGCCAATTCCCTCGTGGCCCAGAATGCGCCCGGGCTGCACTTCCGGGGTGTCACCCTTGAGGATGTGGAGGTCGGTACCGCAGATCGTGGTTGCTTCCATCTTGACGATGACGTCGGTGGGTTGCTGGATTTGCGGGTCAGGAACTTCTTTCCATTCCTTAATACCCGGGCCTCCGTAGACAAGAGCCTTCATAGTTTTCTCCTCATTGAGTCGCTCTGGTGAATGCGGTGCCGTGACTGGCGCCACCCTTCTAATCTAATGGGACGTATGGCCTATGGAAAGGGTATATTGCGGCGCGTTGTGTAATTTCAATCACCCGGGGGATTTACAAGAAATATGTGAAAACATGTGGGAAAGTGGGTGGCGTGATGGGTGAAATGGGTTGACGTTGACACTGAGGGTATGACCGCATATTAAGGACATACGTCCCGCTGAGGGTCAGCTCTTGCGGGAATTGCGCGCTGCCAGCTGGCGGCGTCGTCGTTAATAAAAGAAAGGAGGCTGTAATAAACGAAAGAGTGTACGGTCGGGACGGCGGGACTTGAACCCGCGACCCCCCGCTCCCAAAGCGGGTGCGCTACCAAACTGCGCCACGTCCCGTACTGGTTGTGTGTACGTTGCCGTGTGCCGGAAACTGCACGCTCCCGGTCTGCCGGCCTCTCGGCGCGGCTTAGGCAACGTGCCTAGTGTAATGGATTCTGGCCGGCGCTGCCCACGGCCCCGGGGCGCGTAGCGGAGTGGAAGTCTTGGTGGTGGGGTGGTATTCTCTTCGGGTAGTGTTCGCGAAAGCGGCTCTGCGCGAGTGTAGTTTAGTGGTAAAACCTCAGCCTTCCAAGCTGATGATGGGAGTTCGATTCTCCTCACTCGCTCTGTATTTTCGCTGGTCATTAGGCGAATACTTATAGAAATTCCCGCACATTATTTTTCTTTTCCCGGCGCCATACCATGCCTCACGAGGGAAATGCCCCACTTTCACGATATTATTTTCAATCTATAGGTATTCTTTAACAATGATTGCACCTATGTCGTTGGGATCATTATGTTGAGAAAATCTGTCGCAGTCGGAGCTGCGTTAGTACTTTTAGGTTCTGGAATAGGGGCTGTCACCTCCGCTGTGGCAGCTCCCGCGCCGGCGAGCGAGTTGCCCGCGGGCTTTGTGCCCGCCGATGCGGTGGCCGATGTGACCTCGGTGGTGGTGGGCGCGACCAGCAACAGCTGCACGGGCCGCACCCTGCGCACCGCCAAGCCGGATGACGGGAAAACCTACCCGGCTCAGGACAGTTACTACACCAATAGCGTGACGTATTGCCTGGATCAGTCCTTCGTGACCGGCGATAACAAGATTTCGTGGAACGCTGCCACAAAAACCCTGTGGTTCAATAATTACGTGCAGGATGCCGCGAACTCTTACAAGCGCGGCGTGTCCGTGGACACGGGCAAGATCGCTTCCGATGTGACGGTCAAGTTCAGCGGCACGAACGTTTTTACCGCGAGCGAGGGCGGCTACACCGCGAACGCCCTCTATTTCGCCGGCAATCAGGATGGCCTCTATAAATACGTCCTCGATTTTGATGGCGATGCCACCTTCGATGCCACGAACACGATCAATAAATACCCGGTGAATCTGGCAGACAGCGATCCGAACGCGACCTGGCTCAAGGGCGGCTCGATTGGCCTTGACTCCTCCGGTGCACCGATTGAAATTGTGGGCCAAGGAAAGCTCACCGCCGTGGGCAGGGATATTACCTGCGAGAAGTGCGGGACCGGGGATAAAAATACCGCGATGAGCACCGCGATCCGCAGCACCGCGGACCTCAGTATCGGCGGCAATGTTCAGGTCACCGCCCGCGTCACCAACGAAACGGGTTTGGCAACCGGCATCAACGCCTGGAAGAACCTCACCATTGACGGCACCCAGGGCGCCACGGTCACGGCGGAAGCCAGCTCCAACGCCTCCACGGCAACGGCGATTATGCAGGCCGGCGGCGGCGATACCGATAACACCGGCGACGTTTTGAGCATCACCAACGCGAAGGTCGCGGCGCAGGCAACGGCGCAGGGGCAGTCCAGCTTCGGCGTGTACAGCGCGGGAGACCTCAACGTTGGGGGCACCTCCGCGCTGAGCGTCACCTCCTCCTCGCAATCGCAAGGGTACGGGGTGTACGGCGCGGCGCAGGTGAAGGCCGACGGCGCAGCCACTCTCACGGTGGCCGCTTCCTCAGCGAATGTTGCTGGGGGAGTTGTCGGCGCCACCGGGGTGACCTTCGCGAGCACCGGTGAGAGCCTCATCAAGATGAACGGGGCCAAGAATGCCCCCGCGATTTTCACGGCGGGCCAAGGCACCTGCCGCTTCCTGGGCACGGGGAATGTGACCGCACAAACGGAGGGCGGCTACGGTGCCTACCTCACCTGCCCGAATACCGAATTTGGGGAGCGTATTGGTGTAACGAAGCCCGGCACCTTTGCCCTGGCCGAATTTGCTAACGGTGCGTTCACGGTGGATGAGAATCTCGACAGGAACAAGGTAGCCGGACCGGCAGGTACCAGCCCCGTGTCCTCCACTACCCGCGCACGCTTCGTGGTCAATCACAAGGGCCAGCGCACCGGAAACTGGACGATTGGCCAGGGCTACGTGGCGCAAATCGGCAATACAGCGCAAACCGGCACCGTGACCGGCCAGGTTGTTGAGCCCGGCTCGCAGCACTATCCGGAAGGTACCGCGCGCCAGCATATTTTCACCGCGCCGCAAGCCCAGGTGAGCACGAGTGCGCAGCCGAGTATTCCGGCGGGGGAGAAGAATCTGCCCTTTGCGTGGTGGACGGTATCTGAACTGGCCACTCCCGTGGAGCAGTTGAGCAAGGAAGCCCTCGGGCAGAATGCGCAGGCGAATCCGGCCGATAGCACCCTGAAGTTCGCCATGCCGGCCGAGGATCTGACCTTGACCCCGGTCTACGGCACGATTATTGTGCCCGCGGCTCCGGTGAGTGCCCCGCAGCCCTGCGATGGGAGCGGAACCGTGGCACCGGCGAAGGTAACTCTGCCGGAGAATGTTGAGGGCGTGACCTACGGTGAACCGGAGATTGCCGGTACCACGGCCACCGTGACCGCGACGGCGGAGCCCGGGTATCTTATTGCGACGCCGGGTGCCGGGGCGAGCTACACGGTTGATCAGGAGCATCGCACGGCCACCTGGACCCTGGATCTCACCTCAAATGCCTGCACGGCCACTCCGCTGGAGAAGCCCGCGGTCACCCCGATTGCTCCCACCCTGGTTCCGGCAGATACCTGCGGGACTCCAGCCACGGTGAACATTCCGGAATCCGCCTTCGTGGAGTACATCCGGGTGGAGGCGGATGGCAGCGTCACCGTGACGGCGCAGCTCAAGGATCCGCAGCGCTACACCTTCGCCGCGGGGGCGCAGACCGAGTGGAGCTTCGATATTTCCGCCCGGCCGTGCCCCGTGCCCGAGCCGCCGGTGAACCCGGACCCGCCGGTGGGTCCCGAGCCAGAGCCCGGGACTCCGGGTACACCGGGTACGCCTGGCGAGCCGAGCGATCCGGGTACGCCTGAGCCGCCGGTAGCTCCGGAAGTACCGGGTACCCCGGATCCGCAGCCGGGCACGCCTGGAACACCCGGAACGCCGAACGAACCGGCTAATCCGGGCGCTCCTGCCGGCCCGAAGCCCGGACCGGAGCAGCAAAACCCCGGACCGGAGCAGCAGAAGCCCGCGCCGGAGCAGAAGGCTCCGACGGTGAAGGTGAAGCGCCCCGCGGCCAAGCTCGCGCATACCGGCGCCGCGGCAGCAACCGGGATGGCGGGAGCAGCCGCGCTCATCCTGGGCGGTTTCGCACTGCGCCGGAAGTACCGCGGCTAAGCGGTCACGAAAGTAGCGCCGGAAGCGGCCGTGAGCCTAGCGATGGGCCCGCGGCCGCGCCCGGTTCCTAAGCGCCTAAAAAAGCAGGTCAGAGACCTGCCAGCTATCCCCTCGGGGGACCTTGGTGAAATATTTGCGCAAAAGCTCGACCGGCAGCGCCGGCGGGGAAAGCGCTAAAATACCGGGGAAAACCGAGGGGATAGCCCTGTTTAGGCCGCACAAACCCGCCGTGGCGTATCTCATGAGTGAGCCATTGCGTTGTTGTCCCCGGCAAAAACACCTACGATGATTGACTGTGCGCAGCATCCCCGCTGCGCGCTCAGGGAAACGTCAGGGGATACGAGATGATCGAACTAGCCGAGGTGGAGAAGATCTACCCGCGCCGCGGAGCGGAATCCGTGGCGGCGCTGCGCGGCATCTCGCTCACCATCCCCACTGGGGAAATCCACGGCATCGTCGGTGAATCGGGGGCCGGTAAATCCACCCTTATTCGCTGCCTCACCGCCCTGGAAAAACCCACCAGCGGCTCCATTCGTATTAACGGTGAAGACCTCAACGCGCTGCCGGCCTCGAAATTACGCGCGGCCCGGCGCACCATCGGGATGGTCTTCCAGGGCGGCAACCTGCTTGAGGCACGTACCGCCGCGGAAAATATCGCCTACCCCCTCCAGATCGCCGGGGAAAAATCCGCGAAGATCGCCGAACGGGTGCGCGAGCTGCTGGGCGTCGTCGGCCTTGCTGATCGGGGCGATTCGTATCCATCCCAGCTTTCGGGCGGGCAGCGCCAGCGCGTAGCCATTGCGCGCGCCCTGGCCACCACACCTTCGGTGCTGCTCTGCGATGAGCCCACCTCCGCACTGGACGCGGATACCACCTTGCAAATCCTCGAGCTGCTGCGCGAAGTGCGCGATGCTTACGGGGTGACCGTCGTTATTATTACCCACGAAATGGACGTGGTACGCCGGATCTGCGATTCGGTCACCCTCCTCGAATCGGGCCGGATTACCGCCGGCGGCACCATCGAAAGCGTTCTCGCAGACGTGAGTTCGCCCCTGGCGCGCCGCCTGGTGCCCGCCCCGGATATTGAAACAACCAATGTTTCCGGCTCCATTATTGATATTGCCTTTACCGCCCGCCCCGGCGAAACTGCCGGCTCCCAGGCGCTCAGCCTGGCCGCGCGGCTCGGCTGCGATATTGGCGCGGGTGTTTTTGAATCTATCGGCGCGATCCAGATCGCGCGCCTGGCCCTTGTGGTTGATGACGCGCAGGTGGATACCGTTCTCACCGCGATGAACGAGGCCGGAATCACCGCGGAGGTGCGGGCAGCATGACCATTCTTCTTAGTGCAGTCTCGCCGGCGGTATCCGCCGCGGGGCTCTTCACCCCGGTTCTCTCCGCGCCGGTCAGCTCCGCCGCGGCCGCTCTCCCGCTTGAGCGCGGCACCTGGTTCGATGCCCCGGAAATCAAGGACGGCCTGGCTCGCGCCACCTTCGAAACGCTGGCCATGGTGGGTATCTCCACCGTGATTGCCTCGGCGCTTGGCCTGATCCTCGGGATGATCCTGGTGGCAACCGGCCGCGGGGGACTGCTTCCCTCGCCGCTCCTCAATAAGACCCTCGGTTTTATTGTCAATGTGGGCCGCGCCATTCCCTTCATTATCTTCGTCTTTATTCTTATCGGCTTTTCGCGTGCCATCGCCGGAACGGGCAGCGCATGGCAAGGCTTCACCGTTCCGCTCACGATCTCCGCGGCTTTCTACTTCGCGCGCCTGGTGGAATCCAATCTCATGGGTGTTGAGCGCGGCAAAGTGGAAGCCGTCCTCATGATGGGAGCCTCCCGCACCCGCATTATGTTCGGGGTGCTTATGCGCGAAGCGCTGCCGGCCCTCGTCCAATCCGTCACGATCCTCGCGGTCACCCTCGTCGGCTACTCGGCGATGGCGGGCGCCGTGGGCGGCGGCGGCCTGGGCGCCATGGCCCAAAATGCCGGGTACTACAATAACCGCCCGGATGTGCTCACGATCGTGGTGATCGTGCTGGTGCTCCTCGTCATGGTTATCCAGGCGCTGGGTGACATGCTCAGCCGGCTGGTGGATCACCGCTAAGGAACCGCCGGCCGGGTCACGCACCACCGGGAATCACCCGGACCAGCGCTGTCAGCATAACGGTGTACAGCGATCCGTTATCACCACCAACATTGTGAAAAATAGAGGAATATACAACCATGAAGAAGCTTTCGAAAATTGCCCTGGTAGCTGCGGTGAGCGCGCTTGCGTTGAGCGGCTGTGGTAGCTCGGATTCGTCCTCCTCCGCTCCCGCGAAGAACGACGACGGCGCGGTGCGCCTCGTTGTCGGCGCCTCGCCGGCCCCGCATAAGCAGATCCTGGAATTCGTCAATGACAACCTCGCCAAGGATGCCGGTTTCACTCTGGATATCCGCGAGTACAACGATTACGTGCAGCCCAATGTGGCGCTCAACGCCGGGGAAATCGACGCGAATTACTTCCAGCACCTTCCTTACCTTGAGAACGAAATCAAGGAAAAGAACTACACCCTGGACCACGGCGCGGGCATCCACATCGAGCCCTACGGCATCTACTCCAAGAAGATTAAGCAGCTCAGCGAACTCAAGGACAATGCCGTGGTGGGCGTGACCAACGATCCGTCCAACCAGGCTCGCGCCCTCGACCTGCTCCAGAAGAACAACCTCATCAAGCTCAACCCGCAGGTTGCTTCCCCCACCATTTACGATGTGGTGGATAACCCGAAGAACCTCACCTTCCGCGAAGCTGATGCCCCCTCGGTCCCGAAGATCCTCCCGGACGTGGATATCGCGATTATCAACGGTAACTTCGCCCTGCAAAATGGCCTGGTTCCCTCCAAGGACGCTATCTACACCGAAGACCCGACCGATAACCCCTACGGCAATATCCTCGCCTGGAACTCCAAGGCCACCGGCGAGAAGCTCGAGGGCGTGAAGAAGCTGGATGCCGCGCTGCACAGCCCCGAAGTTGCCAAGTACATTCGCGATACCTGGCCCAATGGTGAGGTTATTCCCGCCTTCTAAGCCCGATCGCCCCGCGCGTGATCAACGCCGCGCGGGATTACCTCGCCGTGCCTGCCGCACCGGTAGGCAAGTGATATCAGCTGCCCGGCACCTCGCTTTGAGGTGCCGGGCAGCTGCGTCGTCGGCATGCTTCTGGGCGCTGTGCGCGGCGGACCCCCGAGCCCCGCGCGGGTGAGAGTGCGTTCACATATGGCAGGTAGTTTTGCGCTAGAACTCCCATCACCCGGGGTACGTGCCGTAGAATTAGCGGGTATGCCCGCGCCCGGCGCGGCGCAGTAAGGGGACGGATTCGTCCTATCGGCAAGGGTTATCACCCCCATTTTTAGACTGGAGAAAAAGTTGGAAAGCTCCTACGAACAGCTCGATCCCACCCAGGTGAAGCTGACCGTTGAGGTTCCTTTCGAGGAATTCAAGCCGGAAATTGACAAGGCCGCGAAGACCATCGGCAACCAGGTGCAGATCCCTGGCTTCCGCCGGGGGCACGTGCCCGCGCGCGTTCTGGAAGCGCAGATTGGCCGCGCCGCGATTGTGGAGCAGGCGATTAACGACTCCCTGGACGGCTACTACCAGGACGTTCTGGAAGAACACGACCTCGTGCCCATGGGCCGCCCCGGGGTGGACGTGACCGGCGTGGCGATGGAGAAGAACTCCACCGAACCGCTCGCCTTCACCGTCACGGTGGATGTGCGCCCGGCTATTGTGATTCCGGATCCTGCGCAGTACAGCTTTGAAGTGGAAGCCACCAATGCGGATGCGGATGCCGTGGATGAGCGCCTCGAGCAGCTGCGCGAACGCTTCGCCACCCTTAAGACGGTGGAGCGCGCCGCCGCCAGCCGCGATTACGTCACCATTAACCTCTCCGCCAGCATTGACGGCGAAGAAGTTGATTCGGTGGAGGGCGTGTCCTACCGCATCGGTGATGACAATATGCTCGATGGCCTCGATGAGGCCGTCAATGGCGCCTCCGCTGGCGATGAGCTCAGCTTCACCTCGACCCTCGTGGGCGGGGAGCACGCCGGCGAGCAGGCCGATGTGACCGTCGTGGTGGAGAAGGTGCAGGAATCCGAGCTTCCGGAAGCCGATGATGATTTCGCCCAGCTCGCCTCCGAATTTGACACCATTGAGGAACTGCGCGCGGACCTGGCGGAGAAGGCCGCCACGGATGCCGCCCAGGTCCAGGTCATGGCCGCTCGCAACCTCCTCCTCGATAAGCTCCGTGAGGATGTCACGGTGCAGCTGCCCAAGCGCGTGATCGACGCCGAAGTGGAACGCCACCTCGAATCCGAAAACCGCGCCACCGACGATGACCACGCTAAGGAAATCCGCGGGGAAATCCGCGATTCCCTGCGTGATCAGATCATCCTGGACGAACTGGTCAAGAAGTTCGGTGTGGAGACCACCCAGGATGAACTCTTCAACTTCCTGGTCCAGCAGGCCCAGTCCTACGGCATGGATCCCAACCAGTTCATCTCCGCGGCCGCGCAGACCGGCCAGCTCGGTGCCTTCAGCGGCGAGCTGCGCCGTGGCAAGGCGCTCATCTCCGCGCTGCGCCTGGCCAAGGTTGTGGACACTAACGGCAACGAGGTGGATGTTATCAAGGTCGTCGGCGAAAAGCCGGAAGGTGAACTGACCCCGGACTTCTCCGCCGCCCCGTCCCGCCCCGTGTGGGATGGCCCGGTTGATGAAGGCGGCGCGGCTGACTCCGCTCCGGTGCAGGGCGACGACGCCGCGGC
>NZ_JBOZBG010000022.1:0-35557 GCF_051264595.1 Actinotignum urematis | reverse complement strand
AGTTCGATGGTTTAACGATTGTGGAACATCGTCAAGCGGTTTTAAGCGATAATGTCCAATAAACAGTCCGCAGCCCCCTCTGAGTTTGCACTACGCACCCCCGACCGTCCGGAATTTGCACTATGTTTACCCCGGACTCGGTGACGAGCTTTCATCGCGAACAAAGTGTACGTGGGTGACAGTTTTTCCCTGTTTTATTGTCAGGGGCGTACATTCTGCGGCCGGTGCGGTTCAGAATGCCCATTTTGTTGCCTCGCTGGAGCATCGTCGCGCCGCGGCCGGCGGGGGCGAGGTGTGTTTTCCCAGGGTGTACTGCCGATGTCGTACATGCGAAGTACACCCCGGAAAACACATGGCCCCTCCCTAGGGGCTGGTGTGATTCCTGATCGCGCGGGCTACTGGCTGATGGTGGTGTCCTGCGGGCGGAACACGGCATTCACCCAGGGGAAGACCCACTCGAACAGCGCGAAAACAATCGCGGCGATGATGATGAGGGCCTCGATGACCTTCAGCCACGTCGGGCCGGGCAGGTGCCGCCAAATAAATCCGTACATTACGTGCTCCGTTTCTTCTTCATGTATGTCTGTTAGTACCGGGGGTAGTCAGGTTCGTGGGTGTTCGTGGACCAATGTCACGCGGGCAAGTTCCACGAAGCGCCAGCCCCGCACCGCACCGGCCGCCTACTTCACCAGCTCCGCCGGGGCGCCCTCGGCGGCGTCGACCCAATGATCGAGGGTGGCGTAGGTGATCCAGCGGTCGCTGGACACAAAGGGCGGATGGCAGGTGGTGATGGTGAGGATGCGCTGCGTGGGTGCCTCTTCCGGATGATTCGGCACCGGGGCCAGCACGCCGACCTGCGTGGGCGGCACCACCTCGTGCTCGCCCACCTTGTACACGTAGTAGGCGTTCTTGGTTTGCACGATGATCGGGTCGCCGGGCTGGAGCTCGGGCACATCGCGCATGGCCGCGCCGTAGGTCTGCCGGTGCGCGGTGATCGCGTAATTGCCGACCTCACCCACGTACTGGGTATCCGGGTAATGCCCGAAGCTCCCGGTATCCACCACGGCCTCCAGGTCCACGCCGTATTTGACGGTGTAGCGCCAGTCAGCACCGAAGCGCGGGATATAAATAATGCCTTCCAGGTCCCCGGTGCGATTCACGTGGTCCGCGGCCGGCGGGGCATCCGTGCGCGGGGTCCCCACCTTGGTGGCCCCCCGCGGATCGCCCCACTGCTTGTTGACGTTCTCGATCTGCTGGGCCTGATCGCGGTTCGCGCCCAGGTCAGTCCAGTACACCTGCCACACAATAAAGAGGCCCACCACGATTCCCGCGGTAATGAGCAGCTCGCCAATCACGCCGATAATCGCGTTGAGGATGCCGCCGCGGCGCCGCGCGGGCGCGGCCGGCCGGGTTGCGGTGAGGGTGGCGGTGGCGGCCTGTGCGGGAAGCTGCGCCGTCGTACCAACACCGGTTGCACCTGCGCCGGCGGTAGCCGGACGGTAGCGCCCCACAGCTTCGTGCCGCGGAGCGCGAGCAGCGTTTCCTTCCGCCGCACGCCGCCCCGCACGGCGCCCTCGTTCGGGCTGCTGTTCGCGCATAGTATCACCTTCCACTGCCACCGAATTCGTACTAGAAACAGAATAGTGGTTCCGGCTCGAAAAATGCGGTGAGATAACTCCCCTCATTTTTTACGACGACGCCGCCCCGCGCCCGCGCGCCACTCGCGAGCGCCCGCGCACATGGCCACGCGCCGGCTTTTGTGAAAAAATACCAGAGGAATCGGGCGATATGGTGCGCCACCGGGCGCGCTACTTCGTTAGGCTTAGGGGCGGAAGGATCCGCGGAAGGTAGAACATGACAGATCAACAGTACGACGAACCCGAACTTTCGGAAGCCGCCGGCAGCGCTGCCCCGGCTCGGAAGTCGCGCAAGAGCGCTGCGCCCTCGGCGAAGGATGTGCGCCGCCCCGGCACCAAGCGCGATATCGAGGCGCAGGCCAGCCGGGAAAAGGAAGCGGCTAAGCGCTCCCATAAGGTCGCGCAGAAGGATCGCCGCTCGCCGAGCTGGTGGGCGCCGGTGATGTGCACGCTCATGATTATCGGGCTCATCGTGGTGGTGCTGGCCTACGTGACCGGCGGCCGTTTCCCCATTCCGGGGTGGAATAACGGCAATCTTTTCCTCGGCTTCGGGTTTATGATCGTGGGCTTCCTCATGACAATGGGGTGGAAGTAGCCGATGGGGAAAGCAGTGAAGCGGGTCGGTATCCTCACTGCCGGCGGTGACGCCCCCGGGCTCAATGCCGCCATCCGCGGTTTCGGGAAAGCCGCGATGGGGAAATACGGTATGGAGCTGGTGGGATACCGCAACGGTATTACCGGGCTTGTTAATAACCGCTATATGCCGCTGGATTCGGATTCCCTGGCCGGGATTTTGACGCAGGGCGGCACCATGCTGGGGACTTCGCGCGATAAGGTCCATAAGTTCCCGGACGGCAACGGCGGGTACGTGGATATGATCCCGCAGATCGCCCAGAACCTCGAAGATGAGCATATCGACGCGCTGGTGTGTATCGGCGGGGGCGGTACCGCGAAGAACGCGAACCGGCTGGCGCAGGCCGGGCTGCCGGTGATCCACCTGCCGAAGACCATCGATAACGACATTATGCACACGGACACCAGCTTCGGTTTTTCGACGGCGCTGTCCATCGCCACCGATGCTATTGACCGGCTTCATTCCACCGCCCACTCCCATCACCGCATTATCGTGGTGGAGCTTATGGGGCATCGCGCCGGGTGGCTGACGCTGGGCGCCGGGATTGCCGGGGGTGCCGATATTATTCTCATCCCGGAGATTCCCTATTCGATTGAGTCGTGCGCGGCGTCGATCCGGCGGCGGGCAGAGAACGGGCGGCCTTTCTCCGTGGTGGCCGTGGCCGAGGGCGCGCATTCGATTCCGGTGGCCGCGCAGCTGGCTGCCGCGAACGACCTGGTGCGCCACGCCCCCACCCCGGAGGCGAAGGAGGCGGCGAAGAGCCACCGGCGTTCCATTGAGGAAAACGAGCGTGAATCGACGTTCCTGGTGGCGCAGCAACTGGAGGAAGCCACCGGGCTGGAAGCGCGCGTGACGATCCTCGGCTACGTGCAGCGCGGGGGTATTCCCGACGCCGCAGACCGGCTGCTGGGAACCGTGCTGGGAAGTGCAGCTGCCGATGTGGTGGCGCACGGGAAATCCGGCGTGATGATCGCCTCGCAGAACGGGCAGGCCGTGCCGGTGCCGCTGGAGGACGTGGCCGGGAAGGACAAGTTGGTCCCGGTGGATCACCCCTGGGTGGCCGCGGCGCGCGCCGTCGGCACCAGCCTGGGTGAGGCGCTCTAAGCGGCGCCCCTTGCGTGGCTGACCACGCCGGCGTGACTTACTTTCTGGCGTGGCTGATCGCCGAATTGGCGTGATTCGACATAAACGTGGGCCGGAAGTTCGGAAATTATCCGAGCTTCCGGCCCACGTTGCATTGTGCGAGGCGGTGGCTAGCCGCTAGCGCCAGCCGGCGCTACGCGGGCGAACTTAGCGCCGCACGTTCGTGCTTAGCGCCGCACCGCCGGAGTATCGGTTCCGTTGCCGTCCCAATCACCCACGTACAGTTCGTCGCTCACGCGCCCGTAGCTGAGAACGGAATCGGCGTTCCCGGCACCCAGCGAGTTCTTGACGTAGATGGTGTTGCCGCGGCGCACCGCAAAGGTATCGCGGCCATCGCCGTCGAAATCACCCAGGATGGTGGCATCGCCAGCCCGGCCGTAGGCGAATACATGGTCCGCGATTCCCGAAGCGATGTGGTTCTTCACGAAGTAAGTGCTCCCGCGGCGCACGGCGAAGGTATCGATGCCGTCGCCGTTGAAGTCACCGGCGTACACGGTGTCTCCGTAGCGGCCGTAGTTAATAACCTGATCCGCGTTCCCGCTGTGGAGGGAATTGAGGACGTAGAAGGTATTACCCCGCCGCACGGCGAAGGTATCGCGTCCATCGCCGTCGAAATCACCCACGAGGATCTCATCGCCCACGCGCCCGTAGCTGAAGGCAATATCAGCGGCACCGCCATCCACGGAGTTCTTCACGTAGATCATGTTTCCGCGGCGCACCGCGAAGGTATCCGTGCCATCCCCGTTCCAATCGCCGACGAGCACTTCATCGCGCGCCCGGCCGTAGGAGAACACCGAGGAAGCCTGCGTGGATGTCCAGTCATTCGATACGTAGAAAACGTTGCCTGTATCGGCCGGACGCACCGGAACCGGGGTACTGATTCGGTTCACCCGCTCCTGAGCGCGCAGCACCTCAGCTTCGGCCTTGGCGAGCTTGGTGATGAGATCACCGGCTTCGGCAAGTTTGGCATCAACCTCTTGGAAACGCGCCACGGCCTTTTCCCAGGCCTTTTTGGTTTCCGGGAGATTCTTCTTTGCCTTGACCGCGCCGTCATATTCGGGCTTCACAACGACATAGACGAGGCGAGCAGTTTCAAGTTGAGAACGAGCGGCATCGAGCTTGGCCCGCGCGGCCGGGTCTTCCTTGCCGGCGTTCGCGCGCTGGAAAGCGTCCTGTGCTTCCACCACCGCGCGGCGGGCTTCAGGGGTCCCGTGGGTCATATTTTCCCGCGCGCTGCCGATGTATCCGTCCAGGCGAGCCAGGTACTCCGCGGTGGTGTATCCGGGCAGGTAGCTCTGGCTAAACCGATCCCCACGCCCGAATGTATTGCCAAAGAAGTACGTGGGATGCGCATCGTAATCCGCGATGGCGAAGCCGGTCACCACATATTCCGACTGAATAATATTGAGGTAGTGCCCAATCTTCGGATAATCGCGCACGCCCCGGTCATACTCCGCTTTCTCCTGGTCATACCACATGGTGAAGGGATCCCCGCTGCGGCTGGGCATGGCGGCGATATTCTCGCCGTAATTGAAACCACCCACGTGATCGAAGAAGCCACCGTGCACATTCACATTGGCATTGACCTGGGCGCGAGCCATAAGAGCGGAGGAGATCTTGAGCGGGGCGAGCCCGTGGCGTGCCCGCAGCTCATTGAGCTTATTCACGCGCTGAATTGAGTCGCGCATGAGGTCCAGATTGGTGGCATCCCCGGGCTGCCCGAAGCGGGTATATTGCGGAATCGGAACGTCGTTGATGGTATCCGTTTCAGAAAACACTTCGACCGCGGCAGTATCCCCCATGGCCTCGAAGAATCCGAGCGATCCGCGATTCCAGCGGGCCTGAGCTTCCCGCTTGGAGGCTTCGAGGGCAGCATTCGCGCTATCCATCTGCCGTTGCGCCGCGGCCACGGCCGCCGGATCGGGCTGGGTAGCTGCATCGTATTCTACCTGGGCCTGGTCAAATGCACGCTGCGCTGCCGCCAGTTTGGCAACGGCGTCATCGTATTTCTTCTTGATTTTATCAAAGTCTTCGACCGCAAGCTTTTCTGGGACATAGCGCCCTTCCCAGGTGCTGCGCTCCATATCAGCCTTGGCCCATTCCTGCGCGAGCTCGCGCGCTTCGGCCACGTCAATTCCCTTGGCTTCCAATTCAGCGACGACCGCATCGCGATCTTGAATCGCTTTCGCCAGGCACGCCCGCAGCTGCTCCGGTGACATCATCCCCGCATTGCAGACCAGCCGAGCTGGCTCATTCGGGGTGGTGGCCGGCAGGGCGTGGACTGCCAGCGGGGCGAGAAGCGTTCCCGCCAACATGAGTGCTGTTGTGCGCATATATGTCTCCTTCGATCAGCGCTATGCTCCCAGGTAATTTTCAGAATATATGCATACACATTCAAAAATAAGTGACCCTGCGCACTGTCGCGAAGTCGCCGGGGCACGGCCCAGTGCACCACCCGGCCTACTCGCCGGAACGCGCTTACGCCCGGGCCAGCACAGCCCGGCGCGCACACCCAGCTCAGCGCCCCGTTATCCCCAGCCGGGGATAACCCTGTGGATAATTACATCGATGTTATTTGGGTGCGGATTGCGAGGTGGCGGCGTCGTCGTAAAAAGAAAGAACGATGGCGCAGCTTGGCGTGCCCCTACCGGTACCCGAAGAAAATCGCGGCCACCAGGAATGCCGCGCCGAGCAGCAGCACCGCAATATCGCGGGCGGTGAGCGCGCGGGACACGTGGCGCCGGCGCGAAATCACGGCCATAAGCAGCGCGCCCATGAGGAGCCCGCCCACGTGGGACTGCCAAGAAATATTGGTGCCGGGCAGGAAACTGATCGCGAGGTTGATGGCGATGACCACGGCCATTTGGGTGAAGCTGCCGCCGAAACGCCGCAGCACCACGAACATCGCCGCGAAAATGCCGAAGACGGCGCCGGATGCGCCGACGGTGCCGGTGTAGTAGTCGATGTCGGTGGAGACAGTGTAGAGGACCATGACGTTGCCGGCCACCGCGCTGAGCAGGTACAACCCCAGGAAACGCCACCAGCCGACCATGCGCTCAAGCACCGAACCGATCAGCCACAGCGCATACATATTGAAAAGCAGATGCGTGAAGCCGGCGTGCATGAAGGTGGAGGAGATGAAGCGGTAGGGCTCCTCGTGGGCGATGCCGGGGGCGAAAATGAGGACTTGCCCCACGCGGGCGTCGAGCCATTGGGCCAGCAAAACCGCCACATTCACCACGATCAGCGTGATGGTGACATAGGGGACGGGTTTGCGGATCTGAAGACGGCGCTTCTTGGGAACGTTGTGCACTTTCGGCCTCTCTGCGCGGTCATCCCGCTCGACAACTCTGAATCAAGCGTACCGGACGGCGCGCGGGTGTGACCGGGTGGGCGGGACTGGATAGGGGCGGAACCGGGTGTAGCCCGCGAGCTCTCAACTTAACACTCAACTCAACACTCATGTATGTGAGTGTTAAGTTGAGTGTTGGGATGAGTGTTGAGTGAGTGTTCCGGCAGAATCAGGCCGCGAGCGCAACTAAGCACCAGGTTGAGCGAGGCGGTAACGCTGCTTCGGACTTGTTTTAGGCTCGGTGCGCTGCACCTGCCCCTCGGTCACCAGGGTATTGAGCACCGCCCGGGTGCCGCCCAGGCTGATCCCGGCAGCGCCCGCGAGTTCGCGACTGGTCGCGCTGGCGTGGGTGCGCAGATATTCAAGAACGCGCTCACGCGAGGACGTTCCCGCCGCGGCGCCCTGTTCCGCGGGGGTCATGCGGCGACGCTCGAAGGTGAGGCTGAAACTATCCAACCGGTCGACGGGCCGCGCCGGCGGAAGCATTTCCCGCTCCAGCTGGGTCATAATTTCCTGGTAGCCGCTCCCCCGGTTTTCCGCCACAAAACCGCCCTCCTCGAAAGGCGTGGATTCCAGCAGCCGCGCCAGGAATTGGTTGCGCGTGGAGGACAGCCCGGTTGTGCCCAGGGAATCGATAGTGACCGTGCCGAACAGGCCGCCCGGATTGATCACTTCCAAACGATCCGCGTAAAGGTTCAACTGCACCTGGGTGCCGCGCGCCACCGGAGAATAATCGCGATGCATAAGCGCATTCGTGAGCGCCTCGCGCACCGCAACGAGCGGATAATCAACCAGGTCATGCCGGAAAGCACCGCGGACCACGCCACCCACCCGCATATTTTTTGCGACGACGCCGACACCGTCGGCCACCAGGGCGGGAATGGGACCCGCCAGCGTCCCCGAGTCCAGATGCCGCTGCCCGGAAAGCGACGAAGCTTTGGTTGATCCCGGGTACACCGCGTAGGTAACCGTGAGACGGGGGAAGAATTCCTGGGGATACGTGCCTAAGCAGAGCAGGCCAGCCAGAGTGGGATGGCGCTGCCCATCCGGGCCGGTGCCGATAATGCGCAGTTGTTCCATCGCGGTTTCATCCGGGAGTTTCCCGAAAATGCGCGGGTGGTTGAGGCATTCGCGCTCCAGGACCGCGTGGAGGAGGTCTGGGTCTAGGGAATCGAGGCCGGCTTCTTCGACCAGGTCGGTATCCCAATGCGGCTGCGTTTTGTTTTCCAGGAGGCGGTCAATTTCGTAGGCGGAAAGTTTGCGGTCCCCATCGCCGGTGCGGATATAGGAGCCCCCGTAGACGTTGCGGGTGGTGACATAGCAGGGTTTATCGCGCGGCTGGAGCGGCGGGATCACGGCCATGACCAGCGTGGTGTCTCCGTCAGCGCTGTCTCCATAGGGAACCATGGCGATATCCGCGCGGACCGGTGGCGTGAGGCTATCGCTGCACACCCCCGCGAGCGCATCGTAAATCCGCGCTGCCGGGAACTTAGGAACCGGCGTGAAGCCGCGGGCCTCATCAAGTCCAAGAACAATCAATCCGCCCGATCCGTTGCTAAATGCCGAGAGAGTCTCCACGATACTTTTCGGCAAACCGTGGGCGGCCGCTTTCACTTCGATGTGCTGAGAATCGCGCCCTTGCTGGCGAAAACCCTCAATAAGGCGGCCTGTTTCCTCGCTTGTTGTGGGGATGCGCATAGCGCCATCCTACGAGCTCTCAACTTAACACTCAACTCAACACTCATGTATGTGAGTGTTAAGTTGAGTGTTGGGATGAGTGTTGAGTGAGTGTTCCGGCACGCGGCCGGTAGAGCGTCCGGTAGAGCGGCAGGAGGCGCGGCCCGCAACGCGGCAGGAAGAGCACACAAAAGCGGGGCGGTACCCGAGTACCACCCCGCTTGCAGAGTTATGAAGTTATGCAGTTATGCGGACAGCTTCGCGCTTGACACGCGCTTGATCTCTCGCGCAGCCCGTTGCTTAGTCAATAACCTCGACGGAGGAAATCACCACGTCATTGAGCGGACGATCGTTCCCGCCGGTGGGAACCGCGGCGATCTTATCCACAACCTTGACGGATTCTTCATCGGCAACCTTCCCGAAGATGGTGTGCTTGCCGAGCAGCCACGGGGTGGGAGCCACGGTGATGAAGAACTGCGAACCGTTGGTGCCCTTGCCGAAGCGAGTCCCGGCATTGGCCATGGCCAGCACGTAGGGGGCGTCAAAGTTGAGGCCGGGAGCGATTTCGTCGTCGAACGTATAACCGGGACCACCGGTGCCGTTACCGAGCGGATCCCCGCCCTGAATCATGAAACCGGAGATCACGCGGTGGAAGATCGTTCCGTTGTACAGCGGATCGGTCGAAGCCTGACCGGTGGCGGGATTGGTCCATTCGCGTTCACCGCGAGCTAGTCCGGTGAAATTAGCGACCGTTTCGGGCGCTTCGTTCGGGAAGAGTTCGACGCGAATATCGCCTTCGCTTGTGTGAAAAATTGCTTCCATGCGCTCAAGTCTCGCACACCTCATGGTTTTATGCCACGCGAAAAGCAAACGTGATTCACGTGACAAATGCGGGACGAAAAGTGAAACAATAGAGGGGTACTCAATCGCAGGAGAATTCTGTGGTTCAACGGTAGGAGGTCAACGATGGCTTGTGGACGAAGCCGCGCGGACAAGCGGGCCAAGAAAGCGCAGCGGGAGGTTGACGCCATTATGGCGAAAATCGATGAGCTACGCGGCCAGGCCGAACGCACCGCGAAGAAAGCCCAGCTCAAGGGGAAGCGGAATCAGAAGAAGTGGGAGCACAAGGCGAAGAGCGCCGCGTCTGATTTCCAGGATTACGCGAAGCAGGCCGGCGAACGCCTGAGCGATTACGCCAATCAGGGTTACGAATGGGCGGCACCACGCGCCCAGGAGCTGGCCGAAAAGGCGAAGCCGTACGTGGAGCAGGCGAAGGCCGTGGGCAACGATCTTGCGGAGAAGGCCAAGCCCTACGTGGAGCAAGCCCGCGATAATGCTTCGGAGTTCGTGGAGAACGTCCGCAATGATTACCTCCCGCGCGCCCAGCGTGCCCTGCATGCCGCGGCGGAGGCAGCCAAGGGTGAGGGAACGGTGGCCGAACGCGGTCAGAAGATCGCGCGGGTGGCCTCGCGTGAGATTCAGACTCCCGAACCGGTGAAGAAGTCCCGCGGGAAGGGCCGGGTTTTCGGCACCATCGCGCTGGTTGGCGGCCTCGGAGTTGCGGTCTACTACCTGTGGAAGCGCTCGCAGCCCACGGAGGATCCCTGGGCGGAAGCCTACTGGGAAGATGTGGACGGCGTGAAGGCTCCCGTGGAAGATGCGGAAGATTCCGTGCAGGCCGGTGCTGAGGAAGTTGCGGAAACTGCGGAAGATGTTGTGAACGACGCCGCAAGCGCAGCTGGCGACGTGGCCGATAAGGCCAAGCGTGCTGGCTCCCGGGCTGAAGATGCCGTCAAGGAACGCGCGCACGAGGCCAAGGATGCGGCGGAGGATGTTGCGGATAAGGCCAAGGAAGCCGCGCAGCACGCCGCTGACCAGGCCAAGGACATCGTCGAAGATATTGCGGAGAAGTAGAGCTGGCGTGGAGGGCTCACACCTTCGCGAAAACTAGAGCGGCGGTAGCGGCGGCAGCCGCAGTAGCGAGCGCGGCTCGGGCATCGAACGGCCCGGGCCGCGCTCTTTTATATCTGCTTTGTGTTCGCAGGTGCTGTGAGTCAGCTAATCCGAGCCCCGCTATTCTCCGGCCAGCAGCTCCTTGACCCGCGGGATCACCTCGGTGCCGAAGAGCTCAATGGAGGAAAGGTTCTGCTCGTGGGGCTGCGAGCCGTAGGAGACCTTGAGGTCGTAGCGGGTGGCGCCAAGTTCGCGCATGCCGGTGGCGATTTTGCGGGCCACTGTTTCCGGTGAACCCACTGCCAGCGCCCCGTTCTTCACCTCGTAAAGGTACGCCTCCCGCGAGGGTGGGCGCCAGCCGCGCTCCCGCCCGAGCCGGGAATTCGTTTCCACGTAGAAGTCGAAGAAGTCAGCCACGGCTTCCTCATCGGTGCGAGCAACATAACCGTAGGAGTGGTAGCCGACTTCAGCTGCGCCGTCGTTCCCGAACTGCTCCCAGGCGCGCCGGTACAGATCCGTGAACGGAACAAAACGCGAGGTGGGGCCGCCAATAATGGCGAGCATGAGCGGGAGTTTGTAATGCGCGGCGCGCACCACCGATTCCGGGCTGCCGCCCACGGCGACCCAGGTGGGCAGCGGGCCGTGTTCGAGCGGCGGGTAGAGGGTGACGGCGCGCAGCGCCTGCGTGTGCGGGCCGCCTTTCCAGGTGACAGGTTGGCCGTTGTGGGCGAGCAATTCGGTGAGCAGGGAGAGTTTTTCGTTGAAGAGATCTTCGTAATCGGCCAGGTCGTAGCCGTATAGCGGGAACGATTCAGTGAAGGAGCCGCGGCCCACCATGAGTTCGGCGCGGCCGTTGGAGAGGGCGTCCACGGTGGCGAAGCGTTCGACCACGCGGACCGGATCGTCCGAGCTGAGGACGGTGACGGCGGAGGAGAGGCGGATGTGCTGGGTGCGCGCGGCAATCGCGGCGAGGACCACATCGGGGGCGGGGATCGCGTAATCGTCGCGATGGTGTTCACCGATATTGAAGATGTCGACGCCGACCTCTTCGGCGCGCACCGCTTCGGCCACCACATTGCGCACCACCTGGGCGTGGCTGAGCTTGGTGCCAGAGGCATCTGCGGTGACGTCGCCAAAAGTATCGATTCCGAAGGTGTAGGTCATATCAGGTCCTTTCGAGGGCCGGGTGAGAGCCGGTGGCGCGGGGGCCGGGGCGCGAGGTACC
The DNA here is from genome assembly GCF_051264595.1 of Actinotignum urematis. Classification (NCBI taxonomy): domain Bacteria; kingdom Bacillati; phylum Actinomycetota; class Actinomycetes; order Actinomycetales; family Actinomycetaceae; genus Actinotignum; species Actinotignum urematis. The sequence continues at coordinate 23,936 of NZ_JBOZBG010000022.1, read as the reverse complement.
GGTGGCACGCGACTAACCAGTAGCGCAAGCCACCGGTCTGAGCTTAGCCACAGCACGAGCCGGAGTCACCCACTGATTGAACTCTACACTACTTGACCGAAGAGTGCTCCGATGCCGAAGGTGAGGGCGAGGCCGAGGGTGCCGCCCACGGCGGTGCGGATGGTGGGGCGCAGCGGTGGGACTTGGCCGATCCAGGCGGCGATCCAGCCGGTGAGCGCCAGCGCAGCCACGGTGACCACGAAGCAAATCGGGGCGATGGCGCCGAGTGGGGCGAGCAAGCTGGCGGCGAAGGGAACCGCGCCACCGGCGAGGAAGGAAAAGAAGGAGGAGAAGGCTGCACCGAAGGGGGAGACGACGTCGTTTTCTGTGGCAGGTTCACCCACCCCGACACTCCGGCATGCCACATCCGCACGGCGTGCCACATCTACGCGCCGCCGCAGCGCGTCGAGTTCGGCATCGCGCTGGGAGGAGACGGAAATGTATTCACCCAGGGCCATAGATACCGCTCCGCCGATGAGGGCAGCGAGCCCGGCCAGTAAAATCGCGGTACTTGAGGCCCGCGCACCACCCATCGCGATGACCACTGCAGCCACGGAGACGATACCGTCATTCGCGCCGAGCACCCCGGCCCGCAGCCGATTCATGGCCTCAGCTCCCAGCACTCCCGGGATACCGGGAGCGGTATCGCTGGCATCTGCGCGACACGTGTCGCCATGCTTCAATTCACATGCTTCAATAGCACACTTCCCCATAACAATTCCCTCCGCTTGTTTTACCGTTATAGCCATTGTTATGCGGGAATTGTGGAAAAGATAGGAAGGTCAGGCTACGCTCACGTGGATATAATGTGTTTTATTTTCGAGCGGTCTGGGGTGGGCGCCGCTGCCGGAATACGGCGTGGTGCGCTGCCCGCGGGAATACTTCGCCGCGGGCTTTCCGTTCTTTCTTCATGAACACCACTGCGCAGAACGACCGCGACCTGATCGGCCTGCTGGGCGCGGGCAAGCTTGGCACCGCTATCGGACGCTTGGCCGCGGAGGCGAGTTTCCCGTTGGCGGTGAGCGTGCGCCCGGGTAATCCGCTCTACGATCTCACGTTGCCGACCTTGCTGCCGACCGCTCGCCTGGTTCCGTTCGAGGAGCTTGCCCGCACCGCGGATATTCTTATTCTGGCGCTGCCGCAGCCTGCGCTCGCTTCGATTGATTTGAGCGGGGTGCGCGGCATTGTTGTTGATGCCACGAATGCTTGGAAGGCTACCGATGGAGCCTCAGATACCAGCACCACGCCCACCCAAAACACCACCGCCGCGCTGCAAGCGCGTTATCCGGAGCTGGCTATTATCAAGAGTCTCAATCATGCGGGGTATACGGAGTTGAGCGCGGAGGCCCGCCCGCATGGAGCGCCGGGGCGGCGCACGGTAGCCGTTGCGGGGGACGACGCCGCCGCACGTTCCCGAGTGGCTGCTTTTATTGATGCGATTGGTTTTGATCCGGTGGAGCTTAGCTCCGAGCACGCTGCGCTACTGGAACCGGGTGGCGTGGCTTTCGGGCAACGCCTGGAGCTGGCCGATTGGCCAGCAAATATCGTGGCAACCCGCCACTAGATCTACCCCGAAACCCGCCGCCACGGATACGACCGAACTCCTCCGGCGAATCCTGGAACTCAGCGCGCCTAGGGGCGCACACCCACGTCGACAAGGGGCGGGGTGCCGGTAGCTGCGCCGTCGTACACAAGGTAGTAGGTGTAGTTCGCTAAGCCATTCTCAACGGCCGGGTTGTCCGCGGAAAAGACGCACAGGATATCGGTGGGGCGCGGTTCGATATTGCCTTCGCCGGGCACCTGTGCGTCAAAGCGGTCGGTTTCTCTTAGGTACCCGCCGGTATCTTTCACGCGCCCGCCGCTCACGGTGGTGCTCAGCGGTTCGCGCGCATTGCATCCGCGGAAAACGGGGTGTGCTGCGGCGGAAGCGGTGCGCTGTTCTTCATCCGTGAGGCGTGGATCGCCGGTGAGTTCGGGGAGCAGATCTTCCCATTCCGAGCCTGCCGCGGCGAGGACTTGCCGGTCAGCCTGCGCACGCTCTTCGGTGGGTGCGGTCACGGAATGCCCGCCGTCGAACTGGAAGGAAACCTCCCCGGTTTGCACGAATTCGGAACCGTTCCACACGAAATTCACGGTGGTGGAATGCGGCGGATACGCGCGTTCCATTGCCCGCGTTACGCCGCCGACCGGCGTATAGGAGGTGTACGTGATGCGCGCCTGGCCGGCCTCAAATTCCATGGAACTCACGTTGAAAGACCACAGGCCGTCGTCATCTTGGGCGATGCGGGTGCCGCGAATTTTTTCGCCATCATCGTGGGTGCGGTTCCCGATGGCGGAAACGAGCCTGAGGTTCGCGTCGTAAATCCCGATGGTACCGATGGCCGGGTCCCCCACCCCGCAGGACATCGCGACCGCGCGATATTCCACACCTTCGAGCACGAGCGGCTCGGTGAGGTGAATGGTTCCCGGCTGCATCCCCGTTTCGCGATCCGGAAGAATCTTCCCGTGCGCCACGGTTACGGGCGCGGGCGGGTTGCGTTTGCTGTAACACACATCCGGAAGTATGTACGTGCCGTTGCGCATTTCTTTATCCGTGGGGCCGGGCGCCGGCGCGGGGCTAGTTTCCGCCGCGATAGTGGGCGACGACGCCGCACCTGCCGCTCTGCCCGCCTCAGCCGATACCGTTGCGGTAGCCGCGGGGCCAGCCGCTGGGGTTGAGGAAGTTCGCCCGTTGAACCACCACCAGAGCCCACCAGCCACGCCAAGTACAAGCACCAGAAATGCCGCAATCAGGGACGTGCGGGTGGCACGGCTGCGGGGTTCTTGCCGAGTTAGGGCTCCATTGTCGCTCATGCCATCAGTTTACCGGGCGGCTACGACACGATTTTTGGCCGCGACGAGTGGTCACCACCAAAGTCACTCAGTGGAAAATTCGAAGGGGTCTTTTTTAACCACACCTCATAAGCGCAAAGTAGCTTAGGATGATGGAAGTAACCGTCTGAAAATCCCAGGAGAATTCGTGAAACGTCCCCCCAGTATCCGCGAAGTTGCGCAGCTGGCAGGCGTTTCCTTGGGAACGGCATCTAATGTCCTCAATCATCCCGAAAGAGTGTCCACCGCTACCCGGAAGAAGGTGGAAGCAGCGATTGATGAATTGGGATTTATCCCTTCGGAAGCCGGACGACGTTTGCGCCGAGTGGATTCTAAACTTGTGGGAGTTATTGTTTTCGACGTTGCCAATCCGTTCTTCTCGGAAGCAGCAAGCGCGATCGAAGCTTATCTAGCCCAGTTTTCTTGTTTCCCCGTCATTGGTTCAACTGGCGGGGATCCTACACGGGAAGCGGATCTTCTTCGATTACTCCTCGGGCAAGAGGTGCGCGGCATTATTCTCACACCCTCATCTGGAGCAGCGGAGAGTCTCAAACTCCTGTCCTCACGGCGTATTCCTGTTGTGCTTTTTGATCATCCAGCCTTGGAAGACGGGATGAGCGCGGTGTCAGTTGATGACACTCGCGGCGCAGAAATCGCTATCGAGCACCTGCACAGCTTAGGTCATCGACACATCGGATTTATTAATGGATCTGCTCGGGTACGCCAGGCTCAGGCTCGACGCGTAGGAGTAGAGCGTTCGGCGCGTGCTTCGCATAATGAACTCACCCTCACGGAAGTACACGCCGCTCGCTTCGATGCCGCCAGTGGTGAAAAGGCTATGCATGAGCTGTTGACATCTCATCCCGAAATAACAGGGGTCTTTTGTGCGAATGATTCCTTAGCCATCGGCGCTATGCGAGCTGCACGCCAACGGAATCTAGGTATTCCGCAGGATATATCGATTGTTGGTTTTGACGATATTGATGTGGCGCGAGAACTTATTACACCCCTCACTACAGTCCGCCAGCCGATGACAGAACTAGGAACCACAGCGGCGCAATTACTTCTGGAACAGCCGGCACATGCTCAAGATATTGCATTTGTCCCGGAGCTTATTGTTCGCGAATCAACCGCGCCACCGCGGTCCTGGCGTATATAGCTTTAGTACAGCGAGGTTTGTACCCCAAAATCGGCTATAACGGCACGAAGTTCGTCTTCTGTGAGTCCCTCGCCGGAATTACCCATCGTGCGGTTGCGATATTCATACATGGCACCAGCTTCGGCATATTCCATCTTGTCCACCGCATCGAGAGCACCGGTATCGGAGCGCACCATAATGCCGTGCTTAGACCACACGACGATGCGATGATCCTTCAACGCCGCAACGTTATTTTCCTGCAATTCATTCGATCCGGGAACCATAAATTCCAGTACAGCGACACCATCGGGAAGCTGAACAATCGTTTCGGGTTCCCAGCGCAGAATTGCGTGATTGAAATCCTTCGTGTTCCGCAATTCCTTAATATGAGAGAGCGCAACCAAATAAGGGGGCTGTGCGTGGATAAGTACCTGGAAAGGAACCTGCCGATCCCGTACCTGGCTTTCGTGTACCGCTAGATGCGAGTTGAATTCGCTTGTTGGTTTCGTGAACTGTCGCTCGGGATGCGTCCACCACGTCCCGGTTGCCCCTCCTTCGTCGATAACAAAAGCGGATACCGCGGCGAGGGGATTTACTTCAATTTCCCGCAGTCGCACCCCGGATCCCGTGACAAATACCGTGTGACCTGCCAAACCCCGCACCGACCACGGGAGTGAAACTCCGGCGGTTTTCTCGGGAAAAACACTATCGAGGGGAAGTTGTTCCCGGGTAGCAACAGAAATATTTCCCGCACCTGCTTCGCATGCTGCGAGATGATCAAGGCGGGCACCCGCTTCGCCCATCTGAGTGAAAATATCAGAGATTGTTAGAGCGCTCATGCGCTGCTCCTTTCATCAAGAGTTCGCCATGACTGGCAAGGGAAGGGATAGGGGCTTCTGCGCCCCACAACGACTTAGAGGAAATGATGGGTGAATACCCTCCTTTCCGCCGAGCGCCATTCCTCCACAGAGCTTTCTGGTTCAAAATGAATGAGGTCGAAAGAAGACCGCACGATGTTACGCAGTTCGGAAAGGTCCTCACCTACATCCCCGTGAGCACGAGCCTGAATAAGAAGGTTTCCGGTTGCCGTTGCCTCCACGGGCCCAGCGGTTACCGGACATCCACAAGCATCCGCCGTAAGTTGGCACAATAGCGTATTTTTGATACCTCCCCCCACCATGGTCACCGAAGATATATCGACATTCGCGAGGGCCGCGGCTTCCTTTACCGCACGGGCATGGGCAAGAGCCAGAGAATCCACCACGCAACGAGCAATTTCCGCGGGAGTTTCCGGAACGGGCTGATCACTAAGCTGAGCCAGCTCTTGAATTCGCTGGCACATATCACCCGGATGGGTAAAAACGGGATGGTTAATATCGATGACGGTACGCAGAGCCGGAGCCGAACGTGCTGCCTCACTTAACTTATCCACCGTGAGATCCGGGTGGTACTCGCGTAGCTGCGCGAGACATCCATTGAACACCCACATACCCATAATGTTCTTGAGGTAGCGAACCGTTCCATCGACACCCAGTTCATTCGTGAAATTAGCCTTGCGCGAGGCTTCTGTTACGACAGGAGAATCCAGTTCTACTCCCACCAGCGACCAGGTACCGCAAGAAATATACGCGCTCCTCTCAATGAGAGGAGCGGCAATAACCGCCGATGCAGTATCGTGGCTCGCCACGTTAATGATGCGAGCTGGACTAGCTGTTGTTCCGAGCTGCGCCACGTCCTGATTGAGGTATCCCAAGCAGTTCCCGGCCTGCACCAGATCAGGAAGTTTTACGCCTAGATCCTGACCCACCGCCTTCCCCATCCGTTCGATCACACTGGAGTTCCACGTGCGATGCACCGGATCGATAAGGCCCGTTGTCGACGCATTTGTTAGTTCCGCCGCCATCACACCGCACAAAAGAAAATTCAGCAGATCGGGAAGAAGGAGGATCTTTTCAGCAACAGCTAACTCCGCCCGTCGAGCTTCATTCTTTCCGTCGGCTAGAAGTTGAAAAATTGTGTTGAAAGTTTGCATTTGCAAACCTGTAACCTGGTACAGCTCTTGCGCACCCACAGTGCGAACAAACTCCCCGGCAACGCCTTCGGTGCGTTGGTCGCGATATGAGCGGATCGCGCCGAGGACTTCACCCTCAGCAACGAAACCATAATCAACACCCCAGGTGTCTACACCGATAGATGCCACATCGGTGTTTTCTAGAGTGCGGAGCGCCAACACTGTCTTCTGCCATAATCGTGGAAGATCCCAGTGAATAGCTGGCACTCTCCCTGTATCGCTAAGCGGCCTCGCTCCTGCTGCGTCGTCGTGTTTCCCGTAACGCGGGAACTGGATCGGCGCATGCGAGAAACGGGCAATTTCCCGGCTCTGCACAACCGAATCAACCACCCGTCCCGCAACAACGCGACCGGATGAGGCACCTAAATCAACAGCAACTAGCGCACCCATCATGCGTACCTTATTCTTTCCTCCTCGCCTCAGTATCTTTAAGCACCCCAACTCATGGCAGTGCCACCGGTGCGTTCGGAACGAATCTTGTCCAGATATCCGGACTCCTGGAATGCTTCGTAGGGCCGCGCGGGCAATCCACGCTCCTCTCGCCATTCTTCGAGCAAGGGGCGAACATCGGTCGAGAAAGCGTCCATAAGAACCCTGTTCCCGGCAAGCACATCATCGCTGCACTGTGCGGCAGCGAGTTCCTCCGGATCAATGAGAAGAGCCTTTGCTACTGCTTCCTGCACATTGGTTGCAGACAGAATCTCACCCGGAATTTTCTCCTCGAGATTGTGGCATTGATCCAGCATAAAGTTGACCTCCGCTGCCGGATCAAAACCGCCCCCGGAAACGATCTCCCACACGATACGGAAAAGCTGGAAAGGATCCGCTGCTCCAACAATGAGATCATCATCAGCGTAGAAACGGGAATTAAAATCAAAAGCACCAAGGCGCCCGCGCCGCAAAAGTTGCGCCACGATAAATTCGATATTTGTTCCCGGAGCGTGGTGCCCCGTATCAAGCACCACCTTCGCACGTTCACCCAGGTCAACACAGTGAACCAGAGCTGTGCCCCAGTCAGGAACATCCGTGTGATAGAAAGCCGGCTCGAAGAATTTATATTCGAGTACCAGGCGCTGATCCTCATCCAATTCGTTGTAAATACGTTGCAACGACTCAGCGAGGCGGTCTTGGCGAGCCCGGATGGAATCCTGGCCCGGATAGTTCGTTCCGTCTGCTAGCCAAATCTTTAAATCCCGTGAACCTGTTTGCCGCATAATATCGATGCAGGCAATGTGATGCGCAATCGCTTTCTCGCGTACCTTCGGATCCGGATTGCATAGCGATCCCAGCTTGTAGTCCTCGTCCTGGAATACATTCGAATTGATCGTCCCAAGCTCCACACCTTCACTTTCCGCAAAGGCCCGCAACTCAGAGAAATCATCGACCATATCCCAGGGAATATGGAGAGAGACCCACGGGGTCACTCCGGTCATCTTGTGAACCTGCGCCGCATCCGCAATTTTTTCAAAAGGCGTACGGGGAGTTCCCGCGGTTCCAAATACCCTGAATCTTGTTCCGGAATTTCCAAAAGCCCACGAGGGCAACTCAATAGAGAGCTGATCCAGAATAGCGCGACTACCCGCGGTCATATTATCGAGATGTAGCATGTCTACCTTTCCAACGCCTTAAGCGCTTAGTTACTCAAGTTCGTGGAGATATCAAAAGTTCCGCTAACGGTGTGGGTATCTCCATTGGGGAGAAGAAGTTCTGCTTCGCGCGGCACCTCTCCGGTAACGCGCAGCACACTTTCTTCCAGAGACCATTCCAGAAACACCAGCCCGTGAGGTGTTGTTACGTGCCCAGAAGCCCGCGTGAGGGAGCCACCCGGCTGAGGCTTCAGAAGGATTGCTTCGTACCCAGGCCGCGCAGCATTGATACCAAGAACGGTCCGGTACACCCAATCGATAACCGCACCCAGGGCGTAATGATTGAAAGAAGTCATACCACCGGGATTTACCGTTCCGTCGGGAAGCATGGAATCCCAGCGCTCCCATACCGTTGTCGCACCCATGGTGATGGGATATCCCCACGAGGGGCACTTCGTTTGCTCGATCAAGCGATACGCAGCATCGAGGTGCCCGGTTTCCGTCAATGCATCACAAATTTCAGGGGTACCCGCGAACCCGGTTCCTATGAGGTAATCATTTTCCGCTACCAAATCGGCTAGGTACTGACCGGCTTGGTTCTTCTCTTCCTCTTCGAGAAGCCCGGTATTGATCGCGAGTGCGTATGCGGTTTGCGAATGGGAGGCCAGCCGGCCTTCCGTATCTGACTCCTGATCAAGGTAGCGATTGCGGAATGCCTTGCGGCACGCTGCAGCCCACTCCCGAATCTCTTTTTCGACATCCTTACCGAGTATCTCCGCGATGTCCGCGGCCCTCGTGAGGCACCGAACGACGTATGCATTCGCCACCAACTGCGGATCAGTCTGACCATCTTGGGGAGCATCAGCCGGAGCCGTGGGATCTAACCAGTCTCCTAGCTGGAAAGCTTCCAGCCACAAACCGTCCGCACCTGCTAGCTCATGGAGGTCTCGAGCCCAGCTCCACACGAGTTCCCAATGCCGCTCAAGATAAGAAATATCTCCTGTTGCTTGATACAGATTCCACGGGAGCAGAATTACGACGTCATCCCATACCGAAGCCGGATCTTCCACTTTCCAGAAGAAGGGGGCAGGCACCCACGGCACATACCAAGGAATCACTCCGAATTCGCGATACTCTGTTTCCACATCACAGAGCCAATCGGATAAAAAGTCCGCGCAATCCCCAAGGGTCAGGGCAGTAGGCCCGAATACCTGAATATCTCCGGTCCATCCCATCCGCTCGTCACGTTGCGGGCAGTCGGTAGGAAGTCCCACGAAGTTCGAGCGCATGGACCACTGCACGTTGGAGTGCAATTGGTTGAGAATTGGATTGGAGCACTCGAAACTTGAGGTCATATTGATAGGGGTGCGAATAACTTGGAGCCGGAGAGTCGTAAGATCCACCGAGCCTTCTGGGTCCGTTATTTCGATATAGCGGAACCCGTGCACCGTAAATCGTGGTTCGTAACGACGGCGCCCTCGTCCAGCACCGGTGAATTCATCGATGGAATGTGCTTCACGCAGGGTTCGTGTGTAAATTCGCCCTTCTTGCAGCACTTCTGCGTGGCGAATAGTTACTGTCACACCCTCGGGAATATCTGCCTCGAACGATACCCGCCCCGCAGCGTTCTGCCCGAAGTCCACCAAAATAACATCATCTAGTCGCGTGATTTTTTGTGGTTCCAGAGTCTCCATTGCGGTGATTTCTCGCCACGGAACGAAAACTGGTTCCTCACTCACTGAAAGGGCTGTGACGTTCTTCCACACCGTTCCTGGATCTGCCTGGGCGCTCGGCAAAACATCGCAACGTTCGTCGTAGTGTTCCCCTCCGTAGAGTTCTGCGCGTACCCGTGGAGAACGGATGCATTTCCACGATTCATCACTGGAAATAACCTCGTGCGAACCATCGGCATACTCGATATCCAGATGGAGGAAAGCTGCCACATCTTCTCCGTAGAGGTTAACGTTGCCGCCATCGAAGCCGAAACGGCCGCGCCACCACCCATCTGCCACATCAAGGTCAAGAACAACGGCACTACCCGCCTCCACGGACGCGAAAGAATGAGTAACGTCCAGGCAGGCAATGGGCATCCGGTGCCGGTAGCTCATCCATCCGGGAAGAAGTGTTTGCTCGTGAGCCAGCACACCGTTGACGTACATGTCCACAATCCCGTGAGCGGAGAGGTAAGCGGTTGCTTGACGCACCGGTCCCGCGGTAATAACGGTTCGGCGGAGACGCCATGATCCTTGTTCTGGCCCCGGATCTTCCGTGGGGCTAATCCACTGCCCTTTCAGTTGAGTGAGGTCCTGCATTAGGAATCCTTCCGTACCGCTCCCTCGGTCGGAGCAATGAAATCGGGAGCCTTACGAGTACGTCCGAGCCAGAACACACCGATGAGAACGGCAATAATCTGGAGCACAACGATGAAGATGTAGAGAACACGCGGTCCGGCATCCAGAATCACCGGAGTCCACAGCGCTACCACTGCGGCGACAATTCGAGTGAAGGCAGTGGTAATACCTTGCGCCGTCGAACGAAGGAGGGTGGGGAAGAGTTCCTGAGACCATACCTTCCACATCGGCTCACCGGCGATAGCACCGCCAATCGCATAAACAATGGCGAGCGTAATGAGGACCCAGGGCTGGAAGCCGAAGATAATAGGCAGCGACCATGCTGCGATAGCGAGCACACCGGCACCGGCAAAGAGCGGCATGCGGTACTTGGTGTCCACGAAACGCATAAGGAAGAACGTGGCTACCACGGACACACCCACACCGATGAGCCCCACCAGCGAAGCGGTACGAACCGTGGATCCGGCGACATTCACCCAGATGTAGGTCGAGAACTGGCCGTTAGTATTAGCGGCAACGTTCGCCAAGGCATAGAAGAGTCCGGTGCCGATGAGGGGAAGCAGGTAACGCCCGGTGAAAAGTTCACGCAGCTGCATCTTTTGGGGTTCAACACTTCCCTTGCCGGAATGCGCCTGGACCCAAGCCTGCGATTCGGGAAGAGTCGCGCGCAAAATCAGCACGATAACAGCGACGATAGCTAGGTGCGCATAGAGAATCTGGCCGCCCGTGCGCCCCATATTTCCGACCACAGCGCCAATGCCCATCGCGGCAAGCATGCCGCCCATCCAGAGCAGGTGGGAGAAAGTAATCATCTTCCCCTTATGGCTAGGCGGTGCCTCCTCTGAGATCATCGCCAAGGAAACCGGAAGATCAGCGCCTACCGCAAAACCGAGAGCTGGGATGAGGGCATAGAGAATTCCCGGGCCTCCCGCGAAAACCATCCCGGCTGCCGCGAGCGCGTAAAGAATCATGGTGACGGTGAAAACGTGGCGTCGCCCGAAACGGTCACCCATGCGCCCGCCGACGATTGCACCCGCGGCAATCCCGAGGGTCAGAAGTGCCGAGTAATGCCCAATGGCGTGAGAGCTCAAACCGAGGGCATCCTGGTAAAGCACAAGCGCCGTTCCCGTGGACACAATCGCCGCAGCGTCAAGATATGACGCCATGCCTGCAATAGTCGCCACCCACCACGGGTTGACTTTTTTGCGTTGCAGATTCATTTTTCCTCCTTCGCAGCCACTCTGCTGCGTCAGGCGTATTCCTTGCCATGACAACTTGGTTTTTACGTCTCTTACGCCGGTCATGCGCATCTGCACGCTCTACCTTGTGCGTATTGAAACGTTTCAAGTAGTATTGACTATAGGAGCTCGCGGCTCTGGTGTCAACATTGCGAAAGCATCTCGATAATGTAGAAAATACGGCAGGCACCACAGAGTACTGGCACAACGCTCCCGCACAACACTCTTACAACGACGTAGAAAGGCCAACACCATGACAGAGAAAACAGAGAACCTGCAAAACCCGCAGCAAACGCCAGAAACCCACAAAGTCCAGCACACCTCCACCCTCCTCACCGGCGGCAAAGACTTCTGGCACACCCACGAAAACGAGCTCGGGCATGCGATTATGGTCTCCGATGGCCCGCACGGCTTGCGGGTCCAACCTGGCGAGGGCGATCACCTCGGCTCGGGTGCCTCGCTCCCGGCCACCTGCTTCCCGCCCGCCGTGGCCCTCGGTTCCACGTGGAACCCGGAGGCGGCGCGCGCCGTGGGAACCGCGATTGCGGAGGAGGCGCGGGCGCAGGGTGTCGGCGTCGTTCTAGGACCCGGAATTAATATCAAACGTGACCCTCGTTGCGGCCGTAACTTCGAGTATTTCAGCGAGGATCCTTTCCTCACCGCGTCCATGGCAACGGCCTACGTGAGCGGCGTGCAGAGCCGCGGCGTGGGCACCTCGCTCAAGCATTTCGCCGCGAATAACCAGGAAACGGACCGGATGCGCCGTGATTCCCAGGTGGACGAACGCACCCTGCGGGAAATCTACCTGCGCGCTTTCGAAAAGGTGGTCAAGGACGCCGCCCCGTGGACGATTATGTGTTCCTACAATTCCCTCAACGGCACGCTCGTTTCCGAAAACCGCTGGCTGCTCACCACGGTGCTGCGCGAGGAATGGGGTTATGAGGGCGTGGTTGTGTCCGATTGGGGTGCGGTGCGCGACCGCCGCGCCGCGCTGCGGGCCGGGCTCGACCTGGAAATGCCCGCGCATCGCATCCACGAAAAGGAAACTCTTGCCGCGCTGCGGGCCGGCGAGCTGGAGCCGAACGCGGTGGAAACCGCGGCCGCGCGCGTGAGTGCGTTGATAGAAAAGGCACCGCGCGAGCGCGGGGAAGATTTCGATGCCGCGGCCCACCACGATCTGGCCCGCAAAGTTGCGGAACAATCTGTGGTTCTGCTTAAGAACGACGGCGCACTTCCCCTCCGCGCCGATGCCAGCATCGCGGTATTCGGGGAATTCGCCCAGCATCCGCGCTACCAGGGCGCTGGATCGAGCCTGGTGAACCCCACCCGGGTCGCCACGGCCTGGGATGCCATCCAGGCGCTCGCCCCGCAGGCCACCTACGCCCCGCTCGACGAATCGAGCCTCGAGCAGGCGCGCGGTGCTGACGTATGCCTCGCCTTCATCGGCCTGGGCGAAGCCGAAGAATCAGAAGGCTACGACCGCAGCACGATCAGTATCCCGGCCGCGCAGCTGGAGTTCCTTGATCGGTTAGTGGAGGTGAATCCGAATGTCGTCGTCGTGCTAACGAACGGGGCGGCCGTGACGATTCCCTTCGCGGATAAAGTTCCCGCCATTCTGGAAACCTGGGTGCTGGGCCAGGTCGGCGGCGAAGCTATCGCCAATATTATTTTCGGGAAGGCGAACCCCTCCGGGAAGCTCACCGAAACAATTCCGCTGCGCCTGGAGGACTGCCCTTCCTACCCGCATTTCCCCGGCGACCGCTCCGGGGTGCGCTACGGCGAAGGGCTTTTTGTGGGGTATCGCGGTTTCGATGCGCGGGCGCTGGACGTGGCTTTCCCCTTCGGGCACGGCCTGAGCTACACCACTTTCGAGTACAGCGATCTGGAAGTCGAAGCTGCCGGCAATGATATTCGGGTGAGCTTCACGGTGCGCAATACCGGGCCGGTGGCGGGGCGGGAAGTCGCCCAGGTGTATGCGTCGGTGCCCGATTCTCGCGTGGTGCGGGTGCCGCGCGAACTCAAGGGTTTTGCTGGCGTGGAGCTCGCGCCCGGGGAGGCCCGCGCGGTTTCCATCACGGTGAGTGCCGCCGATCTGGCCTATTGGTCCGTGGAGCACGGCGCGTTCCTGGTGGAAAAGGGCACGTACCGGATTTCGGTAGGGGCCTCCAGCCGCGATCTGCCGCTGGTTGCCGAGGTAGAACTGGCCGGCAACGAACCGCCGGTCCACCTCACGCTGCTCTCCACCGTCAACGAAACCCTGGCGGTTCCCGGCGGGCGTGCCATTATCGAGGACTTCGTGCGCGGTTCCTTTGATAGTGGCGACCTTGGTGTGGATATGCTCGCCCTCATGGGCGACGCCCCGCTCAGCGCCATCGCGGGATTCCGCGGCGCTGACCCGGCTGAACTCGAGGCCCGCCTCGCGGAGTTGAACGACGACGGTGACAACTGCGGTAACGGCGGCAGTAACGACGGCGCCGCCGCGCCCGCGGGGAGCTAAACGCCGGCGCTCACTATTCCTCCCGGACGCTGGACCGGGGTGGCGTGGAGATCTCCCGTTGATCCCGCTCGCTCTGAACACCCCGCGCGCCCTGGCTCAGCGTCCCGCTGAGGAGAAGCACCGTAATACCGGCGAAGGGCACCACGCACAGGCCGGTCCGCAGCCCAAAGGTATCGGCCACCATCCCCACAATCGGCGGAGACACCAGGAACCCGATGCGCATAAGCCAGGAAATCGCGGTCAGGCCCGTGCCCGGCTTGAGGCCGGGAAGCTCGTCGGCTTGCTGGATCGCGGCCGGCACCAGCGTGGCCGACCCAAACCCGGCCACCGCGAAACCGGCAATCGTGCCCAGCACGCTCGGGAACAGCAGCGCCAGCCCCATCCCCGCGGTAATGAGCGCCGCACCGCCCTGAGCAACGGTGCGCCGCCCAAAGCGATCCACCAGCCCATCGCCCAGCAGCCGCCCCACAAACTGCGAGCCGACCAGCCCCACATAACCCGCGGCAGCCAGCCCGCCCACGGCGCCGAGCTGCCCCACGTACAACGTCGCCCAACTCGACCCGGCGTCCTCGATGAGCCCGCCCATCGTGGCAATAAGCACCAGCGCACCCAGCATCGCCACGGTCCGAAGCGTGAGAGGCCCCGAAGTCCCGGACGGCTCGCTTGACTCGATGGGCTCGGTTTCTTGCGTATCCGCATTAAGGGCCGACGACGCCGCAACCTCCCCCACATCGCCTACCCCGCCACCAACGTGACCTGCGGGAGTACCGCTTGGCCCGGGGTCTGCGGCGTCGTTCCCAGGTAAACAGAAGCGCCGGGCCACCAGCGCAACCGCGGCCCACAGTATCCCGGACAGCACCATATGCGTGGGCACCGATAATCCGATCCCGATCGCGGCGGCGGACATGAGGCCGCCGCTCATCGCGCCCACGGACCAGGTGGCGTGGAAGGTGTTAATAATTGAGCGCCCGTAGTGGCGCTGGACCCGCAGGCCGTGCGCGTTTTGGCCAACGTCCGTGGCGGCATCGCAGGCGCCGCCGAGGAACATGCCGGCCGCGAAGAAGATTCCCGTGGGGCCCACACCCGCCATAATGAGGCCGAGGGCGGTGAGCAGCGTGCCGGCCACCGCCACCGGCGCGGAGCCGAATTTGCGGATGAGCGGCGCGGCAAATACACCTGCGATGATGCCGCCGGCCGGGAAGGCCGCGAGCGCGAGGCCGTACACGGCGTTGTCGAGCTCGTGGATCCGCTTGATTTCGGGGAAGCGCGGCACGATATTGGCGAAAATGGCGCCGTTGGTGAAGAAGAGCGCGCTCACCGCCAGGCGGGCATGGTGCAATTGGGTGGCGCTGTAGTGGCGTGAACTCGGCGGGCGCCGGCGGCGGGAAACGTGCTGCGTTGTCACAACTATCCTTTGCGTGCGGATCTTTTGCATGCGGTGTTAACGCTTCCACCCTACCGAGAAAAGCGGGGCCGCGGGCTCGCTGCCGCGTGCATACTGCAACGTGCATGCTGCCAGCAGCATCGCCCGGGTGTGCAGCAGAAAAACCCGCGGGCAGCGCTCACGGAGAACGCCACCCGCGGATTTACTACCCGGCCGCTACCCGGCTGCTGCCCGGCCGCCACCCGGGAAAGCCAGCCTAGATCTTCTCACCTCCGGTCGTTTCCTGGGCCGGCAGCGCCAGCGAAATCGCGAAGGCGATCACCGCGCACACCAAACCAACAATCGCAGCCTGCGAGTACCCGGCGGTAATATCGCCGGCCACCGCATTGCGGGCCACGAAGGAGGCCATTACCCCGGTACCCACGCCCGCGCCCAGGTTGAAGGCCGCGGAGGTTAGGCCCGGGAGCACCCCCGGCCGGGTGGGCGAAGCGTAGAGCACGCCCATGGCGTTGAGGGTGGTATTGGACATCGCGGTGTAGGTGGCGCCCATGAGGAAGGCCAGGGTGAAGAGCACCCAGCGATTCTCGAAACCGAAAACCACCACCCCGGTGATGAGCACGATGCTGCCCAGCAGGCCGGCGCGCAGGATCGCGCGGTAGCCCAGCCGCGGAGCGTACTTGCCCACGAAGGGTGCCAGCAGCCAGCCCAGCAGTGAGAACGGCGTGAGGTAGAGCAGCGCGGATTCCGTGCCGCCCATACCCAGGCCGTTCTGCGCATCCTGGGATACCGCCGGGATAAGGTACATGAGCACCGAGAAAGCGGAAGCCAGGGTGAAGAAGGCCGTGCCGGTCACGCCCCAGGTTTGGCGTTTGACCAGCTCGTTGAGCGGAACCAGCGGATCCGATACCCCGCGCTCCACCAGCACGAAGGCCACCGCCAGCACCACCGCCGCGATAATCGCAGCAATGGTCCAGGTGTTCCCCCAGCCCAGCGAACCGAAACCGAAGGTGAGCGCCATATTCGCCGACCACAACGAACCGGTCAGGGTCATCGCCCCGCCCCAGTCCATGCGGCTGGCCGCCGGAACTCGCGTTTCTGGCACCCAGGCCACCACGCAAATGAGAGCCAGGACTTCCAGAGCCAGGATCGTCCAGAAAATTCCCTTGTAGCCGGCGTGATCCACGATCACCCCGCCCAGCAGGGTGTCGATCCCGGCCACCCCGGAATTGATCGCGGCAACCAACCCGATATAGAAACCGTATTTCTTCGGGTGGAGGATGGCGCGCAGCGTGAGGTTACCCAGCGCGAAGGTGGCCCCGCAAAAACCTTGGAGGAAGCGCCCCACCATGAGCATGGCCACGCTGCTGGTCACCAGCACCAGCACCGTTCCCACCACCATAAAGCTCACGGAAATCAGCAGGGTCACGCGCCGCCCGATTTTATCGGCGAGCGGCGGGAAGAAAATCGCGAGCGCCGCGGCTACCGCGAGGAACACCGTGGAGCTCCACCCAATCACCCCGGCATTGGTATTGAGGGCGCTGGCCATATCTCCGATGGCCGGCGCCAGCATCGTGGCGTTGAGCTGGAAACTCGCGATCACCAGCATGAGTGCGGTGAGCACCAGCTTCGGGTTAATCGCGCGGTTGCCGGCTGCACGCACCGTGGTCCCCTCAATATATTCGGAGGGGAGTTCCCTTGGGGGTTGTTCCCTCGAGAGTTCAGCCATGGAATTCTCCTTCACAGATGATGAACCGATATCCGGCAGAACTACGCGAGGCCCGCGAAAGGCTGATTCGGGGTGGTTTCCAGCGCGAGCAAAGCATCCAACCGCGCGAAGAACGCCTTTTTATCGGCTTCTTCCACCACGTACGCATTCGCGGGGAGCGGGAATTTCTCCCAGGCCATGGCCGAGTACCCGCGGGTGAGCTCCGAACCGGTTTCAATATCCACCCGGTAGTGGTTTTCGCTGAGGATAAGTTCCGGATGCAGGAGGGTGGCCACCGTCATGGAATCGGGATGCGTGGAGCCATCCACCCCCACCGATTCGTTGAAGTCCAGGGTGGTATCGCAGACCTTCTTGAAGAACTTCGCGAGGGTCGTATTCTTATCGGCCAGCGCATTGTATTCCGCGCGGGTGATCGTGGCATCACGCAGGGTGATGGGATCCCAGGTCACCACGTGAATATCTTCGAAGCCGGCCGTGAATACAATCTGGGCGGCTTCCGGATCCACGTAGAAATTAAATTCGGCCGCGGAAATCGTATTTCCACGGCCGTTATTGGATCCACCCATAATGTAGAGGCTCTTGACGTTCTTCACGAAGTTGCGGTCTTTGACCACCGCGGTCGCGATATTCGTGAGTGGCCCGATTGCCACCACGCTCACCTCACCCGGTTGGGCAGCTGTGATACGCAGAAGAGCGTCAACGGCGTGCT
Organism: Actinotignum urematis; assembly: GCF_051264595.1. Classification (NCBI taxonomy): domain Bacteria; kingdom Bacillati; phylum Actinomycetota; class Actinomycetes; order Actinomycetales; family Actinomycetaceae; genus Actinotignum; species Actinotignum urematis. Next base: position 6,326 of record NZ_JBOZBG010000022.1, on the reverse strand, counting down.
CGTCCTCCACGTGCGTCGTCGTAAAATCAATACTCAAACCGCCGGTGCCGTCACCGTGGACGTCCTCCGCGGACACCCATTCGCGCAACATCGGCTGCGAGCAACCCACGTGAATGGGGACCGCGCCGAGCTTACCGGCAGCGTTGAGCGTCATCTGCGCATTTTTGATCTGCCGCTCAAAACCAACATTTCCGGCCACCATGGTGATGGCCCGCAAATCAGCCCGCTCATCGAGAAGGCCGAATAGAATCGCCACGCAATCGTCCTGCGCGGTATCAGTATCGAGGATAAAAGGTACCTTCGTCATGAGTGCTCCTAGTAACTTTCGTGGCCGTTTTCCCCGGTCACAATGGCAACCGAGTTCGAGGATCCCACCAGGGCCGCTCCGGCCCGGATCAACGATAGTGCGTGGTCAAAGGTGGAGATGCCGCCCGACCCCTTGATGAGAACGCCCGCGGGCGCCAGGCTTTTCAGGAACTTAATCGATTCAACGCTCGCCTTTTCCACCGAACCGGAGGACGCATTTTTGAGGTATTTCGCGCCGGCTTCCACGGAGAGTTCCACCGCGGCGCGACGTTCGGCCTCGGTGAGGAGCGGCAGTTCGAGCATCACTTTAACGGGCACGCCCGCGGCGACGACGCCCGCAATATCCTCGCGGAACTTGTCATATTCGCCGTCCTTGAGCCACCCGATCTGCACCCCGATATCAATTTGGGTGGCGCCGGCCTTCACCAGCGCTTCGGCTTCCGCGGCCTTCCCGGCCGAGGTCATCACCCCGGTGGTTGGGAAATCAAGCGCGGAGGCCACCTCGATCCCGGTACCCTCCAGCACCTTCGCGGTAATGGGCACCTGGGATCCGGCGACCATCGCCGCGTTGAATCCATATTCGATGGCCTGCTCCGCGTGCCGGATCGATTCGGCCCGCGTGGTTCCGATCTTAATGAGTGTGTGTTGAATATACGGGGCTAAATCGCGCGGATTCGTAATAGCTTCCGGCGCGATACGCGTGGGTTTTTCCATTATTTATCCTTCCGTTCGGATTGTTATGAGTTACGTGGAAGTACGACGGCGCAGCGCTCGGCACCGAAGCGGGTGTGAAGATCGTCAATGCTGGGTATACCCGGCAGCACTCCTTCCGCTTCTACGGTAAGAGCGCCAGCGCAATTCGCGAAGCGGGCCGCCTCCGCGGGCGTTGCCCCGCAGGTGAGGGCCGCCGCGAGCGCCGCGTTCGTGGCATCGCCCGCCCCGGTGGTATCTACAACAGCGCGGGGCGTCTCAGCTGGGATTTTCTGCGGCTGGCCCCCGCTTTCGCACACATAACAGCCCTCCGCTCCGTGGGTGAGCACCACGGTGCATTCCAGGGCTTGGGCGATGCGGGCGGCTTTTTCTTGGGGCGGGAGGGCCGCGAGCGCGGCGGCGTCGTCGTTCCCTAACATCTGCAAGAGCGCGAGCGCTTCCGTTTCGTTCGGCGTGATGACGTCGACCTGGCGCAACACATGTTCGGGCAGGCGCGGCACCGGGGCCGGGTTGAGGATGACGCGCGCCCCGGCCGCGCGCCCGAAGGTTATCGCGCGCGCTACGCTGGGCGCGGGGATCTCGCAGGAAATAAGGACGGTATCCGCGCTTTCAAAAATGGCGGCGTGCGCGCCGATATCTGCCGGGCTGAGCTGGTCTAAAACCCCGTTGGCGAGGATAATGCGATTTTCTCCGGTGGCATCCGTGATAATCGCACCGACCATGGTGACGCCTTCTTTGGTGACGACGGCGGAGGCGTCCACGCCCTCGGCCGCCCACATCTCGCGCGCGGCGTGGGCGTACCAATCCGAGCCGACGGCGGTGAGTAAGCTGACCGGGATTCCCAGCCGAGCCACCCCGACTGCCTGGTTGGATGCTTTGCCGCCGTGTTCCTGGCTGAAGCGCGCCCCGGAGACGGTTTCTCCGTCCGCGGGCGGGCGCTCGGTGAAAAATGACAGGCCGACGCCGTAGCCGCCGACAACAAGTATTCGCATTGCTCCCCCTTGAACTCGTGCGTTAAGGCGAGGGTAGCAGTGTGAACAAGTGTATACAAGTAGGTACAGCTAGTGGACAGGTTTAGGGGCGGTGCGCGGGCGGCCGGCCGTGGGTTCGGGGGTGACCACGCGACAACGGGACGCCGCCGCAACGGGACACCCTCCGCAACGGGCACCCTGGAAAGCGCGCCAGTCTTTACGAGGGCAGCGGGGTGCGGTGCACGATGGAGTGAATCCGCAGGCGGTCCGGGCGGATCCAGATGCGCGAGGTTTCTACCGGACGGTCGGAGGCGTCGTAGGTGACCTGCTTCATGTCGATGAGCGGGAAGCCGTGCGGAACTGCGAGGATGCGCGCGAGGTTGCGGTCAGCCCCGACGGCGGAGATGGTGCGGCTGCCGTGGGAGAGGGCGATGCCGAGGCCGTTTTCCAGGGTGCCGAAAAGGGAATTCGCCTCGTAATCCTGCTTGACGAGGACGGCGCGTTCCGCGCAGAGCGGGGGGAGGATCACCCAATTATCGAGGAGGGTGATGGAGCCTTCGGCGTCGCCGCGCATGCGGCGCAGGTGGAAAATATTGCCGTCTACTCCTAACGCGGCGGCGATCGGAGGCGGGGCGGGGATGACTTCTTGGGCGAGCACCCGGGTGGTGTAGTCGATGCCGCGCTGCTCGAGTTCTTCGGCGAGGGTGGTGAGGGAGGAGGTGAGCGGGGAGCGCACAATATCGTGGGCGATGAAGGTGCCACGCCCGCGCACCCGCACCAGCAGACCTTCGTCGATGAGCTGGTCCACGGCTTTGCGCAGGGTTCCTCGGGCCACATTGAGCTGTTCGGCGAGGGTGATTTCCATGGGGAGCTGGTCGCCGCGCCGCCACGCGCCGGTGCTTACTTGTTCACGCATCCAGGTGGCGAGCTGCCGAAAAATCGGAGTGGGGGCATTGCGGTCAAGGCCCGGGGACTCGGTGTGCATGGTTCCTCACCATCGCTTCCTGGACGTCTATGTTCGGATACATGTTCGGATCCGGGCTGCTTTGCCCGGCATCTCTAGGGTACCGCGCGGCCTGGGAGGGCGCTGGAAAGCGCCTGATGGTGGGCTGGCGGGGGCGGGAGGCGCGGGTGGCACGCGCGCGAGGTGCGGGGCGTACGTTCCCCGCCACCGCCTTTCAAGCACCGAGGTTTCCGAAGGCCACCACGTGCACGCCATCGGGGCGGGTGTAACTGAGGCCCGATCCGGTCACCACCACGAGCAGCGGATCCGGGCTTTTCACATAGCGCTGCGCGAACCGCTGTAAATTCGCGGCTGCTCCATCAATAATGCTAGGGACCGAGCCGAGTTTTACTTCTACCAGCGCCATTCGCCCACCACTATCCAGGATGGCATCCACTTCCAGCCCGTCAGCGCTGCGACCGTGATAAATATCGGTACGAGCCAGGTAGCGCAGATCGTGCACAACCTGGGATTCGAAAAGCTGCCCGAAAAACTCCAGGTCGTCCAGGAGCTCGCGCTCGCTCGCGTGCAATGCGGCAGCGGCAAGCGCCGGATCGGCCAGGTGATGCTTAGGCGCTTCTCGGAGCGGCGCTGCGGAGCGAAGATGCGCACGCCAGGCTGGCTGCGGCGTCGTAATAAAAATTCGCTGCAAAGAATCGAGGTAATCACGCACCGAATCGCGCGCCAGGCCGGTATCGCGCGCCAGGGCGCTGACGGACATTTCCGTTGCGGTTCCGCGCGCGAGGGAGGTGAGGAGGGCCGCGACGCGCTGCGGGTCGCGATATGTATTGTCCGGAATTCTAATGTCGACGGCGCAGACGGTCTCCAGATAATCACGATTATTAGCACGGGCTTGTTCCGTGTTGAGCTCGAGGTTGCCCGGCCAGCCCCCGTGCGCGATGCGCTGGGCGATATCCGGGACGGTGAGCGAAGAGGAGGCCGGAGTTATCGCAGCTCCGGGCGGTAATTGCGCGAGCTCACGCAGAGAGACGGCACTGTCGCTATGCCCGGTTTCCGCGAAGGTCATAGTCCCCATCACGAGGCGCGCGAACCGCCCTGCGCCGCTGTGGCGGGCGGCGCCCTCGCCGGGAGCGGTGGATACTGACGCCCCGAAAACTTGCACTGCGGAAACCGGAGCCACGGAACCGGTGAAAATAAACTGGCCCGGGCGGTGGCGCCGGTCAATCTCATGCCGGGCCAAATCCCATAGCACCGGGAAAACCTGCCATTCGTCCACGAGCCGCGGGGTATCGCCCTCGAGGACAAGCTGCGGGAGCACCGCTAATTGCTGTTCGAGCTGCGGATCGATATCCGCCTGGATCGCGCTCTTGGCATACCGGCGGGCTGTCTCCGTTTTCCCGCATCCTTTGGGCCCGGTCACGAGCACACCGCCGGCGCGCGCCAGGGCCTCCTCCAGCTCGCCATCGGCCAGCCTGGGCCGGTAGGAAATGCTTTCCTGAGCCATATCGCCTGCTTTCATTTTCCCTGATATATCGCGCTTTTGGGGCGGAGTCGTCAGTTTATAGACCGTATAGTCGCCAGTTTATCGGAAATCGAGTCGTCAGTTTATGGGCGGTGCAGTCGTCAGTTTGTAGCACGCGGGCGATCCCATTGAAGATATCCTTGGATACAGCTGCCTTAGCACTTGGCTTCACAACGTTGTAGGAGAGGTAAGTCATGGACACATCCACGGTGGACATCCACTTCGAACCTTGGGAACTTGAGTCGATTCAGGCGCACGCCAATACGCTGGGCCAAAGCCTTTCGGATTTTGTTCGTGAGTCAGCCCTGGAGCGCGTCGAAGAATTTATTGATACGGAACTCTATCGGCAGGCACGGGAGCAAGACGATGGAATTCGCTATTCCATGGGCGAGGTCATGCGTATAGTCGCAGAGGATTGATATTCTTTACGAATCTGCCAGGTCTTGAACTGCCAGATCAGTGACATCGTAGAAGTTATACCCACTACCGAAGTGAAAGAAGAAGGCGCATGAGCCAGCTCGGATCTTTTATCTGGGGCACTGCCGATATATTGCGCGGCCCGTACAAGGCCAGCCAGTACGGCAATGTTATTTTGCCGATGACGATCCTGCGCAGACTCGACTGCGTGCTAACAGGCCATCAAGCCACCCTTGAACCACTGGTGGCACGATTTAAAAGTAATCCTGAGTTGTTGGCTGCCCAGGTACAGCGCGCCACGGGACTGCCGTTCTATAACACCACCCCTTGGACGCTACACACTCTGCTCGGAGACCCGAAGGGGCTTGAGGCGAACCTGAAACAGTACGTCAATGGTTTTTCTGACAACATGGATGTTTTCGAGCGATTCAAACTTGCCGACAAGATCAGCGCCATGGCGGAAAAGAACATCCTCTACCTCGTGGTCGAACGTTTCGCCAACATCGATTTACATCCCGATACCGTCAGCAATGCCGAGATGGGCGACCTCTACGAATACCTGATCCGCACCTTCAACGAATCATCCAACGAAGCACCCGGCGAACACTTCACTCCAAGGGATGCCATCCGGCTTCTTGTCGATCTCGTCTTCGCGGGCGACGACGAGGCACTCTCCGTACCCGGAACGATCCGCTCGATCTATGATCCCACGGTAGGCACAGGCGGGATGCTATCCATCGCAGAAGAACACCTGATCGGCAGTTCCGATAAACCGGGCCTCAATCCACAAGCCCAGTTACGTCTCTACGGCCAAGAAGTCAACGACCAGTCCTATGCCGTGTGTAAGTCCGACCTGCTCATCAAGGGATACGATCCCAGCAATATCCAACTCGGTGACACCCTCGCCGATGATAAATTCGCTGGTCAAACCTTTGACTACTGCATGTCGAACCCGCCCTATGGCGATGACTGGAAAGCCAGCCAAACTGCCGTCATGAACGAGCTCAAAGAACTTGGTAGTGCCTCACGTTTCTACGCTGGCGGGGCCAAGCCGAAACAGAATGTTCCTGCCGTCAGTGATGGACAAATGCTCTTCCTGCAACACGTAGTTAGCAAACTACGCCCCAAAGTTAAAGGCGGTGGCCGAGGTGGCATCGTCATGAACGGCTCACCATTGTTTAACGGGGCAGCAGAATCTGGGCCGTCAAACATCCGCAAATGGCTTCTCGAGCACGACCTGGTTGATGCAATCGTCGCACTACCAACCGACATGTTTTACAACACTGGTATCGCCACCTATATATGGATAGTGGACAACAACAAGCCAGAAGAACGCCAGGGTAAAGCCCAACTCATCGGAGTGTGTCAAGTTGTTTGTGTGTGAGCATTGTTTATAAATACTTATTAAACCGGTCAGGGTAGGCCACGGACATCT
>NZ_JBOZBG010000021.1:0-36129 GCF_051264595.1 Actinotignum urematis | reverse complement strand
CCGTAACGTTCCCGGACAAGTCGACGACCACGATCACTCCGGACAAGACGGTTCGCCAGCTCAAGGACAACGAGAAGAACAAGATCAACGACCCCGAAATCACCGGTGTTGTCGATGTCACTAAGCTGACCGATCCCGAACGCGAGCAGGTCAAGAAGGCTGTTGAGAAGAAGAATCCGGATCTTCCTACTGGCACTACGATCACCGTCTCCGAAAACGGCACGGTAACCGTAACGTTCCCGGACAAGTCGACGACCACGATCACTCCGGACAAGACGGTTCGCCAGCTCAAGGACAACGAGAAGGTCACCCTGAAGGATCCTGAGCTCACCGGAGTTGTCGATGTCAATAAGCTGACCGATCCCGAACGCGAGCAGGTCAAGAAGGCCGTCGAAAAGGAGAACCCGAACCTCCCCGAAGGAACCACGATCACCGTCTCCGAAAACGGCACGGTCACCGTGACCTTCCCGGATCAGTCGACGACCACGATCACTCCGGACAAGACGGTTCGCCAGCTCAAGGACAACGAGAAGATCACCCTCAAGGATCCCGAGCTCACTGGAGTTGTGGACCTGACCAACGTCACCGATCCGGAACGTGAGCAGGTCAAGGACAAGGTCAAGAAGGCCAACCCCGACCTGCCCGAAAACACCCAGGTCACCGTCGGCAAGGACGGGACCGTCACGGTTACCTTCCCGGATGGCTCTGAGACCCAGATCCCGGCCGACAAGACCGTCCGCAAGCTCAAGGACAACGAGAAGATCACCCTCAAGGATCCCGAGCTCACTGGAGTTGTGGACCTGACCAACGTCACCGATCAGGAACGTGAACAGGTCAAGGACAAGGTCAAGAAGGCCAACCCGGATCTCCCGGAGAACACACAGATCACCGTCAGCAAGGATGGAACCGTCACGGTAACGTTCCCGGATGGTTCCACGAGCCAAATCCCGGCCGACAAGACCGTAAAGCTGCTCACCCCGGCTGATAACGGCAATGCTGACAAGGGCAACAAGGGTGACAAGCCAGACGCTTCCAAGCCCACCAAGGTCAAGAAGGTCAAGAAGCTGCAGCACACCGGTGCTGATGTGACGCTTGGGCTCTTGGCCGCGGCCGCCGCGGTGGCTGCCGGTGGGGCCCTGACCGCTGGGCGTCGTCGCCGCTAAAAAGTTTCGGAACGTGATCGTACGATTACGCCGAGACAACAACTAATGCTCCCCGGGATTGGACGAAATATCGACCGTTCCCGGGGAGCGTTGCATTCACACCCGTCTCCGCACCCGCACCGCCAAAATATCTCAACGAGGAGGTTTCGCTACCATGCATATCGTGGCTCGCTACGGATCGCTCACCAGTTCTTTCGTTTTACTCGCAATGTGCCTCGGCGCTCTGGCTCTCAACCTGACGGACACCTGGCACTTCACGCCCGGAACCGCCACGCCCGCGATTTTTGTGGCTGCCACGGTGGTGCTGGCCGCCGTCGGAACCGGCTGCACGTACCGGCTTGCCGGCTGGACTCGGGCGAGCATCGCCTACGCATTATGCGCGGTGGCGGTCAGCGTAGGGGTCGTTTCGCTATGGAGGGCGAGCGGCCCCGAAACACTCAACCTCATCGGCGCCGCAGCGTGGATAGGCGGATCCCTGGGAATATGTGCCGCTGCACTCCGCGCCTGCCGCTCCACTCGGCCCGGGGCCACCACGCCGGACGCGTAATGGCCCTTGCCTCACAGAAGTGCGTCAGCATATACTGACGGCGTGATGACGAAGAAGCAGCAAGCGAGGCTAGATCCAGCGGTGATTGCGGAGAAGCTGCGCGCCGCCCACGCCATGCGCGTGGAGGCTGATCGCATCACGAAGTACTACGTCGAGGAAGCGGTGCGCGCGGGCATGTCCTGGAGCGATATTGGCCGTTGCCTGGAGGTAACCAAGCAATCAGCCCATCGCAAATACGCGGCGGGGCTGCCGCGCGACCTAAGGAACCCGTCATGAAAATGCCCGCCGCCGCTGCCCTGCAGCTCATCCAGAATTCTGCTTTCGAAGCGCGCCGCGCCTGGCGCGAAGAGATCAGCCTCGTCGATGTTTTCGTCGCCTTGCTCGCGTGTGGGGGCAGCGCCAGCCGCGTCTGCGCCCGCGCCGGCCTCACGCTGCGGGTTGCGCGTGAGCACGTTGACCAGCTCCACGCGGAACGCCTCGAAGAATTTGGGTTACCGCCCGTGCAGTTACGTGAACGCACCCGCGTTGAGATTTTCGACGACGCCGCCGAGCTCGCCCCACCTGCAGACCTGCAGAAATTCCTCAGCGGGAAATTCCCGGGCCGTGATTATCACTGCGGCGTAGCTATGCGTTTGCTCCACAACGAGGCCTCGTGCCGCGCGATTGTGGAGCGCGCAGGGATTGACCGCAAGCAGCTTATCGTTGCGCTTGCCGCCGCTGAACCCCTCACCCAGCCCCGCCGGATCAAGCGCACCGCGCGGCTGCGGATCTACCTGCCAACCAGCGCCAGCGCGGTGCGCGAATACGCGGCGTCCCCGGAATTCGCCGCCGCCAACTTCGCCGATATTTCCGAGGGAGGCGCCGGCTGGGTGCTCCGCTACCCGGGCGCGGAAGGCCGCCCCACAGTATGGGAATTCTCCGGCCAACACGATGCTGCCACACAGCAATCTCGCCGTTTCGCCCTGCTTGCAGAAGATGACCCTGAAGCCGTGTCGAGTGCTACCGGCGAAGGATGCTTTGTTACGCTCACGGAGAGTTTCGGTGAACTTAGCGTGTTTTCCCGAATCCTTTTCCGGCTCTACCTCGGCACAATGTTTCTCACGAACCAGGCCAATTACCTCGCTGATTGGGTAGCTCAGTCCGAGTAACGCACCAATGAGAATGATTACGTTAGTGCCAGGCCCCTACCCGGATGGGCAGCGTAATATCGCCGTCGAACCACGTCTCCTCGCCTTTCCGCGCGGGTACGGGGATCACTTCACCACCGGGACTCAGTTGGAGCCCTAATTGCTGCTGCTCGCCAGCATCCCCGGAGTTACTTACCCGCCACTCAATCTCCATCGTGGCACTGTCCCCCGGAGGAAGCTCAACTCCACGTTCATAGGCGCTGGAGTCCGCGCCGGTGATTTCCGTGGTTCTGAGCTCGGTGGTCGCGAGCTCGGTGCCGGGAAAGCTATCGCTCTGGCCTCCCGCATCGGAGAGCCACACCCCGGTCATGCCCCGCACCGAGCACGCGGTCGCGCTGCGATTGGTGAGTGTGATTCGCACCTGCCGCGCACCAAGAGCACCATCCACCGAGCTCCGGCTCATATCCACCTGCTCGGACGTACACGGCGCCGAAATTGCGCCCGGGCGCGGATCTCGTGTAGACCTGGACGGCCCTCCAGAAATAGGCGAAGGTTCCGGCACGGGCGAAACCTCCCCCGTAGGCGTAGTTTGCGGTACGGACGCCCCCGAAGAATCCCGGGAATCTTCCACTTCTCGCGGGAACGTTACCGACTCGCCCTTCATAAAGCTGCGATCCGCCGGCGAAGGAAGCAGCCACCAACCTAAGGCGGAAAGCACCACAGCCGCGGCGGTAACGCCCAGGCTAAGTTTCAGGAGAAAACCCGGTGATCCGCCAGCATCTCCGGCCGCATTTTCGGCTGCCTTACCGACTTCTGTCCGGCAGTTTTCACGCGCAAAAACAAGACCACCCAGCATCACCCCACAAGAAACGATAACCACAATGATCAAGCCCAGTGGCCCCGCGGTGACCAGGCTAGGAGCCATCAACACGCCCGCGCCAGCCCCGGCCACAGCCACCGCTCCGCCGTTCATCCACGCCGCGCGGCAGGCACCTGTTCCCACCGCGAGGGTAAGGGAAAAGAGCATTCCCGTTCCGAACCCGAGCAGACCCACCCCGGCCACGGCTCCCTCAGGCACACCACCGAAGAGCGCGGCCAGGCTTCCGAGTATTGCCACCGCCACGACCGCGAGCGTGCCCAGCACTTCCACCGCTATCGCCAGGTAACGTACCTGCTTGCGCGGGCCGCGGGCACCGCCAAACTTACTCGAAGCTCGCGGCAGTGAACGCCCCAGAGCAATCCAAGCACCTATCCCCACCGCGATCCCGGCCAGCATAATAAGCAAATAGTCCCAAGGAAAAGGAGTCACCCGGCACTGCCGTGTCGCATTCCAGCTACACCACGCGCCATCTGCGTACGAGTTCAGCACCAGGGACTGACGCACAGTCCACACAACAGCCACCCAGGAAAGCACCAGAACGGCAGCCGCGCCGAGCCCGCGAGCTCGCCATAGTGGCCGCTCAGGCATGGGGAGCTGCGCGGGTGCAGACGCGTCGTTAGTCATGCCGCGATTCTAGTGCGCGTCGTCGTACCACGATAAGGGTACGACGACGCAGCTACCGGCAGCGCGCGAGGAAATTCTTCATGATCGTGCGCCCGCAGGGGGTGAGGATCGATTCGGGATGGAATTGCACCCCGAAGACGGGGAAGCGGCGATGCTCCACCGCCATGACCTCCCCATCCCCCACGCAGCGCGAAGTCACCACCAGATCATTGCCTAGGGTATCGTTGCGCACCGCGAGGGAATGGTAGCGGGCCACCATTTCTTCATCCGCGCATCCCGCGAAGAGGGTGCTGGAGGTATCCATGCGGGCCGGGCGGGCGATGCCGTGCACCACCTCCGCCGCATAGGTCACAGTAGCGCCGAAGGCCTCGCAGATCGCCTGGTGGCCCAGGCATACCCCGAGGATGGGGTATTTTCCGGCCAGTTGCTCCACCAGCGGCATGGACACACCGGCGTCGCGGGGGAAGCCCGGGCCGGGGGAAATAATAATGCCATCCGGGGCCAGCGCATCAATCTCCGCCACGCTCAGGGCATCATTACGAACCACCTTGACATCCGGGCGGAAAGTTCCGACCAGCTGCACCAGGTTGTAGGTGAAAGAATCGTAGTTATCAATGATGAGGATCATGAGCATTCCTCCAGCTGGGCGGCGTCGTGCAAAGCTTCCAGGACGGCCGCGGCCTTATTTAGGGTTTCTTGGTATTCGGTGGCGGCAACGGAATCTTGAACGATACCCGCGCCGCTGCGCGCGTAGACCGTGTTCCCGATCTTGTAGGCGATGCGGATACCGATGCAGGTATCGAGGTTCCCGGAAAAATCGAGGTAGCCGATCGCCCCGCCATAAATACCACGTTTATTTCCTTCGAGATCATTAATGAGCTGGCAGGCGCGAATCTTCGGCGCCCCGCTCAAGGTACCCGCGGGCAGAATCGAAACAACGGCATCCAGGGCATCGCACTCGGGGCGAATTTTCCCACTCACCGTGGAACCAATATGCATGACGTGGGAGAAACGCACCACGTCATGGAAGCGATCCACGTTCACGGTGCCGAATTGCGCCAGGCGGCCAATATCATTACGCCCCAAATCCACGAGCATATTATGTTCGGCCAGCTCCTTCGGGTCGGCCAGCAGCTCTTCTTCCAGGCGAGCGTCCTCCGCGGGAGTGGCCCCGCGCGGCCGCGTGCCGGCCAGCGGGAAGGTGAAGAGGGTGCCATCCTCCAATTTCACCAGGGTTTCCGGGGAGGCCCCCGCCACCTCAATATTATGCCCGCTGAAATAGAACATATACGGGGAAGGATTAATAGTACGTAACACCCGATAAGTATCAATAAGAGACCCGGTGAATTCTGCTCGCAAGCAATTAGAGAGCACGATCTGGAAAATATCACCCTCGTGAATATAGTGCTTGGCGCGCTCCACCATCGCCACGAATTCCGCCTCGTTGAGGACCGGGGTAATTGGGCCGGTCAAGCGCCCGGTAGTATCCGCCACCGGCTCCCCGTGGAGCAGCAACTGGGCCAGTTCGCGTAATTCTTCCGTAGCCCGCGGGTATTCTTCCTCCAGGTTATCGAGGCCCACCACCTTGATTAATATGATTTTTTGGCGGAAGTTATCGAAGGCAATAACGGTGTCAAAAAGCATAAGATCGACATCATTAAATCCCTCCTCGTTCGGGGCATCGAGGCGCAGGGTGGGTTCGGCATATTTCACGTAGTCATAGGAAAAATATCCCACCAGCCCACCGGCGAAAGGCGGCATCCCCGGGATTTTCGGGCTGCGGTAACGGGCGAGCACCTCACGGATCGCATCCGAAGGGGAATCATAGGCGGCCGGCTGATCATTAATCCGCACCTGCCCGTCCACGGCGGTAATTTCAAGTTTCGGATCGTAACCGAGGAAAGTATATCGCCCCCAGGTCTGATCCTGGCCGGCCGATTCGAGCATATAGACATGATCGGAAACGTTTTTGAGGATTTTCAGGGCGGTGACGGGCGTGAGGGAATCGGAAAGAATTTCGGTGGCGACGGGCGCGGCACGGTACTCAGGCACGGCACGGAACTCAGGAGCGGAGTGATGCTCGGATGCAGAGTGATGCTCGGATGCAGAGTGATGCTCGGGCGCAACGCAGTGCTCGGTTCTGAAGGCGCTCAGCTCAGCGAGGGCAGGGTAAAACTGCATAATTATCCTTTGTGATAACAGTGCGGGGGTCTTGATTATGGGGTGACGTTGATCCCTGAGGGCACGTACGCGCGAAGCACGCGCGTGCGGGGAAGAAAAATTAGGCGCGCCATCGACGCCAGCCGGCGCCCAGCGCCGCAAGCTTTGCACAACCCGTATCCATACCCGTCACTTTAGCAGGCCGAATAGTTCGGCGCGCTGCGTTCCACTTTCCGGATCCCGCGGCTCCAGATGCAGCTCATTATCGGCCACCTCGTTAATGAATTCCGGATCGTGGCTGATCACCAGGACCGTGGCTCCGCGCGCTGCAAGCGCGCGGATGTGAGTGGAGATGGAGCGAAGGTGCCGATAATCCACCCCGGAGGTCGGTTCGTCAAAGACATAAAAGTCGGCATGCGCCACCGTTGCATTGGCGACGACGAGGCGCTGCTTCTGCCCGCCCGATAGAGTAGCCGGATGCCGGTCCGCTACCTCGCCTAATCCGAGGTCGGCCAAGACCTGGTCGATCCGTTCCGCGCTCACCCCGGCATTCCCCAGCGCCACTTCCCCGCGCACGGTTTCCGCGAAAAGCTGGCGGGTGACATCCTGCATGACCAAGCTGGAATGGCGCAGCCGCTCGCGCCCCCGGCACACTTTCCCGCCGAAGGAAATTCGCGCACCAGATTCCGGATGCGCCAGGCCGATGAGCACCCGGGCCAGGGTGGTTTTCCCTGCGCCGTTGGGCCCCGTCAGCGCGGTGACCTGCCCGGCCGGGAGCTCCACCCGCTCCAGATTAAGCACCTCGTGGGGCCCGTAGGCAAAACGCACCGCCTCGGCCACCACGCCCGGGGTGGTGGGCGCACTGGCCGGGGTGCCGGCGTCGTCGCCCTTATGCACGGTGGCGGGAACGCGCGCCGCACGTTCGGGTACCCGCAAGGTCCGCAGGCCCAGGCCGATGCGTTCGGTTTCGTCCATCGCGAAGAAATCCGCGGCGGCGTAGCGCCCGGTGATGCGCCCGCCGTGCATCACGACGACGCGATCCGCTACGCCACGCAGCGGGTAGAGGCGGTGTTCGGCGATGATCGTGGTCCAGCCGCGGGCTTTGAGGGCGCGTACGACCTGCGCGAAATGCCCGACCATCTCGGGGCTGAGGTTGGAAGTTGGTTCGTCGAAGAGGAGGATGCGGTGCGGGCCGACCAGTGCGGCGGCGCTCGCCACTAATTGCAATTCGCCCCCGGAAAGCTGGGCGAGGCGGCGCGGGAGGAAACGCTCAATATTCCAGGTGGTGGCAGCGTGGGCGATGCGTTCGGCGATGACCTCAGGGGCGTCCCCGGCGTTTTCGCCGGCGAAGGCGAGCTCCTCAAGGACTTTCGCGGTGAAGAATTGCGCGCGCGGGTTTTGGAAAACGGTGCCGGCCGCGCGCCCGAGCTCCTGGATCGGGGTGGCGGTGGTGACGCGCCCGGCCAGGCGGACCTCGCCGTGCAGCTCGCCGGGGTAGAGCTCGGGGATGAGGCCGTTGAGGAGTTTGAGGATCGTGGATTTCCCGGAACCGGACGGCCCGGTGATGAGGGTGCACGAGCCTTCCGGGAGGTCGAGGTCGATATCGCGCACGCCGCACTCGGTGGTGGGTAGCTCGGGATCGCTCTGGTAGGTGAAGGTGACGCCGCGCAGGTAAGTATCGGGTGTTTGCTGATCGGGCGCGCTCATCGTACTCCTCCCGGGGTGAAGCTGATATTGGCGAGGTAGTAGCGCGCCACAATGAGGGCCGCGATGACCGCGAGCCACAGCGCATCCACCCAGGAGAAACGCAGGCGATGCAGCGAGGTGGGGCGGGTGCGCGAGCCGAGGCCGCGCAGGGTTCCCGCCGCCGTCATGTCATCGGCAATGCGGGCGCAGGAGGACAGCAGCGGGACCAGGATAAATTCCAGGTAGCGCAAGGGATGGAACACGGCGCTCCAGCCCATGGCCAGGCCGCGCAGCGCCATCGCCTCGCGCACCGCCCGGTATTCGGAGACCACAATAGGCAAGAAACGCAGCAGCACGGTGACCGGCGCGGTCACCGCCACCGGGATACGCAGGGCGCGCAGCGCGGCCACCAGCTCGCCGGGCACCAGCACCGTGAGGGCATACCCGGCCAGGGCGGCCGCCGCGCATAATTTGAACATCCAGAACCCGAAGGCCACGAAAAAGGCACCCAAAGCGGAGGCCCCGGTGAGGCTCGGGAGGAAAATAAGGAACATCCAGAAGGATTCCACGACGATGATGCCGAGGGCCAGTTTCACCCGCCCGTTACTCACGAGCGCGAGTGCGGCAACCAGCACCACAATGACCGCGAGCAGGAAACTGCCACGGGTCATGACCAGCGCATTGCCCACCAGCACCAGGAGGAGGACGGTGCGCGGGTCCGGGCGCCAGCGCCGGCGCTCATCCAAGCTGAGAATCGCGCCGGCATCAAGCACCGCGGGCACGCCGCTGCCGGGCGCGCTGCTGCCGGGCTGAGCTGGCACACCGGTAGGGGAAGCGAGCGGGCCGCGAGCACGCGGGCCCGCGGCGTCGTCGTTAAAAATTGTGGAATCCACCGGAACCTCGCAGCTAGCGCGCGATACCGGACGTGCGGAAATGGCGGCGCAGCACCGAATCGCCGAAGAAACCGCCGATGATTCCGAGCACGAACACGGCCACGCCCCAGATGGCAATCATGGTCGGGGAGAGGAACCAGCGCAGGCCGTCGGCGTACTCGGTGCCCATGGAGCCGGCGATGTACTGGTAGTAGCCTTCCGCGTCGGTGAGGACCGGGAACCACGGGGCGACATACCACAGCGACATCAGCGCGTAGCCGAGGATCTTGAGGTAACGCTTGCCGCGGGTGAAGAGGTAATCGCCCAGCAGCCCCAGGCCGAAGGTGAGCAGCACGGTCACCCACGGGTGACCGGTGAGCACCATAAGTGCACCCACGAGCAGCGCCATGAGTCCGAGGGTCCCGAATTTCGGGGCGCGTGCTTTGAAGAGGAAAACGACGACGCCGTTGGCGATGATCCCTAGCGCGTAGCCCACGAACATCATCGCCGGGTTGATCACGCCCAGCATCCCGAAGCCGAAAACAACAACGAAGTAGATGGCGGTAAAAACGCCAATGTTAATAAAGTCTTTAGTTTTCACGGTGAGTCACTCCTGAACGAAGTAGTGAGAACGAATCAGGGCGGATTAGGGCACCCTAACTTGAACTTTCGGGGATTAACTGTAGCGCGATCTGAGCGTGCGTCAATAGGACGTGTGAAATACGGGTGAATTGCGGACGTGGTGGGGTGGATTCACGACCATTGCGGAAGCCTGCATCGGGCGGCACGCAATGCGGAAATGCACCGAGCCACAAAGCGGAAATGCGCCGAGCCGCGAAGCACGCCACAGCGCCTGCGCAAGCGCCGCGAAACGGGTAGCCTAAATCTGTATCGATTTTCAATCGCTCGCGCCAATGGTGGTGTTGCGCCACAATCGTACCGAAGGAGGAACCTGTGACCAGAAAAATCTCCGGCGCCCTCATCGCTCTTATTTTTGGCTTGCTCGCGGCCATCGCGCCCTTGCCGACCGCGCTCGGGGAGCCAAATCCGCCGGGCGGAACCACCGCATCCACGTGGGACGAACTGGTCACCACCGCTTCCCAATCGGGCGCTATAAGCGCGACTCTTTCCCATAAGTTGAGTCTCAGCGCGGATGCGCCGGTGCTGCGAGTTCCGGCCGGCACCCAGCTCACCCTCACCGGCAGCGGCGAGGTTACCGGTGCGGACCTACCGGCCGTGCAGGTAGAGAAGGGTGGTTCTCTCACCCTGGCCGGTCCTTCATTTACCAAGACCCAATTCGTGGTGGAGGGCACGCTCACGGTGAGTGCCGGCTCGATTCACGATACGGCCCTGACCGGCCCGGTTATTTTCGTCAAGGGCGGGGAACTCAATATCAGTGGAACCGCTGATTTCTCGCGTAATTCCAGTGCGCCGCAGGGTGGCACGCTCGGGCCGAGCGGCGTCGTCGCCGGAAAATATGCACCGATTACCGCCTACGGCGGGTCTGTCACCATCAGCGGCGGCACCCTCGCCGAAAATTCCGGCCTGCAACTCGGCGGAGCTATCGGGGTATGGGGCAGCCCGGAGCAGCCCGCGAAGCTCGTGATCAGCGGGGGCACACTCAGCAAAAATACGGTGAGCAACCCGGAGTCCAACGGTTTCGGTGGAGCGGTCTTCACCGAAGGTGCCACCGTGGAGCTCAGCGGCGGCACCCTGAGCGACAACGTCACAGAAATCGGCGGGGCTATGGCGCTTATGCACTCCCCCTTCACCATGAGCGGCGGCGAGATCCGCGGGAATTCCAATGGCATATTCAGGGGCCAGGGTGGCGGTATTCATATCACCGGTGGTGAGGCGAAGTTCACCGGTGGAATCATCACCGGAAATGAGTCCACCGTAGCCGGCGGAGGTCTGCATACATCTCAAGCCACTGTCACTTTGGCCGGGACCTCGTTCACGAATAACATCTCCGGCGAATCCGGTGGTGCGCTCGCATTCCGGTCGAATAGCCGGGTCACTCTCACGGCCGGGCTTATTAGCGGAAATACGTCCCGCGGCTTCTGGGGCGGTGCTGGTATTTACAATGAAAAAGGCTCCACTCTCACCATCCACAACGCGGTTATCCGCAATAATGAGATCGCGGAAATGCGGCTGGTCGGAGCTGGCAACCGCCCGCCGAGCCCGCAGGGCGGCGGGGTGTGGAACTGCCCCACCGGCCGAACCACCATGAATATCACCCGAGGCGTGGCTATTTTCGATAATTCTGCGCCGAATGCTGGTACCCAGCAGCAATACAAGGGCGCCGGCGATGACTTCTTCAGCGTTGCCAAACACGAATTCGATAACCCGACGCCCGTTGCGGGCCAGCCGGTTGTAGTAAGCGAGCGGATGCTCGGCGGTTCCCCGCGCGCCTGGTTCCAGGATGGCTCCGCCTACGGCATTCACACTAATTGGCCCGCGGAGAAACAGCTGCTGCGTTACCAGGAAGGCGGGCAAAATACCCCGGTTCCCTTCGGCCAACCCATTAGTGACAATAAGGCTTTCAAGTCGGTGCCGAGCGCGGAGGCAAAAGCCCTGGCTGGGCAGCTAGCTAGCGTTATTATCGAAAACAATCGCGCCACCGGCATTGGCATTAGCGGCGGCGGCATCGCCAATAACGGCGAGCTGATTTTCGGTGAGGATGACATCTGGACCCTGCGCGTCATGAAGGCCTGGGAGGGCGACGACGCCGCCACCCGCCCCGAGTCCATCACGCTGGACGTGCTGGTCGGCGGGCACAAACTCCAGGAAATCACCCTCACGGCCGCGCAGCAGTGGACGGCCGAGATCGCGAACTTCCCCAACCCGGCCACGCTCATCGACGCGGCCACCGGCAAGCAACTCCCCATCGAATTCCGCGAACACGGCGCGGAAAACTCCCCGTACACGCTGCGCACCACCGCCACCACGGCGGACGACGGCGCGAAGCTCTACACGGTGGCACTCACCAACACCATGTCCACCGAGGTTTCGGTGGCGAAGAAATGGAACGACGACGCCGCGCCTGCCGGGCTGCGCCCCGATAAGGTCACGGTGGAACTCCTGGATGCGGGCCAGCCGGTGGGTCAGAGCTTGGAGCTGAGCGCCGCGAGTGAATGGACCGGGAAGTTCACGGATCTCCCGGTGTACCGCGAGGGCCGCAAGGCGGTGTACTCAGTACGCGAAGTGCAGGTTCCTGGATACACAAGCGTAATCAGCGGGGATGCGGCCAGCGGGTACGTCATCACGAATACTCATACACCGCCGCCACCCACCACGGAGCCGCCGGCGCCGCCGACCACTCCCCCGGCGCCGCCGAGCACGCCTCCGGTAACTCCACCGGCCAGCACCCCGCCGAGCACCCCTCCGGCGAATCCGCCGCGGATTGTGCGCACCGGTAGCGACGCTCGTTCCGGAGCGGCCCTCGCAGCCACCGCGCTCGTGGCGGGCCTCGGGATCCTGGCCTGGCGCCGCATCCGCATCGAGCGCTAAGCGCGCCCTGCGCCAGCTCACGGGGGTGGTACATCGCACTGCGATGTACCACCCCCGCCGTCGTCGTACCTCTTAATGGGCACTATCCGACTGAGACCCGTTTCACGCCGAAAAAATTTCCCTCCGCCCCGGGAGAGGAATATGCTATTGGCAATTTGAGCCAAAATCAGGAAGGCTCAGGAAAATTCGGAGGCACACTCACTCATGTCCGTGACGGAAACGAAAATCCCGACCGCCACTCAACCGATTGATCACCCTATCGATGGGAATCTCACCATTCCAGCCAGTTCCGGAATTCCCGATAATCCCGGCCTTTCCGGTATTCCTGATTCCGCAGGAGTTAACAACCGGCCGGACGAGGATTTCTCATTCGGAGTTGTTCCCACTTCAAGCCGACGTTCCTTTTGGGCCGTCGGCTTTGTTATGCTCGGCTTCACTTTCTTCTCCGCGTCTATGTCCGTCGGGGCGAAGCTCGGCATCGGCCTAGATCTGGGCGGCTTCATCGCCGCGGTCTCCATCGGCGGCGCCATCCTGGCCACCTTCACCGGTGCGCTGGCCTACGTGGGCGCAAAAACCGGGATGGGTGTGGACGAACTCGCCCGCCACTCCTTCGGCCGCTTCGGCTCCTTCCTCCCCTCCTTCCTCATCGCCTTCACTCAGATGGGCTGGTTCGGCGTGGGCGTGGCCATGTTCGCCATCCCTACCGCAGAAATCCTCAACATTAGCCCCTGGCCGATTGTGCTCATCGCCGGCGGCCTCATGACCGCCTCCGCCTACTACGGCATCAAGGCCATCGAGATCGTCTCCTTCATCTCCGTGCCGCTTATCGCGGGGCTGGGCACCTACTCGATGGTGACCGCCACGGTGGACGGCGGCGGCCTCACCCGCATCTTCGCGAATACCAGCGGCATGCCGGTCATGGTGGGGGTCGGCCTGGTGGTTGGCTCCTTTATCTCGGGCGGCTCGGCCACCCCGAACTTCACCCGCTTCGCCGGCTCCGCGAAATCCGCGGTTATCACCACGGTCATCGCCTTCCTGCTGGGCAATACCCTCATGTTCTCCTTCGGCGCGGTGGGCGGGGCCTTCACCGGCAAGGACGACATCTTCTACGTCATGATCGCCCAGGGCCTGGCCATCCCCGCCCTCATCGTGCTGGGCGCGAATATTTGGACCACGAATAACAACGCCCTCTACACCACCGGCCTGGGCTTCGCGAATATGACGAAGCGCCCCAAGAAGCCGCTGGTCATCATCGCCGGTATCCTCGGCACCCTGTGCGCGCTGTGGCTCTACGACAACTTCGTGGGCTGGCTGAGCTTCCTCAACGCCACCCTGCCCCCGATCGGCACCGTGCTGGTGGCCGACTACTTCGCCAACCGCCGCGCCTACCAGGCCATCGTGGAAGCCGTGGAAACCGGGCGGATTTCCGCCGCGGACACCTCGAATACCTCGGCGACCCGCGCGGTGGCCTGGCCCGCGGTGATCGCGGTGGCAGCCGGGGCGCTGGTGGGCTGGACCATCCCGGTGGGGATTGCCTCGCTCAACGCTATCGTGGCCACGCTGGCCGTGTTCTTCGCTGGCCGCGGCGTCGTCGCAAAAATGAAGTAAGCGCCCGCGCGCTGCACCGTAACGTATCGCACGCACCCGAAAGGAGCACCCGTGAGCACCCAGATTTTCCGGAATCTGCGCATCGAAAACGCTGAGCACCTCTCCGATATCACCGTGACCGACGGCGTCATTACCGCGATCACGCCCGCCGGGCCGGTTGCCGGTTCCGCCGCAGTTTCGCCCGCCCCCGTTTCCGGTACGACGGCGCAGCCGAGCCACGCGCCGGCCGCCACCGTCCGCGACTTTGGTGGGCGCCTGGCCCTGCCGCCCATCGTGGAATCCCACGTGCACCTGGACACCACGATGACCGAGGGTGACCCGCACCCCAACGAATCGGGCACCCTCTTCGAGGGCATCGAGATTTGGTCGCAGCGCAAGGCGAAGCTCACGGTGGAGGACGTCAAGGAGCGCGCCATGCGGGCGATCCGCCAGCAGGTACGTTTCGGCATCCAATACATCCGCTCCCACGTGGATATCAACGACCCGAAGCTCACCGCGCTGCGCGCCCTGCTCGAGCTGCGCGAGGAGCTGCGCGACCGCGTCACCTTGCAGCTGGTGGCCTTCCCGCAGGAGGGCATCGAATCCTACCCGCACGGACGCGAACTGCTGCGCACCGCCGCCGAGCTGGGCGTGGACGCCATCGGCGCCATCCCGCATTACGAATTCACGCGCGAATACTCGGTGAGCTCGCTGAATTACGCGGTGGGCCTCGCGCAGGAATTCAACCTCCTCATGGACGTGCATTGTGATGAGATCGACGACGGCGCTTCGCGCGGTCTGGAAACCCTGGCGACTCGGGCCTACGAGGCGGGTATCGGGGAGAAGGTCACGGCCTCGCATACCACGGCGATGCATTCGTATAACAATGCCTATTTCATTCGGCTGCTGCGACTGCTCAAGATGAGCGGAATCAATTTTGTATCCAATCCGATGGTCAATACCCACCTGCAGGGGCGCACGGATACCTATCCGAAGCGCCGCGGGGTGACCCGGGTCAAGGAGCTGACGGAAGCCGGAATCAACGTGTCCTTCGGGCAGGACGATATCGTCGATCCGTGGAATCCGCTGGGCACGGGCTCGCTGCGCGACGTGACCCTCATCGGGCTGTACGTGACCCAGATGATGGGGGCTTCGCAGATCGATCATTCCTATCGCTTCATCACCCATAACGGCGCGCGCACCCTCCACCTGCCTGATTACGGCATCAAGGTGGGTAATCCCGCGAACTTCATCGTGCTGGGGGCGCCGTCGTGGCGCGAGGCCCTGGCTTTCCACGCCCCGGTGCTGGCTTCCTACCGGCGCGGCGAGCTGCTTTTCGAGTCCACTGAGCCGGAGCGCGCCTGGCATTTGTAGGCGGTTGGTTGTGCGCCGCGCGCGCCGCGCGCTTTTCTCCCGGACCCTCGGCCGAGTGACAGGCCGGGGGTTCGGTGAATTTAAGCCGGTGGGCGGGCCTGCGAACGACAGGCACCGACCGCCCACCATCACGCCGGCTCACAAAGTGGTACTGGAGCTACAGTCAACACCCGATTTTCTGTCGTGCAGTACCACTCTGTAAGGCCCGCAGTTCTCCAGTACCACTTTGTCTCTGCACCGCGGGCCTGGCGGCCAGCCACCACCCGGAGCTGATCTGGCATCTGGCGGCCCAGGCCCGTCCAGCCCGGGCCCGTCCAGCCCGCCCCGAAAACAAAGTGCGCGTAAGAGCACCGTTTCGGAGCTATTTCGTGTCTCTTACGCGCACTTGACGAGGGTGATGGTCCGAAATGCGCACTTGAGGAGGAGGGAGACCAGGCCGACTCACAAAATGTACATGGGTGACTGTTTTTCCGAGATGTACTTCGCATGTACGACATCTGCACTACAGCTCGGAAAACACCTACCACCCCGCCTCCCCTTGCGCCGCCTATTTTACATGTGTAAATTAGGCGGCATGAGAGAGGTACACACAGACGCTCCCAACGGCGGCACGAGCGGAATGCCGAACGCAAATCAGCACAGCATCCTCGGCCCCGCCGCAAACCAGCACAGCCCCCTCGGCCCTGCCGCAGACGATCCGCGGGCCCGGCGCTCCTACGATGCACTGGTGCACGCTGCTGGCGCGCTCATTGATAGCGGCGCGGCGATTGATGATCTCACCGTCTCTTGGATCACGCGGGAAGCCGGGGTCACCCGCCCCACTTTCTACCAGCATTTTTCTGGGATTAGCCAACTGGTGCGCGCCGTCGTTCTTACACGGCTCCACGCAATTTTTGACGCCACCCCGGTGCCAACCTCAGAAGAACCGTCGCTCGACGTACAGCTGCAGGTGCTGCTCCCCATGCTCACCACTCTGTTGGAGCACCGCCACCTCATTGCCGCGGCTCTCACCAGTTCCGCGGCTCTCGGGAGCGCAGCCCCGATTATCGCGGCGATTCGTGATCGCCTGCTCAGTGCCCCGGCCATTCGCGCCCGTGGCCGTGTCATGTTCGGTACGCCGACACCCGAAAAACAAACTTCGGGCGACGGCGCGCCTGCGCCTGCGACCGCTAAATCAAGCATGCCCGCCGGGGCGAACGGCACCTATCCCCCGCCCTCGAAAGCGGAAATGGACTTCGCTTCCATGGTGGCGGCCGGCCTGCTCTGGCGTGTGCTCCACTGGATGACCGAGGAACCCGCCGACCCCGATGATCTTCCCCGCCTCGCTACCGAAGTGGGCAGTTTTACCCGCGCCGCCTATGGAGAACACTCATGAGCGAATCACGAAACACCGCCCCGCAGCCGGATACGACGCCGCGCACCACCGCGGAAACCGGGCCGGCCGCGCCGTCCGCGCAGCCGGCTCCCGCCCGCAGCTGGCGGGAGCGCATCCGCCCCGCGATTATTATGTTTGGGCTCGCCATTATCCCGATGATCTACGCGCTGATTCTCACCGGCGCCTACGATGACCCGCTCGGCAACCTCAATGAGATCCCGGCCGCGATTGTGAACGAGGATCGCGGCACACAGCTGGGCGGCTCCGAGGTGAACCTGGGCGCAAGCATCACCACCAAGCTCTTGGAAACCGAAGAACGCCAGAACTTCCAGTGGCGGGAATACTCCGCCGCGGAGGCCCAGCAGAAACTGGCTAACGGCGATATCTACGCGGTGCTCAGCATCCCGGCGTCGTTTTCCAGCGATGCCACTTCCGTGGCGCGCGGCCCCGGGGCCGCCACCCGCGCCCGGCTCTCCTTCGTCACCGACGATGCCCTCAACTATATTGTCGGCAATGTGGGACGCGTCATCGCCTCCACCGCCACCGCGGCGGTTTCGGAGAAGGTGTCGGCCGAATATCTTGATGGCATCTACCTTTCCTTCGGGACGCTGAGCGAGCAGCTGAGCGCCGCGGCGGGCGGGGCCGGAGAGCTGGGCGCCGGGCTGCGTGACGCGGCCGGCGGCGCAACTCGGCTCGCGGAGGGCGCCGGCCAACTGGCCGAGGGCGCCGGGAGCCTCGCCACCGGAACGGAAACTTTAGCTTCCGGTGCGGGGCGTATGAACGACGGCGCAGCTCAGCTCGCGGCCGGTGCAGGCGACGCCGCGGGCGGGGCCAGCACCCTCAGCGAGGGGGTTTCCCAGGTAGCCGGTGGGGCCAGTGCCGCGAGCCTGGCGGCCGGCCAGCTCCGAGATGGTGCGGAGCGCAGCGCCGCGGGCCTGGATACCTTGGCGGCCGCCAGCCAGGATGTGGCGGCGGGCAGCCAGAAAGTAGCGGAGGGGAATGCCGCGCTGGCGGAGGGAGCCAACCGCGCCCTTGCCGGAGCGCAGCAATTGGGCACCGGCGCGGAGAAACTCAGCGGCGGGCTCAATAACCTCAATGACGGATTGAGCACCCTCATCGCGATGTACGATGTGCTGCCCCCGGAGGTGGTCAAGGCGAAGCTCGCTGAGGCACAGGCTGGCACCGCGCAACTTCTTGAGGGATCCACCCAGCTCCAGGGCGGGATAGCTGCCCTCGTCGGCGAGGAAACTGGAACGGCGGGCGGGTCCGGCATGGGTAGCGACAATGGAACAGGGGGCGGACCTGGCGCGGGCGCCGCCACCGGCGCGAGCGGCGAGCCTGGCGCGGGTGCCGAAAGCGGCGGGTTGAGCGCGCTTGCCAGCGGGGCGCAGGCCGCGAGCGCCGGGGCGGCGCAGCTCAAGGACGGTGCCGCCCAGCTGGCCGCCGGTGCGCAGCGTGCCGCCGCGGGAGGCCAGCAAGCCTTGGCCGCCACCACGGAATTCGCGGACCAACTCGATGCCCTGGCCGTCGGGAGCAGCCGCGCCGCCGCCGGGGCCACCCAGCTAGCGGAAGGCACCGCGCTCCTCGCTACCGGAAGCGGCGAACTAGCCGCCCGTGCCCCTGAACTAGCCGCCGGGGCACGCGCCGCCCACAGCGGGGCCACTCAGGTAAGCAGCGGCGCCACCACCCTCGCGACCAACCAGGAAACCCTGCGCGACGGTTTGCACACCCTGCGCGAGGGCGCCGCCACCCTGGAAGTGAAGCTCTCCGAAGGTGCGGAGAAAATCCCGGTCTACACCCCGAGCGAATCAGAAACGATGCA
This sequence comes from Actinotignum urematis, assembly GCF_051264595.1. Classification (NCBI taxonomy): domain Bacteria; kingdom Bacillati; phylum Actinomycetota; class Actinomycetes; order Actinomycetales; family Actinomycetaceae; genus Actinotignum; species Actinotignum urematis. The sequence goes on along the minus strand of NZ_JBOZBG010000021.1, from coordinate 17,402 downwards.
GCGAGTGGGGGCCACCCCGGTGGAATTGAGCACCACCCGCGCTCACCCCGTCGGTGATTTCGGTGCGGCAGTGGCCTGCTACTTCATCGCGCTGGCGATGTGGGTGGGCGCTATCGGCCTCTATCTCATGAAGCCACCTCTCTCGCGCCGCCTGGCGGCGGCGCGCGTATCCGGGCTGCGGCTCGGGCTCGGTTCGGTTGCTAGCGGGGCGCTCATGGGAATCGTGCAGGCGGGCCTGCTGGTCGGGATACTCCACCTCTTCGGGAATGTGGATCTCATTAACCCGGGCGCCACCCTGGCCATCTGCGTCACCTCCTCGATTGTGTATATCGCGATCAACCAGGCACTTATTGCGCTTTTCGGCGCCCCGGGTCGTTTCATCGCGCTCCTCATGATCGTGATCCAGCTGGGCGCGGCCGGCGGCATCTACCCGGTGGAAACAGCGCCGGGCTTCTTCCAGGCCGTCCACCCGCTGCTGCCCGTCACCCACACGGTTAACGCCCTGCGTGCCGCGATTGCCGGTGGCCCGATTGACACCGCGGCCTACGCCAGCGCGCTCGGGATATGGTTCGCCGCTTCGGTGCTGGCCACCGTCCTTGCTGCCATCATCAAAATACGCCGCGATGGCCATGCCGGCACGTCGCGGCCCCGCGAGGCGAAAGCCGGTAGCGGCGTCGTCGTACCAAAAAATGAGGAGGCGCCCGCCGCGGCACGGTAAAACGCAGGAGCGCGACGGCACGGTAAAACGCTACGGCACGATAAAGCGCAGGAGCGCACGCCGGGCCCGCACCCACCCCCGCACCGTAATTTCTGAGTCCTATTTACCACGAAGTAAGGGAAGCCTAATATGGAGGTGCTCCGCGGATCGCCCGCGGGGCACCTCTCCTACTGTTCGCGGAGGAATGGGATGACGGCTCAACTCACCCACGCAGATGCCGGCACCGCCCCGAACGGCGGCGTCGCCACGCGTGTCGATACGTATAAAGAAAAACGCGCGCAAGGACAGCGCGCCCTCAAAGAACTCATGGCGCCGATTGCCCCGCGCCTGGCGCTCGGCCGCTTCGTGGCGGTGTGCTCCTCGCTCGTGGCCGTGGCGCCGTTTATTGCGCTGGTGCGCATCGGCGATATTCTGCTGCCGGCCTGGCGCGCGGGAACGCCGATAGATACCGCGGCGCTCAGCTGGAATGTGAAACTACTTGCCGGGGCTTTTTGCACCCAGCTGCTCCTCTACTTCCTGGCGCTCACCATCACGCATTTCGCGGATCTCACATTGCGCGGCCTGCTCCAAGAGCGCATTATCGCACAGATTTCACGCGCGCCGCTCTCGTGGTTCTCCCGGGCGCGCTCCGGGCAGATCCGCAAAGCCATCCAGGCCGATACCACCACGCTGCACACCCTGGTGGCGCACGCCCCGGTGGAAACCACGGCCGCGGTAGCCACCCCGCTCGCCCTCGTTATTTTTGCTTTTACCGTGAATTGGCGCCTGGGGCTCCTCACCATCATCCCGCTGCCCTTCTATTTCGCGGCGCAAATGTTCATGATGCGCGATATGGGCGAAAAGACCGCGGAGATGGACGACCGGCTCGGCTACCTCGCCGCGCGCGGGGTGGAATTCGTGGAAGGCATCCAGGTGGTCAAAAGCTTCGGGAAAGTCGGCCACGCGCATCGCGCTTTCGCTCGCGCCGCCGATGATTTCGGGAATTTCTACTGGGACTGGTGCGGGCCGCTGCTCAAAGGCTCCGCGCTGGCGATGTCCTTCATTTCCGCGCCGGTGGTGCTGCTCGTCAATATGGGGCTCGGCTCGCTGATCCTGGCCGCCGGCGGCGCCACCCTCCCCGAGGTCATCGCCTGTTCCCTCATCGGCCTCATCGTGCCGCTCACCTTCGACACCCTCTCCACCAGCATGTGGTCCTACCAGCTGGCCGGGAATTCCGCGCTGCGCATTATCGAGGTGACGAGCGTGGAACAGTTGCCGCAGCTGGAAGCCCCCGCGGAAAATCCCGCAGCAGATCCCGCAGCCCCCGCGGCCGCGAGTACCGAGGAAGCCGCGGGCGGCGTCGTACCCGCGCATGTTGTTTTCGAGAACGTGAGTTACTCCTATCCGCGCGCCGGGCGCACCATCCAGGCGCTCGACGGCGTATCCCTCACGCTGCGCCGCGGCACCGTGACCGCGCTGCTCGGGCCCTCCGGTTCGGGCAAATCCACGCTGGCGACCATGCTCGCGCGCTTCCGCGATCCGGATAGCGGGCGGGTGCTCCTCGACGGGCGCGACCTGCGCACCCTCCCCGAAAAAGACCTCTACGCGCGGGTCGCTTTCGTGCTCCAAGATGCGCAAATGCTGCGCATGTCCGTGCGCGATAATATTCGCCTCGCGCGTCCCCATGCCGACGACGCCGCCATCGAGCAGGCGGCCCGCGCCGCCAATATTTGGGACGATATCTGCGCCCTCCCCAAGGGGCTGGACACGGTGCTCGGGGAAGATACCACGATGTCCGGGGGCCAAAACCAGCGCCTGGCCATCGCGCGGGCGCTGCTGGCCGACGCCGATCTTCTTATTTTGGATGAGGCGACCGTGGCCACCGATCCCCAATGCGAAGCGGAAATTCAAAGCGCCCTCAACCGTTTGGTGGCCGGGCGCACCGTGCTGGTGATCGCGCACCACGCCGAATCGGTGCTCGGTGTGGATCAGGTCTGCATTTTGGAACAGGGGCGGATTTCTGCCCTGGGCACCCCGGACGAGGTAGCCACGCATCCCTTCTGGGTGCGGCTCATGGAAGGACGCGAACATGCCTAAGAACTCTGAGGCCACGAACACCTACGGCGGGCGCGCGGGCGGCGGGCACACGCACACCGCGAGCGCACCCGCCACGTACGGCGCCCACACGCACACCGGGCGTTTCTCCGATCCGCTCCTCGTGCACGCCTACGGCTCGGTCCTCACTAAGGAAGGCCACGGCTACTACCGCCGCTCGATTATCCTGGTCATCCTTTCCGGGATGATCGAGGGCCTGGCGCTGCTCACCGTGGTGCCCCTGGCGCTGACATGGTCCACCGGCACCCCGACCCTCGGGCTCGGCGTGGGCGGCTGGATGAGCGTGCTTGCCGGACTCGCGGTGACCGGCCTGCTCACCGCCTACGTTCAGGCGGTCATGGCCTACACCGCCGCCATGGACGTGATCCGCCACAGCCTCAGCCTGCTGGGCGACCAGCTTTCCCGCCTGCCGCTGGGATGGTTCCGCTCCGGCTGGGCCGGCACCCTCTCGCGCCTGGTCACCGACGGCCTCATGGCCATCGGCCAGGGCATCGCCCATTTCACCACCCCAATTATCCGCAACGCCACCGCAGCCCTGGTGCTGCTGGTGGGGATGTGGATCTGGCAGTGGCAGCTGGGGCTTGCCCTTACGGTTGCGTTCCCGCTGCTGTGCGCGCTGGCCGGCGCGGCCCGGGTTTTACGACGCCGCTCCGAGCTAGCCACCAGTGCTACCGAAAGCGATCTGGCTGACCGGATCGTGGAATACGCCCGGTGCCAGCCGATCCTGCGGGCCACCGGCCAGGCCGCCACTTTCGCGCCGCTCCACACCGCTGTGAACGCGAACCTCGCCGCCCAGCGCCGTTCGCTGTGGCTGGGCATCGCCGCGAATCTACTTTCCGGGGTGGGCGCGCAGCTGCTGGTGGTGAGTCTTATCGCGCTGGCGGTGCACCTGTGCACCGGCGGGCTGCTCAACCCGGCGGCCACCCTCGCCTTCCTCGGGGTGGCACTGCGTTTCATGCGAAATCTGGAGGATTTCACCGCTTTCGTTATGGCGACCGAGGTGGCTCGCACCCCGCTTGACTCCATGCGCGAGGTGCTTGATGCACCTGTCCCGAGCGAGCCGGCCAGCGACGTCGCCCTTCCCACGCCCGGCGAAGTTGCCCTCAGGGACGTTCGTTTCGGGTACCGCGCGGATACCCCGGTACTCGACGGTGTGAGTTTCACGGCCCGCCCGGGCACCCTCACCGCGATTGTGGGGCCCTCCGGGGCCGGCAAATCCACTCTGTTCCGGCTCATGTGCCGGTTCTGGGACGTGGACGGCGGCAGCGTGAGCATCGGTGGCGTGGATGTGCGTGATCAAACGACGGCGCAGCTCATGGCGCAGTTGTCCATGGTGTTCCAGGATGTTTATCTGTACGACGACACCCTCGAAGCGAATATTCGGGTGGGGCGCGAGGGCGCCACGGATTCCGAAGTGCGGGCGGCCGCGGATATGGCCGGGGTAAGCGATATTGCCGCGCGGTTGCCCGATGGCTGGGAGAGTCCGGTCGGCGAACGCGGCGGGATGCTATCGGGTGGGGAACGCCAGCGGGTTTCCATCGCGCGGGCACTCCTCAAGCACGCCCCTATCGTGCTTTTCGATGAGGCAACCTCGGCCCTCGACCCGGAAAATACCGCCGCTATCCGCGCCTGCATTCAGCAGCTGCGCCAGGAAGCAACGGTGCTGGTGATTGCTCACAAGCTGGAAACGGTGCAGGGTGCGGACCAGATCGTGGTACTCGACGCGGGCGGGACCGTGCGCGAAGTGGGCACCCACGCGGAGCTGCTAGAAAGCGGCGGACTGTACCGGAAGTTCTGGGAGGATCGACGGCGCGCGGCCGGCTGGCAGCTGGGAGCCGCGGCGGATTAGTGCCGGCCTGGCGGAATGCCGCCGCCTCGGCGAAATAGCGCCGCTTCGGCGGATTAGTGCCGCTCTTCGCGTACACGTCGCGGGCCCGCCGGTACGTTTGAAAACGCCCGGCGGGCCCCATCCTACATTTTGCAACGCAACCGGCCTACATTTTGTAACGTAGAGAGCCTACAAAATGCAACGTAAGGGCTCTACATTTTGCAACGTAAGCGGTTGTGCACGATCTCAGCGTTTTGCCGAGACCTTGGGCGGGCACGTGCGGCATTACCGCGATTCCTACGGCCATGAAATTGATGCGGTGCTGGAATTGCCCGGCGGCGTCTGGGCGGGCGTCGAAGTCAAGCCAGCCACACTGAGCATCCACGCCGCCCCCGCCACGCCAAGCCAACGCCGCGCATACTCATACCCACTCCCGGATTTTCAAGCATTTACAAGGATTTTCACGCCACATAACGGTTGACACCCCGCGCTCCACTCCATAAAGTTAGGGCCACCTAACCACTAGGTCGGGAGCCGGTTTCACGCCCCGGCCGCTAACAAAGGAGCATTGGTGAAACGCCGTGTCATGACCGTTGCCCTGAGCGCGCTCTGCGCCGGGTTACTGGCGAGCTGTTCCGCATCTTCCACCTCTACCGAATCACCTACCAGCTCGAGTGGTGCCAGCGCAGCTGCGTCGTCGGCCTCCCCCGCCACGGGCGATGCCGCAAGCGGCCCCATCACCGTGACCGATCAGCGCGGCCACCAGGTGGAAGTCACGCGCCCGGTGCAAAAAATTGCCTCCGCGGTGATTCCCGCGCCCACCATTATTGCCGCGGTAGATGGATCCTGGGATCGCATTGTTGGGATTAACGAATCGCTGCTGGTCGCCAATAAACAGGGCATTATTTCGAAGATTTTCCCCGCCTCGGTGACCACCCCGGTGATCGCGGATCGCCAATTCACCCCGAATATGGAAACCATTCTGGCGCAGGATCCGGACGTATTTATTCAGTGGGGTGACCGCAGCGAGGATCTTATTACCCCGATTGAGTCGGCCGGCATTCCGGTGCTCGGGCTCAAGTACGGCACCCAGGAAAATCTGGAAACCTGGATCAAGCTTTTCGGGGAAATCCTCGGCAAGGAAGACCGCGCCGCGCAGCTTATCGACTATATGCACAGCGAACAGGAATCGATATCCAAGCAGGTCGCAGCGCTGGGCAAGCCCAAGCCGCGCGGGCTGCAGCTGAGCTACTCGGCGGAAAAGATGTCCGCGAATACCGAAAAGAGCTACGGGCAGCACGTTTTCGATGTGGCCGGGATTCAGAATATGGCCACCTCGGATGTGGTGCAGGATGGCATCGTTTCCCCGGAGCAGATCCTGGCCTGGGATCCGGAAATTATTTTCCTTTCCGCTTTCGATAAGGCCGTGCCCGACGATCTTTATAACGATCCGCGCCTGGCCGAAGTAAGTGCTATTAAGAATAAGCGCGTCTACCGCGCCCCGCTGGGCGTGTACCGCTGGCAGGTTCCGTGCGCGGAATCGCCGCTGTACTGGAATTACGTGGCGGCCCTCGCCTACCCGGGAGAATTTAAGGTCGATATGCCCGCGCTCATGCGCGAGAAGACGAAGTGGGTCTACAACTACGATCTCACCGACGAAGATATCGATCTGGTTCTGCGCACCGATATTAATGCCGGCAGCGCTAATTATGACGTTGTCCGCTAAATCCGCAGATTCAATGGCCGCATCCGGTGCGCCCGGTGCAGTGCCGGGAACGATGAGTACGACGACGGCGGGGGCTACCGCCCCCGCACCCGCGGCCAGCGCGCCAACCACAGCCGTCAGTACCATCGCCCGGCGCCGCACCGCGGCTTTCGCGGTGCTGCTCATCACCACCATCGCGCTGCTCGGCGCGATGGTGGTGGCGATGGGCATGGGCCAGCTCTCCATTAGTGCTCCGGACGTGGTGCGCATCCTCTTCTCGAGTCCGGATGATGTAGATCGCTCCGCGCTGGTGGCCATTAACCAAATTCGGGCCCCGCGGGTCATCCTTGCCGTGGTGCTCGGTGGGTGCCTGGCGGTTTCCGGCGCGGTGCTCCAGTCCCTGTTCCGTAACCCGCTGGTCTCCCCCGATATTGTGGGGGTTTCTTCCGCGGCTGCCTTCGGTGGGGTGCTGGCGATCCTCGTGGGTACCTCGAGTTTTATTCTCATGGGATCCACTTTCATTTTCGGGCTCTCCGCGGTGGTCTGCGTCATGCTCATCGGGCGGATTCGCTCCCATTCGGCCACCCTCACGATTGTGCTGGCCGGCGTGGTCGTGTCCGCGTTCTTTAATGCCATGGTTTCCCTCATGACCTACGTGGCCGACCCGTACAGTAAACTTCCCTCGATTACTTTCTGGCTTATGGGCTCGCTAGCTGCGGCGTCGTGGGCAAAAGTCACCACTATTATTATTCCCGTTATTATTGGGCTGATCGTGGTGGTGGCGCTGCGCTGGCGTATTAATGTGCTCTCGCTGGGCGATGAGGATGCCCGGGCTCTCGGTATTAATCCGAGTGCGATGCGCTGGGTGTGTATTTTCGCCGTCGCCCTTCTTACGGCGGCTTCGGTGGCCGCAGCTGGCATTATCGGCTGGGTGGGCCTGGTTATTCCGCACCTGGTGCGCCTGCTGGTGGGGCACGATAATCGCGTGGTTATCCCGGAGTCTTTCCTCATGGGCGGGATGTATCTCCTTATTATTGACACGATTGCGCGCAATGCGACCTCGGTGGAAATTCCGGTGGGAATTTTGACCGCCACCATCGGCGCCCCGGTATTTATTGGGCTGCTTATTCGGCGTGCGCGGAAGGGGCGGGCTCTTGCTTAAAGCAGATAATCTTGGGCATCACTATCGCGGCGGCCCGTGGCTGTTCCGCGGGGTGGAGCTGGAGGCCCGCCCCGGCGAAGTGCTGACCGTGCTCGGGCCGAATGCGCGCGGGAAAACTACCCTGCTGACCTGCTTGGCCGGGGTGCGCACCCCGGTGGAAGGCAGCGTCCATTCCGACGGGCCCATCGGCTACGTGCCGCAATCCCACGCGGCAAACCACCAGTTCACCGTGCATGACATGGTCCTCATGGGCCGGGCCCGCACCATGCGAGTTTTCGCCAGCCCTTCGGCCGCCGATAGCGAGGCCGCCTGGGAGGCGCTCGAACGGGTTGGCATCGCGCATTTAGGCGGGGCCACCTATGCTGAGCTTTCCGGCGGGCAACGCCAGCTCACGCTCATTGCCCGCGCCCTGGTCGCCACCCCGAGCACCCTCATTTTGGACGAGCCAACATCCGCCCTGGATCTGCGCAATCAGCGCCGCGTCCTCACGATTATTCGCACGCTCGCAGCCGAGGGCCTGGCCATAATTATGACCACGCACGACCCGGCGCACGCCTTCCTCACCTCGCGCACCACCCTCGTCATGGATGCCGACGACCTCTCCATCGGGGAAACCGCGCGCCAACTCACCGAAGCGCGGCTGAGCACCCTTTATCGCACTCCGATTCGGGTCCGTGATGTTCCGGTTGACCGTGGCTCGCAGTGCGTCGTCGTACCGGATTTCAGTGCGAACGACGACGCCGCCTCTTCCGCTTCCACACCACCCTCGCAAAGAAAGGACCACGATGGGTAATATCCTCACGATTATGAATATGGTGCGCGATGCGAGCACGCCACCTGATCTTATTGATACCTACGAACTGCCCGGCACCCAGCTGGCCGATTACCGCGGAATTGTGGTGTCGATGGGCGCCGATCAGCTTTTCCTGGAAACTCAGCGCGAGCGCCTGAGCGCGTGGGTGCGCGCGGGCGGGAAATTGCTGGCCAATGGCCTGCCGATGCGGCGCTGGGTGGATGGGCTGCCGAGCCACCGAAAAATGGAATTTCACGGGCTGGATGATGTGTGGCTGAGTGCGGTGGAGCCGCATCCGATCTGGGAGGGTGTGGAGCGGCGCGATATGCTGCTGCGCACCGGCGTGCCCGGCCAGCATTCCTTCGAGGAATTACGCGAGATCGGGGTGGCCGGTTTTTACGCGCGGTCTTTCCTGGCTGAGCTGCCCAAAGGCGCCCGGGTGATCACGGGGATCGGCCCGGGTAAGCTGCCGGTGGACGTCAGCTACCGGCTGGGCGAAGGCGAAGTGATCGTCCACAACGGTAACGACCTCAGCGGTTTCGCTTTCCCGGGCACGTCCGCCGCCGAGCTGCGCCGCGCCATCACCGAGTACCTGGAGAAGTAGCGATGAAGAAAATAGCATTTGTGCATACCGGTTCGTTTTTCCACCTCGCGACCGTGAAAGATCCGGCCGTGCGGGCGCGCCCGGTCACCCCCGTGTACTGGCCGGATTATTCGGGAGATTTTTCGGAGTTCGACGCCGTCTATCTGGCGGCACGTAATCACCCGGGTGTGGTGGCTGCGAAGCACGGCCAGGTGCTGGATTTCCTGGGGCAGGCCGGTAAAAAAGTATTTATCGATGGTATTAACCAGGTGGATAGTTGGCTGCCGGGCGCGTCTGAGACTCCGCGCGGCACGAATTTCTGGTCCTGGCGTACCGGCGAGGATCTGGGGCGGCGCTCAGTGAACACTGATCACCCGCTCTGGGAGTATCTTTCCGATGAGGCCGTCCACTGGCATTATCACGGGGTGCTTGCGCCTCCGGCGGGGGCGACGCCGCTGGTGGTACTCACGCAGGTGGAGCAGACCGGGCCGGGCGTGGATCCCTGGGGTGGGCATTATTTGGCGCTTCCCGATCACCCGAATATGCTGCTCTACCACGATAATGTGACTTTCCCCGCCGAGCTGGTGGTTTCCACGATGGACGCGACCTACCATCACGGGGCCGGTTTCATGCCCGGCGCCACCCAGTTGCTCTACCGCATGCTGGAGTGGCTCGGGGATTAGCGCCGGCGCGTGGCGCGGGCCGGGGCGACCGGAGCGGTCGGCGAGACCCGGGCGGCCGGTGCGGCCGGTGCCGCTGGCGTGCAGCCTTGGCTGTACGCGAGCGCGGCTCTTAGTCGAGAACGCAATCGGGTGGGCGTGCGAGATGTCGCGCGCCCACCTTTTCTACCCTAGGAGAATGGCCCGGAACCTCGCACGCATGAGGTCGCTAATATTGAAGCATCCAGAGGAAACGGCGCACCCGACTCCAGCGACAATGGATTGCTACTGTGCCGGAACCATCACCGCGCCTTTGACATTGGCTGCTTACAGTACGACGCCGCAACGGCAAGGCTTCGACGGCGGGAAGACTGCACTCCCTTCTAAAGTCCGCTCGTAAAACACTGCATCTTTTCTAGCCCGGCTTGACTACAGTTTCAAGCCGGGCTAGAATTCCGCCAACCACCTACAAGAAAGAAGAAAACATGAATCGCCCCGTATTCAAAGCAAGCGCCGAACGTGCCGGTAAACAGTGGCACCTGGAATGCCATGCGGTTGATCATGTTTCAGAATGTCCAAAGCTCGATCAGGCTGAAGAGGTAATCCGGCGCGCTATCACATCTCAAATTGGACTCGCAGCCGATAGCTTCGATACTTCCATTGATATCATCCTGCCCGAAGGTTTCGATATCCGGATTGCAGAAACATACCGTCTCCGCCACGAGGCGGAAGAACTCACCCGGCAGGCTGCGGCACAAACACGCAGCATTGCACTCGAACTTAAAGAAAACGGCCTAACTCTGCGCGATATCGGCGCCATTCTCGGAGTCTCGTACCAGCGCGCCGGCCAACTAACGAAAGGATAATTTCGATGCTCCTGACTGCATACAAGCCACCTGTCTTATGCCAGAATGATGGGACAGGAGGTCTCCCCATGAGCGTTTTTGACGTAGCCCAGTTTTTCGTTTCCCAGTCAGCATCCGGCAGCTTGTCCGCGCCCAAACTGCAAAAACTGTGCTTCTATGCCTTTGGCTGGTACGGCTACCAAACAGGCGAAGCCCTCTTCGATGATGCCTTCTGCGCAATGGAGAACGGTCCCGTTGTAGGCGATCTCCTTACGGCGTCTGCTTGCCGCGCAACTGTGGATCAAAAGCTTCTCGAAGAAGTCCATGCCGCTTGGGAAGAAGAAACCAAGGAGTTCGATCTTTACACCAGCGATATTCTGAAGGCAGTCTGGGATCGGTATGGTGACATAACTCCTGAGGAACTGACCCGCGCCACACAGCAGGAGGAACCATGGGTTGAGGCATGGCAGTCTCGCCCACATGGAGCAAAGCGCGCGGCGCTGTCAAGCTTCGAGATTATCGATTACTTCGTCACGAGAAAGAGTCCTGATTTTGCGCTACCGGATCGCAAGATCATCTACGATCCTTTCCCCTTCGAAGAAACCCCAACGCCGGCTTCGTTTTTTGAGAAACTTCGGGATTTGGGATGTCTTTCCATCTGACTCGCCTGAACGAAGATATTTTCCTCGATTCTTTCATTACAGGAAAAGACAACGACTCGCTCGGAAGGTGGCTCCGCGACAAAGCTCGCAAACTCCAGGAAGAGGATACCTGCGTGGTGTGGGTACTTTGCCAAGAGAACTCGAGCGAGCCGCTCGGATATTTCGCGCTTACCAGCACAAACGTCCCTACTACGCGCATCTTGAAGCGAGATCGATATCATTTCCCTGAGAACGGCAGCCTATAGGCGGCTTACGATCATCACCCTGCTTTACTGCTAGGTAAATTCGCTCTCCACGCGGATTATGCAGGAAAGAGCTCGCTGGGCCCCTTACTCATGGCACACGTATTTTCTAAGGCCGCAGCGGTAAGCGAGATTATCGGAGTACGTTATATCATCCTGCAAACACAGGTAAAATCCGTCGCTAATTACTACCAGCGTGAGTATGGTTTCACTTCGCTCCACAGCAGCCAGGCTTCCACCTTCCCGATGTACAAGACAATTAGTGCTGCACGCGAAGCCGTCACCCATTTCTTACCCTAGGAATAGCAGCAGAAGCCTATTGCCTGGCTCGGTCACCGCTCTTGCTCGCAAAGAATCTGTTTCGCAACCTTCTGAGCGCGGTGTGCACCGGCAAATACGCAGGCGAGCAGCACCACCATGCTGAGGATGATGATCGTGGCGATCACCCCGTCGGAGAGCGGGAGCAATACCGCGAAACCGCTGAAGACTAGGCATGCTGTGGCGGCGGCTGTCCACGGCCAAGCTGCGGCGTGCGCTTCCTGCCACGTTTCCTGGTTCGTCATGATGATGTCAGTGCGGTACCCGACGAGTTCGTTAAGCTTGAGGGTCTTTTTGCGCGAGGCGTAGGCAAACCAGCCGCTAACCACCGCAGATCCCCATAAGATAACCACTATAACTACCGCGATCTGCCAGGTCATTGACCCCTCCCATCTGCCAGCTTCGTTGCTGGTGGCGCTCTTCTCAGTGAACGGTATTTTCCCATGGGCCAGTTTACTGAGTGGCAGCGTCGTCGTACCAGTACCCACATCAAATTCGTAAGCGATAGAACCTGTCGGAAATACCGACAGCTTGCTTCCCACTGGGCGCGCTGCGCTACCGAATATACGCAGGTTCAGCGTGCCATGAGCTGCGAAAAATCGATGACCTGGTCTGCCCACGCAATTGTGGAGGGACGGTGGGCGACCATGAGTACCGTGCGGCCTGCGGCGAGGCGTCGTATCGCTTCGCCGATGACTGCCTCGGTGATGCTGTCCAGCGCGGAGGTGATTTCGTCGAGGAGGAGGATCGGGCTGTCTTTGAGGAAAGCTCGGGCGATGGCAACGCGTTGTTTCTCCCCACCGGAGAGCGCATTTCCGCCCGGACCTACCTGGGTGTCAAGTCCGGCGGGCAGCCGCTCGATAACTGGATCCAGCCCGGCCTGGCTTACCGCGGTGAGGATTTCTTCCTCCGTGGCATCCGGCTTGGCCAGCGTCAGGTTTTCTCGGATGGACCCGCTGAAGAGGTAGACATCCTGGAACACCATTGCGATGTGGCGCATGGGCTTGCATTCGCGAATATCGCGCCCGCCGAGAGTGATGGTTCCGCCCTGTGGCTGCCAAAAGCCGGCGACCAACGCCAATGCGGTAGTTTTCCCCGCACCTGACGGGCCCACTAAAGCGGTCACTTTACCTTCCGGGGCTTTCAAGTTGAGATCACGCAGCACGGGGTAGCGCGGATCGTAGCCGAAGGTCACCCCGGAAAATTCGATGGTGCTATCGGCGAGCACGCCTGGATCCGCCTCGGGAGATACGCTCGGCCCTGGGTTCGCGTGGGAGGGCGCGAGCACGCCAGAATCCGCGTTCACGGGCTCGGCGACAGTCGAGATATCGGGCTGTTCCTCGGCGGCCGCGATAATTTCGCGCACCCGCTCGAGGGCTTGCATAGAATCCGTGAGCGCGGTGGAGTATAAGACTGATTGCGAGAGCGGCAGATTAATACGGGTGAGAACAACGGCGATGGCCAGGAAGCTGAGGAAATCCAGGCCGCCACCAACCACCAGGGCTCCGCCCCAGCCCAGGCATACGGCGAAAGCCAGTTCAACCAGCAGGAGGAATGCGGAGGCCGGGCGGCTTTGGCTGCGCAGCGTCCGCAGGATTCCGGTGGACTCGGCAGCGAGCGCCTCATCCAGGGGCTGCCATTGGGTTTGCCCGCTGCCGCGCAGGACTTGCTGGAGTTTCGCGAATTCGATAATCCGCCCGGCTACTCGGCGTGAGAGCCGGGCTTCGCTGGCTTGGGCTTCGCGCACTGCTCGATGCATCCATCCCCAGATAAACCACAATCCGATACTGGTCACCGCGAGAACCACCCCGAGGCGCCATTCAACCACCGTGACCACCACCGCCATGACGAAAGGAACCACCACGCCGGATATCACCGCAGGGAAAACCAGGGAAGCCAGGTGGGAGAGGGTGTTAACGTCTTTCGAAGTGGCATTTATAACCGCGGTGCGGCGGGATGGGGTGAACCACCCGACCGGGAGGCGCACTACCGCCGCGCCGATTTTTTTCATGAGCTCGTCGCAGATCGCGTACACGCTCACCCGGTAAGACCAGCTCATCGTCACCACGTAGAGGAAAAACGTGATGGCTCCGCTGATGCATATCGCAATGAGCCAAGAGGATAGCTGCCCATCGGCCGGCGCACCGCCGCCAGCGCCACCTTCGGTGAGCAGTGCCCGGAGGAACCCGATGAGCATCGCTAAGGTGATGCCTTGGGCCACCGCGGCCGCGGTGTAGGCCCCTATCAAGATTTTTATTTGGCGCACATGTAGTACGGTGCGCATCGCCGTGAGCATTTTCAGCATGGGATTCCCTGCTCTTTCAGCATGTCGCGGTACAGGCCCGCGGTGGCCGCGAGTTCGTCGTGGCGGCCGGATTGTACGATTCGCCCGCCCGCAATCACCAGAATCTGGTCGGCTTGGGCGAGACCGCTTAGCCGGTGGGCGATCACCAAGGTGGAGCTATGCCCGCGCCGCGCCGCGATGACCTGGTGCAGAGCCTGCGCGGTATGAGTATCTTGGTGTGCGTTCGCTTCATCCATAATAAGGAGCGGAGGATCAGCTAACAAGGTACGGGCGATACTCAAGCGCTGCGCTTCACCGCCGGAAAGCACAGCGGCCTCCCCCAGGATCGTGTCATACCCGGCCGGGAGTGCGGCGATCCGTTTGGCGATATGCGCGCGGGCCGCCGCTTCCTGTAGCTGTGCATCGGTAGCCTCCCGGTTGCCGAGCAGGAGGTTATCCCGCACACTCACCGCCGCTAAGGACACATCCTGAAATACTGTCCCGACCTGGCTGTAGAGCCCCGCACGGCTGTATTCGCGCAGGTCGTGCCCGCCCAGGGTAATGCAGCCACTTTCCGGATCCCAAAAACGTGCCGCGAGTGCACCGATGGTAGTTTTCCCAGCTCCCGAGGGCCCGACCACGGCGGTCAGAGTTCCGGATGGGAGGGTGAAACTAATATCGTGCAAGACCGGGCGGCCTGGAGCATAACCGAAGGACACATTCTGGAAACGTAGCTCCGGGGCGGCCGAATCTATAACGGTCTCAGCCTTAGCGGCCGAAGCCGTGACGCCCGTAGTCTTAGCGGCCGAATCCGTAGCGGCCGAATCCGTAGTGCGCGCAGCCAGGGCAGGAACCTGGTAATCCCCTACTTCCTGCGGTTTTTCCGCCAGCAGCGCCGCTGTATCTTCCCCGGCCCGCAGTGAGCCTTGCAGGTTCTGAGTGAGCGTCATGAGTTGCCCCAGCCCCGCGGGCAGCCCGAGCCAAATGGTGAAGAACGCCAGACTGCTCGCGGGTGTGATCCAGCCGCTCCACACGAACCAGCAAATGAGCGGGGCGCTCCACGCGAGGATCACGCCCGGCTGGCTCAATGCGGATACCACCGCAATTCCTTTACCGGCCCCGGCCAACCACCGGAAGGACGCGTCGGAATTTTCTTCCCGCGCCGTGGTGAAGCGCCCGCCGACTCCGGTGGCGGGGAGTTGGTAGTTTTTGATTTCTTTTATGCCATCAACAAGCTCCACGGTTGCGTCCGCGAGTTTCCGTTGGGCGACGTCGTAGTCTTTAACGGCTTGATCCCCGCCACGGAAAGCGATCCCCATGGCCAGGCCAACGGCAATAATAAATACTCCGCCCAGGAGGAGTGCCAGCCTCCAGTCGAGCACACACAGGTAGATGCCGCCCACCAACGGTGCCACGAGCGCACTGGCGAGTTCGGCGCTGGCATGGGCAACCAGGGTATGGATGGCGCTGGTGTCATCAACCACGATTTTCCGGATTTCACCAGGGCCCAGCCGCCGCACGCGCCCCAAAGGCAAGGCGCCTAAATGTGTGATGATACGACGGCGCAGCCGATGCCGCAGCCCTGCTTCGCTGATATGGGTGATACCAACTGCCCAGTTGTAACAGATGTGATGTACCAGCAAGCCCACCAGGGTGAGCCCCAACCACCACCAGATACGTGCCGCGCCGTGGCCGCCGAGCCAGTCATCAGCCAAGCCAACTAATGCGATATACGGAATGACCGAAGCGCCGGATCCGATGCCGGCAATAATGAAGGAAACCAGCATTGACGTGCGCACGGGTGCGACCAGCTGCCACGTAGTCGTTTTCGGAGCCTGCTTCGCGTTTTTCCCTTGATGGTGAGCCATGGGATCTTCTTTCTACCCGAGCACATGCGTGCCGGAATGTACCGGCTCTTCCAAGAGACTCCGCCATCCGGCTTCCCGGAAGTTCTGAAGTAAGCCCAGGTATTTTTTGGCGTTCTCACGGTTGAGGCCTTGCCTGAGAGCGCCAAAGAAGCCATACCAGCCGGTTTCGCACATGACCTGCGCGAAGGCGGGCCATACCGCATCTTCCGGGCCGAGCTCGATATAGAGGCGGGCTTCGTATTCGGCTAGGTCAGCTACGAAGCTCTGATAGGGAGTGCCCGCGGATCCCCACAGAACTAATTGAAATACGGTGAGGTGGTCATAGACGTAATCGATCATCCAGTCCGTGATGCTGCTACCAAGATCCTCACCTGCACCGCTACCACCCTCCCGCGGTTCTTCCGCGCGCGACTTTTCGCCGAGCGACTTTTCCGTGAGGGCAAGACCGCGCATAATACCTTCGCGGTGCCGCTGGCGTAATTCCTGGCAACAGGGTTCCACAAGAGCCGCAAACAAGGCTTGTTTATTATCAAAATGGGTATAGAGGGCGCCGGTGGTGACATTGGCTTCTTTGGCAATCACACGCAAGCTGGCTGCTTCATAGCCGTGCTCGGAAAAAGTCCGCAAAGCCGCGGCAAGGATCCGTTCCCGTGTTGAGCTATTTCCACGTGCCGCCACCGCAACCCCATTTCACATAACACTGTTATGCGATAAGGATAGCCCGGCAGAGGCAGGGCAGCAAGGGGCTATTTCGGAGTATCGGAATCGACGTTGCCGTGACTGGTAACTTGAACCATTATCTTGGCCGGTAACTTAGACGCTATCTTGGTCGGTATCTTGGTCGGTCGACCGACCAAGTACATCGACTTCGGTCAAGGAATCGCGGATTATCTCCAACATAAGCTCAACAAAATTCGAGCTATCCCCTTCCTTACCCGCAACAACGAAAGCTCGGTAATAATCCTGCTGGCGTGACCGGATGAATTCTTCCACGGGAAGCCAGAAGAAGATCTCTTTCCAGCGGCCAAGGAGCAGAGAATGCCAGAGCCGGCCCGTACGCCCGTTGCCGTCGGCGAAGGGATGGATGAACTCGAATTCGTAATGGAAAACCGCGCTCTTTATAAGCGGGTGCAACGTGGATTCCTGATACCACGCGAGCAAATGGCACATGTGTTGCGGAACCAGATCCGCCGGCGGAGCCGCGTGCACAACCACACTCCCCGCAAAGACCCCCACACCGCCAGAGCGGAAACACCCGCTCTCGGGAACTAGCCCGCTCATCATGGTTCCGTGCGCACGTAGCACATCGCGCGCTGACATCGGATCAAGTTCGGGGAGCAGGTCATATGCACTGCCGGCGTTATGCGCCTCAAGAACCTGAGCTGTCACGTCCGCGATATATTCACCGCCAAGAATGGCCCGGACTGTCTCCAGCGGCAAGGTATTCCCCTCAATGGCAAGGGTGGCGTGGATTACGCGAATACGGTTCTCGCGCCGCCCAAGCTCTCCCAAAGAATCCAGCCAGAATTTCCCGCCGTCCCCCGGGCGTTCCAGTTTTTCAACAAGGTCCTGACTTGGCTCATTTAGTGCGACTTTGGCAGTGACTCGATAAGCACGGCCACATCCGCCGGCAGCGGGGTG
>NZ_JBOZBG010000020.1:0-38902 GCF_051264595.1 Actinotignum urematis | reverse complement strand
GTTGGCTTGTTCGGCGCTGGAAGCTCCCGTGGGGGAAGCTGGATCGGCGAGCGCGGGTGTGCCGCCGAAGAATATAAGGGTGGCCGCCAGGGTGGCACCCGCTATCTTACGAAAAGAGGTCACGAGATCCCTTCCTTATTTCCCAATCGTTGAACAATGAATACAACATTGATTTGAATAGAGAATTCGTATCATTATTCTAATCCGCAGGTCAGAGGGTTGAAAACCGATTCCCTGTGACGTATGACCAGGTCTTTTATTGCTGGCGAATGTGCGGGTAACAGAGAGGGGTGGGTGCCGCCTTACCTGTTCAGGCTTGTATGCCACTGGGCGTAGCGTTCTTGAATGGCGTGGAATTCTTCTTCGGAGATGCCGTACTGGGCTACCTCGTCGAAGTCCACGTAAGCGCAGGCTTCTAAGCGCTGAATAAAGAATCCCATGTCGAATCCGAGATCGCTTTCCTTGGCGAGGGTGATGAGCTGGTCGTCGGTATGGCGCCCGCTTCGGCGAAGTGAATCCACATCCAAATAGTCACGCGGTTCTGCGCGGGAAAACAACGCGGCGACTTTGCTGCCCGCGGCATCTTCCTCCGCCAGAACTGGGCCGATATGTAACGTAGTCGGAGGGAAGCCACGCCAATCAACACCCATATCGATGGATAAAACGTTATCTCCGTCGGAGATGACCAGGTTGGCGTACTGGCCGCTTGCGTGCGTCGTCGCAACCTTGAAGCCGTATTCGATGCACGTTTCCACTACCTTCTGGTACGCCAGCGGGAACGTATCTGCATGCTTCTGGACGGTGAAAAGGTCGATATCTTCGGTGGGGCGCGTAATAATCCCGTGCTCACGTAGCGCTCCCGAGCCGCACAGAACGAAGCCGTACTCGTTGATCTTCGAGAGGATGAGGCGGGTGAGTTTACGCTGAAATTCGAGATTTTCCATGGAAGATCCGATTCTCCGGCAGCTCTGGGAATTTTGATTCCCACATCTCGTAGACGCGCCACGGCAAACTAAGTGTTGGCCAGACCTGCATGAGGAGTTCCCGATTGAGCCAGCGCTCCTGTTGCTCGGTAGTTCCCTCGTTGATCAACGCTGTATAACCGCGCTTGATGAGGCCGTTGCTTTCAAGATGGATCGTCTGAGAATTTGGTGCCCAGATGATCGAGTGGTCGAGGTAGAGAGTGCCACCCATGCCAGGGCCACGAAGCGCATTCAGAGAAGAGGGCAGTTCATAATGCTTGCGTTGTGAATAGGGTGCAATATCACGCATGCGGCCTCCTTTCTGGTTCTTCCCCCATCCTAGAGGGGAGGAGCGCCGCCGGCCATAGTGGGAACAATTAAATTGAATGCCGCGCAGAATAAATGCGATAAAATTATGCGTAACATCGTTATGTAGGGGTGCGGTTATGTAGGCACAAGGAGGTGCGAGTTATGGCACGGCTACATGTGAGAAGGCGGTGGTCCTTCTTCGATGATAGGAGCCGCCACTATTTGAGCGTGAACGGAAAGAAACGCCCGGAAGTACTGCTTCCCGAACGCGATAATGTTTTTGAGGTGGGCGACGGCGCCTGCGTTGCCCAGGTGCGAACGCTGGTTCCCCTCAAGAGCAATCCCGTATCTTTCTCCGCCGCGGAAGGTGATGACGTCTATCTCAGCTATCGCCTCAAGAAGGGAGCCATTATTGGCCTTATTGTGCTATTTGGCGCGGTGGCGGCCCTGCCCTTTGTGGTGAAGTCCGTGGATCGTATGATTCTGCTGCCGGTGGCCGGGGTATGCCTGATCGTGCTGCTGGTGCTGTCGTTCACCGTTTTTTCGACGATGTACACGCTCAAAATAGAGGACTCATCCAGAGTGGCTGTGTAGCCAACCGTGCGGGCCAGCTTCCCGTAGCCATGTGTGCTGGCAGCGGGCTAGGCGGCGTCGTCGTTCTTATCGGGAATGCACTGCGTTGTTGACGAAATACGCTGGGCTCCGCGATGGTCGGCGAGCCAGCGCTGGCCGTTAACGTCCGTGAAACAGAAACGGAAGTTTTCGTTGATAACGGCGCGCGGGGGCCGGTCGCCGAAAAGTGCGTCGCCGTAGGTGCCCACGTACTCGGCTTTTTCTTTCGGCGGGAGCGTGGGGAACGTGATTTCGTAGCCGGCGGCGGTTTGCCGGAATTCGTGATAGTGGTCGGCGGAGACGGTGAGGCCGTCGAGCGGTGCGGGCAGTGCGAGCGTGAGGTCGAAAACCGGGTTGGGGGAGGCGTTGTGGAAACTCGAGGTGATCTGCCGGCCGATTTTCCCGGTGTCGGTGCGGTGTTCCTCCGCGGTGATCTTATTTTGGGTGAAGGCCTGGTTGGCCTGGGAGAACTGCTCGGCTTTGATCGCCTCGTGGCGGTCGTAAATATTCAAGCCGAGGACGGCCACCGCGATAACCACCGAAATCAGCGAGAGCGTTTCGGATAGTGGCAGCCAGCCGCGCCGCTTCCTGCGCGGCTGTTCAGTGCCGATGGCCTTCTCCTCATCCATGCGGTTATCCCTTTTCTGCCTGTTTTCGAATCGTAGCCGCGCTTGGCGTGACTGATGCCGGCGCCGTGCAGCTCGGGCCCGCAGCGTGGGCCCACAGTGCGCGGCCACCGATGAATTTTAGCGGTTGGGGTTGTGGTGATAAAGGTCTATGGCGGGCATGCTTAGGTACTTCACTTCGCCAGTTCCTCGTACACGTGCGCATTTGTTCTTATGAGGGCGGCTGAGGCCTTCGCGAGCTCGGCATCGTCTGGCTGTGTGGTCTCATTGATCTTGGCAGATTCTGCGCATTCATTAGTCACCGTCATCCCTCCTTGGAGGTTGGTGGTAGTGCTGATGCTTCGATTCTAAGCCGCAATTCTCGTTGAGGATTTTCTTTGTTCAGCGGTTCCGCTCACTGCGGCCAGCTGGCGGCGTGGAACTTTTGTGTTTCGTGGCGGCTGGATGGCACAGCTAGACGCTTGCTGGTGCACTAACAAATGCCCCAAACTGTCAGTGCGATCAACGGCTGGAGGAGAAATGGCGTCGAGTAGTCTTACTATCCGTCTTGATAGCGAATTGAAGGATGGGGCGGCAAGTGTCGTGGAATCCTACGGGCTAGACCTATCGTCCGTTGTGCGAGCGTTTTTCACCGAAATGGTGAACACTAACTCGATTCCTTTGTCTTTCGATTACAAGCGCCCGAACGAGGAAAGCCTTCGAGCTATTCATGAGACTCGGGAAATGATTGCCTCGGGCAGCGGTAAAAGTTATGAGACTGGACGCGACCTCATTGAAGCGGCCTTGACATGAGCAGGCGCCTACAGGCGAAATTCGCTCCGGCATTCAGCAGAGACCTCAAAAAGAAAGCCACCAAACGGCAATGGAACCTTGCGGAACTGGAAAACGAACCGGATCTCATGACGAGCTGTTTCGTCGGTGAGCGGTAAGCCTAAGGTGGAGCGGGCGACGGGAATCGAACCCGCCTCTGCAGCTTGGGAAGCTGCCATTCTACCGATGAACTACGCCCGCGAGAGCGGTGAAACCTCACGCACGCGGCCGAACCGCAGGCGCGAAAGAATCACTAGGTGATTATCCTAGCGTGCCATCCCCGCCAGCGCAAAGCGCGTTCGTGGCTTAGTGCTTGCGGCACGTGTTGCTCAGTTCCCGCGGCACGTGCGGTCCAGCGCTCGCGGCGCAAAGCGCGCCCGAATTGCTTCAATTACTCCATATACCGCCGCGCGGGTGGCGCCCACCCGCGCGGGCGTGTCAGAATCTAGGCGTGTTACTTTCCGATGTTGATATTTTGCGCTCCGTGAGCGAGGGCCGCATCGCCCTGCACCCCTGGGATCCGGCGATGGTGCAGCCCTCCTCCATCGATATTCACCTCGACCGCTTCTTCCGACTCTTCGATAACCACAAATACCCGGTCATCGACCCGGCCGCGGACCAGTCCGACCTCACGCGCCTGGTAGAAGTCCCCGCCGACGGCGAATTCGTTTTACACCCGGGAGAGTTCGTGCTCGGCTCCACTTTTGAGCAGGTCACCTTGGGGAACGACGTCGCAGCTCGCCTGGAAGGAAAATCCTCCCTCGGGCGCCTGGGACTCCTCACCCATTCCACTGCCGGATTCATCGACCCGGGCTTCTCCGGGCATGTCACCCTTGAGCTTTCCAATACGGCAACGATGCCGATTAAGCTCTACCCGGGCATGAAAGTGGGCCAGTTCTGCTTCTTCCAGCTCTCCTCGGCGGCCAATAATCCCTACGGAGCTGGCGCAAGCGGTTCGCGCTACCAGGGTCAGCGCGGCCCCACGGCCTCGCGCTCCCACCTTAATTTCCACCGTATCGACGTGACCCACTACCCGGAAGCCGATAACTAAACTCCAGCCTTAGTACAACGCATCTGGCGCACCGCACGAAGCGTGCCGCATCTAGCAAACTGCCCGAAGCGCGCCAGCCTTAGCAAGCCTCGCGCTCCCAAAGCAAGCCCGGCCGCGCGGTCTCATCGAGAGCGGAAACACGGGACACTCCCGCATATTTTCGCTACTGTAATGATGTTCCATGCGTTAACAACGAGCTCCACCGCCTAAGAAACCGGCGCCCGCACCTACCAGCTGCATCGCGCCAGGTCACCCGCGGAGGGGCTCCGTGGCGTATGTTCGGCACGCGGCGCACGTAGAACACGTAGCGCACCCCGCGTGCATGGCAAAGGTCGAAGGGACGGAGGCTGCCGTGGCATACGTGCTCCTGCTATTTGCGGTGGGGGCACTGTGTGCACCGCTCGTGATGCAGCGCGGGCGTTTCGGCTTCGCAATCCTCGCCCTCCTCCCGGCTGGCACCTTCCTCTGGCTTCTCAGCTTCATTCCCCGCATCCTCCGTGGTGATGTTTACCAGCAGTCCCTCACCTGGGTACCCCAACTGGGCATGGACCTCGATATCCGCATCGATGCCCTCGGCCTGCTCCTCGCCCTCATCGCCACCGGCGTGGGCGCGGCGGTGCTCTTCTACTCGGCGCGGTATTTCAAACGCGATGCCTCCTACCTGGGCCGATTCGGCGCGATCTTCGTGGCTTTCGCCGGCGCGATGCTCGGCCTGGTCACCACGGATAACACCATCGCCCTCTATATTTACTGGGAACTCACCACAGTCTTTTCCTTCCTCCTCATCGGCCACTATTCCGACCGCCAATCCTCGCGGCGCGCGGCCTTCCAGGCCATTATTGTGACCACGGCCGGAGGGCTGGCTATGCTGGGCGGAATTACCATGCTCGGCGTCATGCCCGGGGGGTCCTTCTCGCTGCACGAGCTCGTGGTGGCTTCCCACGAAGCAACAATCTCCCCGGGGAATTCCGCGCTGCTTACGAGCGCCGTCGTACTTGTACTTATCGGGGCGTTCTCCAAATCCGCCCTGGTGCCTTTCCATTTCTGGCTGCCGGCCGCCATGGCCGCGCCCACGCCGGTCTCCGCCTACCTGCACGCCGCGGCGATGGTCAAAGCCGGGGTGTACCTGGTGGCGCGCCTGGCCCCCGGTTTCGCGCATAACCCGGCCTGGCACTGGATGGTGATCATCCTCGCCTCCTACACGGTGCTGCTAGGCGGCTACCGGGCCCTCAAACAAACCGATATCAAATTGGTGACCGCTTTCGGCACGGTCTCCCAGCTCGGGCTCATTATTCTGTTCGTTGGCTACGGGGATTCCGCGATGCTGCTGGCCGGGCTCATGCTGCTGCTGGCCCACTCCCTCTTCAAATCCGCGCTCTTCCTTTCCGTGGGCATCGTGGACGTGTGCACCGGCACCCGTGACCTGCGCGAACTATCGAATGTGGGCCGCAATATGCCCGCGGTTGCCACTTTTGCGGGGATGGCGGATGCCTCCATGATGGGCTTCCCTCCTTTCGCGGCCTTCGTGGCGAAAGAAGGTGCGCTCGGTGCGCTGTGGGGCGGGAGCGCCACCGATATTGCGGTGCTTGTGCTCATCGCGGTGGGTTCGGCGCTCACGGTGGCTTACGGCCTGCGTTTTTGGTGGGGTGCGTTCATGCGCAAACCGCGCGTGGAAGATACCGAGGTGCGTGACGTTTCCGCGGTCATGATCTGGCCCGTGGGTATTTTGGCGACGGCGGGCCTGGTGGCCGGGCTCGCAACCACGCCCATCAGCACCTTCCTGGAGCAGTACCTGGCCCAATACCCGGTACTAGCCCCCTACCAGGGCCACCTGCACCTGTGGTCCGGCTTCAACGGGCCCTTCCTGGTGACCCTCGCCATCCTCGCGACCGGCTGCCTCCTCTTCTGGCAGCGCCACCGCATTTCCGCCTTCACCCAGCGCCACGCCATCCGCACCAGCGCCGAGGAAGCCTACCAGCGCATCGTTTCGGGCACCGAACGTTTCTCCATGACCGTCACCGCCCGCACCCAATCCGGTTCGCTTCCCACCTACCTCCTCACCATTTTCTGGTTCCTGCTCATTACCGTGGGAATCGCGCTGCTCACCAACCCGGTGGGCACCCTGGTGGTGCCGCGGCTCTTCGATAGCTGGGCGCAGGCCGCGGTGGCCGTGGTTGGCTGCCTGGGCGTGCTGCTTGCCGCGGCTTCCCGCCACCGCCTCAAGGCTGTGATCCTCATGGGAATCGGCGGCTACGCCGTGGCCCTCACCTACGAGATCTACGGGGCCCCGGACCTGGCTCTCACCCAGGTGCTTTCCGAAACTCTCACGCTCGTGGTCTTCGTGCTGGTGCTGCGCCGCCTACCCTCCTACTTCTCTTCCCGCCGCACCAAAGGCACCCAGCGCTTCCGCATTGTTTTCGCGGCCATCATGGGGCTGCTTTTCGCGGGGCTCGCCTATCTCGCGGCCGGGGTGCGCACCCACGCCCCGATTTCGGAGCTCTTCGCCGACGAAGGCTTCCGCTTCGGATACGGGCGCAATATCGTCAATGTCACCCTCGTGGATATCCGGGCGTGGGACACCATGGGTGAGACCTCCGTGCTGGTGGTCTGCGCCGTCGGCATCGCCTCCCTCCTCTTCGTACGCGACCGTTTCGGCGGCACAGACCGGCTGCGCAATATCCTCGGCGCGAAAAGCGAACGGGCGCAACGCTGGCGCCGCCTGGGCGAGGACCCGGCGGAATACGTGCGCAACTCGGTGCGCGCGGAAGAAGAAGCGCGGCGTTCGGGGCGCAACCGGGTCTGGCTCGCCTCCGCGAACCGCCCGGGCGTGGCCTCCCGCCCGATGATGCTGCAAATCGGCACCCGCCTGGTCTTCCACACCATCCTCATTATTTCGCTCTTCTTCCTCTTCGCCGGGCACAATATGCCGGGCGGCGGCTTCGCTGGCGGACTGCTGGCCGGCATCGCCTTGACCTTGCGCTACCTGGCCGGCGGGCGTTTCGAACTGGGCGCCACCCTCCCCATCCTCCCCGCCCACCTGCTGGGAACCGGGCTGGGCCTGGCCACTCTTTCCTCGCTCGCCCCGATCCTGTTGGGCGGTAACCCGCTGCAAACCGCGAAAATCGATATGGTACTTCCGATTTTTGGGGACGTTCATTTTACGACGGCGCTCATCTTTGACACCGGCGTCTATATCGCGGTTGTTGGTCTGGTCGCCGAAATTCTGCGGTCCCTCGGCGCGGAAATTGACCGGCACGGGGAAATGGAAGAAGGCGTGTGGGATGCCGATATTCGCATCGAACCCTCCCACGACGCCCGCCAGAACCTGCGCGAAGAAATGGAATCCCAAGCCGGCCTCAGCGAGCGCACCTCCCCGCAACAGGAAGCCGAGCGCCTGGCTATGGCCGCCGAACAGCGCGATGCAGCAACGGAAGGAGAGCAGCAATGAGCGTATCTCTCGCCCTCATCCTCATGTGCGGGGTTTTCGTTGCGGTAGGCGTCTACCTTATTTTGGAGCGCTCCCTCTCGCGGGTCATCCTCGGGCTGGGCTGCCTTTCCAACGGCGTCAATATTCTTTTCCTCATCGCGGGCGGCCGCACCGGCAACCCGCCCTTTATCGGCAACGGCTCGCCGGATCTGTGGGCGGATCCGCTGGTCATGGCCATGATGCTCACCGCCATCGTGATTACCTTGGCCACCACCGGCTTCCTGCTGGCCATGGCCTACCGCACCTGGCAGCTGCGCGATGATGACGAAGTGCGCGACGACGTGGAGGATCGCGCCGTCGCCGTTCGCCAGCAACTGGAAGAAAGCAGCCAGCGATCCGAAGTGGGAACAGACTTGCAGGAAACCTCCGCGGAATTCCGCGACGAAACCGATACCCCGGCCCCGCGTTTCGGGCGCCTGGGCCGCTGGAACCGCCGGCATCCCAAACGCCGCCGGCACCGCTACGTGGCCAACCCGAATGCCACCCACGGCGTGGACGGCTCGCTGGGAAACGGTAAAAATGCGGGAGGTGCGCGGCGATGATTTCCTGGCTGCTAGCCGTTCCCATTGTGCTGCCCCTGCTGGCCGCCGGGGTGCTCCTGGCGATTCCGCGCCGGCGCCGCGTGCAGGCCTGGACCGCGGTGGGGATGCTCTCCATCGTCCTTGTGGTCGCGGTCATTCTGCTCTTCGTTTCCGCGCGCGGCCCCATCACCCTGGACGTGGGCAATTGGGCGGCGCCCGTGGGCATTTCCCTGGTGGCCGACCGGCTCTCCACGATTATGCTCACCACCTCGGTCACGGTGACCCTCATCGTGCTGGTGTATTCGGTTTTCCAGGGCGTGGCAGATGGCGAACGCGGCGCCCCCACCTCGGTGTACTACCCGGCCTTCATGATTCTTTCCGCCGGGGTCTCCGATGCTTTCCTCACCGGCGATCTGTTCAATATGTACGTCGGCTTTGAGATCCTGCTGGCCGCCTCCTTTGTGCTCCTCACCATGGGCGGCACGGCCGAACGCATGCGTTCCGGCTCGGTTTACGTGATCGTCTCCATGGTCTCCTCCCTCATCTTCCTCACCGCACTCGGCCTCACCTACGCCGCGGTGGGCAGCGTGAACCTGGCCGACCTGGCCGTTAAACTCCCGCAGGTGGATCCGGGAATGCGCATGGTCCTCCAGATCCTCTTCCTCGTGGCCTTCGGCCTGAAAGCCGCGATTTTTCCGCTGGCCGCCTGGCTGCCCGACTCCTATCCCACCGCATCCGGCCCGGTCACGGCGGTATTCGCCGGCCTGCTCACCAAAGTGGGCGTGTACGCGATTATCCGCACCCAGGTGCTGCTTTTCCCGGGCGGGCGCCTGGACGATATCCTCGCCGGCTTCGCGGTGGCCACCATGCTCATCGGTATCCTCGGCGCGATCGCGCAGGAAAATATTAAACGTCTGCTTTCCTTCACCCTGGTCAGCCATATTGGCTACCTCATCTGGGGTATCGCCATCTCCACCGAAGCCGGGCTTTCTTCCACGATTTTCTACGCCGTGCACCATATAGTGGTGCAGACCGCGCTGTTCTTGGTGGTGGGCCTCATCGGTTGGGTGGCAGGAACGACGTCGCTCGTGCGGCTCGGCTCCATTATGCGAGCGGCCCCCATGGTTGCGGTTCTCTATTTCCTTCCCGCGCTCTCCCTGGGCGGTATTCCGCCGCTGTCCGGATTCCTCGGGAAAGTGGGGTTGCTGGAAGCGAGTGCCGCGCGCGGAACCCCGATTGACTGGGTGCTTATTGCGGCCGGCCTGGTCACCTCGCTCCTCACGCTTTACGCCGTGATCCGCGCCTGGAATATGGCTTTCTGGCAGGAGGCTCCGGCGGAGCTGCCCTCCACCACCTACCCGAGCGGCATGGTGATTTCCGCCTCTGGGCTCATCGCGGTCATGCTCGGTATTACCTTCGCGGCCGCGCCGCTGCGCTCGTTTACCGACGGTGCCGCCGCCGAGCTGGAAGCCCGCACCCCCTATATCAGCGCGGTGCTTCCCGATTGGGATCGCGGCACCGGGATTTCCCCGGAGGTGGATGAAGAAACCGTGGTGCCCCACGAGGATTCCACCCCGGATACCGGCACCTTCACCCAAACTCCCGAACCGAAGGAAAGCCCGCGCCTGCTGCGCTCCCCGAGTCCCACGCCCGCGGCCACACTGGTGCCGACCGGCGCACCCGTGCCGAGCGGTGCGCCGTCGTTCCACACACCTGCGCCCGCGGCGGTTCCCGCGCAAGGTCCCACGCCCGTTCCCGCGCAAGGTCCCACGCCCGTTCCCACAGTTTCCGGAGGTGAGCAATGAGTCGCGATAGTGAAGCAATCCGCCTGGTCACCCGGCGCGAAGGCCGTTTCCCGAGCGCCTCCCTGGGGGTGCTGGTATGGCTGACCATTGTGTGGGTGCTGCTGTGGGGGCAGGTGAGCGCCGCCAATATTGTGGCCGGTTTTGCCCTCGCCCTCCTCGTGACTGAAGTGGCGCCTTTCCCCACCGCGTCTTTCGATGGGCGGTTCCGCATCTGGGGTGTGATCCGGCTGGTTGCGATTTTCGTGCGTGACCTCGTGCATGCCTCCTGGCAGCAAGCCTGGTTTATTCTGCGGCGCGCCACCCCGCGCGGCGCGGTGATCCGCGTGCGACTGCGCTCCCACTCCGATGCCTACCTGGCGATTACCGCCGGGATGTCCACCCTGGTGCCCGGCTCGCTCGTCATCGATACCGACGCCGCCACGGGCACCCTCTATGTGCATGTCTTTGACGTGGGCATGGCCGGGGGAGTGAGCGCGGCGCACCAATCGGTACTCGACCTGGAGGAGCGGGTGCTGCGCGCTTTCGCCTCCCGCAGCGAGCTGGTGCAGGCCGGATTCGTGCCCGGCTCCAGCCCCAAGGCCGGGCGTTTGCCCGTTCCCTTCGCTCCCGATAGTTCCGGAGGTGAACGGTGATTATTGTGATGGTGATCTGCGGGGTGCTGCTGACCATCTCCGCGCTGCTGGTGACGGTTCGCATCGTCAAAGGCCCCACGGTCCTTGACCGGGTGGGGGCGCTCGATGTTATCACCTCGATTATGGTGGGGGCGCTCTGCCTGCTCGCGGCGGTGACCCGGCGAGCGGATTTGCTGGCGGTATTCGTCGTCGTCGCCATTGTTGGTTTCCTCGGATCCGTGGCCGTGGCACGCTTCATCCGGCCCGTGGACCAAAACGACCCGAAGGAAATGCGGCGCCTCGAAAAGGCGAACAAACGCGAAACAACCGACGAAGAAGAAGACGAAAGCCCCGCCCACGATCCGGACCGCGAGCCGCCCGCCGCGGGCCGCATCCACCCGGATACCGCTCGCCTTCCGAAACCGGATGCCGCGGGCCGTGCGCAACCGGATACCGCGGGCGCGCAGGAAGGAGCCCGGCCGTGAGCCCCTGGGATATTATCGGCGCCGCGCTCATGCTGGCCAGCGCCACCCTCACTTTCGTGGCCGCCATCGGCATGTTCCGCTACCCGGACCTCATGACGCGCCTGCACGTGGCCACCAAACCGCAGGTCCTCTCCCTGATCATGGGTTGTCTGGGCGCGGCCTGCCTGGTGCGTGACCCCTCGATGACGTGGACGCTGCTCCTCGTGATCGGCTGTCAGCTCATCACCTCGCCCATCTCCGCGCATATGCTCTCGCGCGCCGGGTACCGCACCGGCCGCATCGATTCGGATGCCATGGTTGTGGACGAATTGCGCGAGGACCTGCGCTTCGGGCGTGGGCTGAGTCATAATAGTTCTGGACAGGAGAAGAATTCCGCGCGGGGGAGCACCTCCACGCACTAATGATCGAGGGCGGTGCCGGGTGCCCGGCCGCATCTGGCCGGGGCCGCGCCGCGCGAAGAAAGGGACGTTATGGATATCGGTTGGAAAGTTGTGAGCGCGGGCGTGGGAGTGCTCTCGGGGATCGTCGCCAATAAAATCGTGGACGTGGTGTGGAAGGGCATTTCCGGGCGGGAGATTCCCGATTCGGAGGATCCGAACGCGCCGCTCGTGGACGCGGTGATTTTCGCGGTGGTGTCGGCCGGGGTGGCCGCGGCCGTTTCCCAGCTCACCCAGCGCCAGGCCGCCAAATGGTACGGTAAGGGCGAAGTGATCGATTCGCAGGCGCGCGCCCGGGCCTAAGGTTCGCGCGGCGCCGATCCGGTTCCGTGCCCGTGTCGGCACCGATCCGCACCGCCGCCGCAGGCGTGAAAATACGGGACCTCCGTACTAGACTGGACGGCACGACAGGGGAGCGCAGCAGCGCTGAGAGTGCGGCCGGCACGCGGCACGCAGACCCTCGAACCTGATCCGGTTAGTACCGGCGAAGGGAGTCGAGATCTCTCCTCCGCACCGCGGAGACCCTCCTTATATCCTGAGGAGGATGCATGGTCCAGAAAAATAGGCACGGCGCCCGCGCACTTGCGGCCGCCGCGATGGTTGCGGCACTGGCCCTGGCCGGCTGCTCAAAGAACGACGACGCCGCCTCTCCGGCAGCGAGCGATCAGCCCACCACAGTTCGGGTGGTCAGCCACGAATCATTCAACCTTCCCGATGAGCTCATCGCCCGCTTCGAGAAAGAATCCGGGTACACCATCGTGAAATCAGCACCCGGGGATACCGGCCAGGTTGTTAACCAATTGGTCTTGGCGGATGGCAAACCCGGTGCGGATATGGTGTTCGGGGTGGATACCTATACCGCCTACCAGGCGCTTGATGGTAACACCATCGCCGATTATTCTTCCCCGAAACTCCCCGCGGGAGTGACCGCCCTGGAAGGGAAACTCAATCCCATCGACCAGGGCGAAGTCTGCGTGAATTACGACCGCGAGTGGTTCACCCAGAAAAATATGATTCCGCCCCTGAGTTTCGCCGATCTTTCCCGCCCCGAATACGCCGGGCTGCTCGCGGTGGAAAACCCGGCGCTTTCCTCGCCCGGCCTGGCTTTCCTGGCCGCGACCGCCCACGTTGCCGGGGGAACGGAGGGGCTCTCCCAGCTGTGGGGCCAGCTACTCGGGGCCGGCACCCGCATTTCCGGTTCGTGGACGGATGCCTACTACACCGATTTTTCCGGTTCGGAAGGCAAGGGAAACTACCCGCTGGTGGTTTCCTATTCTTCCTCCCCGGCCGCTGAAAACGGGCGCACCGGCGTGATCGAATCGACCTGCGTACGCCAGGTGGAATACGCCGGGGTACTGCGCGGGGCAGAGAACCCGGAAGGCGCGCAGGCTTTTATCGACTTCCTGCTTTCCGAGGATGTTCAGAAAGCCATCCCGGAGTCGATGTACGTGTATCCGGTGGCCGATGTGGAACTGCCCGCGAGCTGGCAGCAGCACGCCCCGCGTGTCACGGACCCCATCGTGCTGGACGCTAAAGAAGTGGGCACCCAGCGCGCCGAATGGATCCGCGCCTGGCGTGACACCGCAGGAATGTGAGTAACGCATTCCGTATCCCGCGCCCGCACGGAGCTTCCCTGGTGGTTGCCCTCGCGCTCGCGGTCCCGCTATTTTTCCTCGCGGTGTTCTTCCTGTGGCCGGTGGTGGCGATGCTCGCGCGCGGGCTCGTCACCCCGGCCGGGGTGGATACCGCGGGTTTTGCCGCCGAGCTCACCCGCCCGCGCACCTGGAAAGTCGCCGGGCAAACCCTGTGGATGGCAGCGGCCAGCACCGCGTTCTCGGTAATGCTCGGGCTTCCCCTCGCCTATGTGCTTTACCGGCTGCGCCTTCCCGGGGTGCGGGTGGTGCGGGCCTTCGTGGTGGTGCCTTTCGTGCTCCCCACCGTGGTGGTGGGTACCGCGTTCCGGGCGCTGCTGCGCGCGGACGGCCCCTACGGTTTCCTCGGCTGGGATTCCAGCCCGTGGGCGGTGGTCGCGGCCATGGTTTTCTTCAATACCGCGGTGATTTCGCGGACGGTGGGGCCGCTGTGGGCGGCGCTTCCCCCGCACGCGGAGGCGGCCCGTACCCTGGGCGCCTCCCCGTGGCGGGCTTTCCGTACCGTCACCCTTGTGGAATTGGCCCCGGCTATTACGTCCGGCGCGGCTATTGTCTTTTTATTTTGTTCGACGTCGTTCGGAATCGTCCAAACTTTAGGTGCGCCCGGCTACGGGACCCTCGAAACTGAAATCTGGGTGCAAACTACCACCTTCCTTGATTTACGGGCTGCGGCGGTGCTTTCGCTGCTGCAAGTGGTGATCGTTGGGATTGCCACCGCGGTGGCGGCCCGGGCCACCCGGCGCACTTCGGCGGCCTTGCGCCTGCGCCCGGCCGCCCGGAGGAAGGTGAGCCGGAGTGATATTCCGGCGCTGCTCATCAGCGCGGCTACCGTTATTTTCCTTATTGGAGCCCCGCTCCTCACCTTGGTGGCGCGCTCCTTCCAGCGTTCGGGTACCTGGACGCTGGAGAACTACCGCAATCTCATCGGTTCTTCCGGATTCTCGGGGGTCTCGGCTTCCGATGCGCTCCGGAATTCTTTGACAACGGGCCTGAGCGCTGCCGCACTTGCCCTGCTCCTCGGGGCGCTGCTGGCTTTCGCGTTGGCTTCTCCGTGGGCTCCGCCGCGGCCGGTGAGTGCGGCGGCGGAAGGGATCGCCCTGCTGCCGCTGGGGGTTTCCGCGGTGACGGTCGGTTTCGGATTATTCCTCACCATTCGCATGCTTGTACCTTCCGCGCAGGTGCTCGTGCCGGTGGCACAAGCGGTGGTGGCCCTTCCCCTCGTGGCCCGGGTGATCCTCCCGGTGGTGCGGGCCATCGACCCGCGCCTGCGCGAGGCCGCCGCCACCCTGGGGGCCGGCCCGGGGAGGGTCTGGAGAAGTATCGACCTGCCCTTGGCTGCCCGCGCGCTCGCGGTGGCGGCAGGTTTCGGCCTGGCCATTTCTTTAGGGGAGTACGGTGCCACATCCTTCCTGGCCACCAGTGATTCCACCACGCTTCCGGTGCTGATCGGCCAGCTCCTGGGGAGGCCCGGGGCGGAAAATTACGGGACCGCGATGGCGGGGGCGGTGATGCTCGGTACGGTCACCGGGGGCCTGATGGCACTGAGTGAAATGGCGGCGCCTGCCGGGGCTGCGTCGTCGTTATTAACGCAGCAGAAAGGAAAGCTTCGTGTTAGAACTTCGTGACGTGTCGGTGCGTTACCCGGACGGTTTCGAGGCGGTGCGCGGCGTGAATCTGAGCGTGGAGTCGGGCACGACCGTGGCGCTGCTGGGGGCGTCCGGTTCGGGGAAATCCTCGCTGTTGCGCGGGATCGCCGGGCTGGAAGCGGTGCGCGGGCAGGTGCTGATCGACGGCGCTGATATGACGGCGGTTCCCACCCATCGGCGCGGGGTGGGCATGGTTTTTCAGGACGGGCAGCTTTTCCCGAATCGCAGCGTGGGCGGAAATATTGCCTACGGGATTGAGAAGGGCCGTTCGCGCGCCGAGGTGGCAGCGGAGGTCGAGCGCTGGCTGGAGCTGGTGGAACTCAGCGGTTATGCCAAACGGGCGGTCACGACTCTTTCGGGTGGGCAAGCCCAGCGGGTGGCTCTGGCGCGTTCCCTGGCGGCGCGCCCGCGGGTGCTGCTCCTGGACGAACCGCTTTCCGCCCTCGATACCCGCCTGCGGGAGGACCTGGCGGTATTCCTGCGCCGGGTGCTGCAAAAGGCCGGCACGACGGCGGTCTACGTGACCCACAATGATGCCGAAGCGGCGACCGTTGCCGACCGGGTGGTGCGCATGGATAGCGGGCGGCTGGTTGCCGCAGGTTAACTAATCTTCCTGAACAGTGCAGCTAAACCCCGAGGAAGCGCAGGATCGCGGCGAAGTCCTCGTTGATCTGGGCGGTGCCGGCCGTGAAAGAGGCTTCCAGCTTCGCCACAGTGGTTTCCCTATTCGAAGTCAGCTGGTGGCGCGGGAAGTAGAGATAGGCCCACCCCTGCGCTTCCAGATCGAAAAGATGGGCCCGGGTGGCGTTGTACTTTGTGGCGCGTTCCTCCAGCGCGGTAATGAGGTGGGGGTATTTGCGGAAAGCCGCCCGGATCAGCGCACTTGCCTTTCGGGAAGGCGCTGGGCGCACGTAATCGCGCGGTTTCGTCATAATAACGACGGCGCGCTCGAAGCCAGCAGCCTCAGCGGCATCAATAGGTATACCCCCGGATGGCCCGAGCGCGCCGTCGGCATAAAGCTCACCGTCGAGCGTTACGAAAGGCATGATGCCGGGCATCGTTGAGGACGCCTGCACCCGCACCAACAGATCGTCAAGAACCTTAATATCGCCGCGGTGCCAGTGCACGGCGGCGCCGTCGCTCAAACGAAAAGCACTGATATCAAAATCTCCGGGCGTGGACTGGAAAGTCTTGAAATCAAAGGGAAGTGCCTGGCCCGGGCGCGACGTGTGAAGGTAAATATAATCCGAATTGAAGGCGCCCTTGCCGCTGAGGAAGGTCCGCCAGTTTCCGATATTCGGATCTGCCCCAAATTCCACGAAAGAACGCCGGGCCCGCAGCGGGTCACGGCTCAGGTAATTCGCCACGTGACTGGAACCCGCCGAAATCCCCGAAACATGCGGGAACTCCAGCCCGGCCTCGATGAGCTTGATAACCACCGGGGCGGTGGCGCTCGCGCGCATACCGCCGCCCTCAAAAACGAGGGCTGTCTCAGAAATCCGAGACATAAAGTCTCCTTTCTATGCGCCAGGTCGGGGCGGGTGCGGCCGCGAGTGAGGATGGCTCCGGCCGCGGTCCAACTACCTTCCGCGCACTCCTGATTCACCCATTCCGTAACGCAGCGAATTGACTTCGCAGCTGCATTCGGTGGCGATATTGATCGTGGAAGCAATCGCCCCTTCGGCGCGCAGCTCCAGCAGGCGGGGAACCACCCGATCCCGCAAGGACCACGGGTCAATGGTATTGACGTAGATCTTGGTGCCGCCTTCAAAACCGGCAAGGGTGGAGGTGCGCCACTTGAGGAGCACCCGCCACGGGGTTGCTACTTCCATATCCCGCGAAGGTGCGTACCATTCCTCATTCGTGGGAATATCCGGGCCGGTGGCCGCGTGCATGGCATGCACCAGATCCGAAACCGCGCGCAATTCATGGCGGGTGTGCTCGAAAGGCTGAGATGCTTCCGAACGCGACCACACTTCGAGGGTGGGATAGCGATGCCCGAACCCGGCGTAGGCCACCGCGTACTTGTTCTCCGCGATAACGAGATTGTGGTAGCCGGCGTAATCCACCCCGTACTCGTTGAAAATATTGGGGTTATCGCGCACCCGATCCACTTCGTAGCGGTGATTGACGGTGCGCTCATCAATGGAGACCAGCTGCTTATGGAGGTGTTCGAAGGAGGCACCGGCCGGCCGCAACCAATTCTGGAAGACCTGCACGTATTTGACGTAGCGGTTCTGCTCGTACAGATCGCGCATGGCATCCGCGGTAAGCAGGAAGTACCAGTAGTGCTCAGCCGGGGTGAGGGTACCCGAGCCAGCCCGATTCGCGGTGGAATCTGAACCTGGCACATAGTGGTGGCGCCCGATAATGAGGTCATGCCCGCCCCCGTAGAACGGCAGTGCGCTCAAGAGGCGCTCCCGCTCCGGAAGTGCATTCCAGGCATCCTCATCCATGCCCGAGGCAATGGCCTTGTTATGCGCCACGGAAAGCACGTGGGCGCGCCCGGCCGCATCCGAGGTGTAGCGCTCAAAAGCATCCTGGCGGCGGGTGGTGAGTTCGTACTGGTAGTTGGTGGTCCAGTACTGGAAAGGAACAATCTCAAAAAGATTGGGAACTCGCCGGAAATCCCACGGGTCCGCCAGGGAATCCACCGGGGCATCATAGGTGATCCGAGCTTCACCCGTGGCGGGGTTGCCAACGATGCGCGCCTTTTCCGGCGGTGTTTCCAGCACTCGATCCGCGCAGAAAGAACAGAAGTTTTCCGGGTGATCCGCACTCAGCGGTTCCGCGATGGGAACTTCCGCCTTGAGAGGCCGGTTAGCGCGGCCCGGCTGGGTCCACACTTCGGTACCGGAAAACGGGTTGATCTGTTTGATGGTCCCGTCCGGAAGCCGGGTAATAGGCGGGCGGATTTCGTGGCGTACAACCATAAGTTCCCCTCACGTTCGGCAGCAGAGCCACCCACCATAGTAGTGGGTAGCTCCGCTGCGAGCACGGTGAAGCTGAATTCTTAGCTCACCGAATACCCGGCCTGCGCCAAAGTTGCATAAGCCTCATTGACGAAAGCTCTACGCACCTGCACCTCATAAGAATTGGCGGTGGTGGCCCGCACCGAAGCGAAATCACGCCGCCCACCGGTAAACCCGTGCGAGATCGCACCCATAATGGCACCGAGCACCGCCCCGCAGGCAAGCCCGAAGAGGAGCACCTGCCAGAGCACCACGGCCGGCGCAAAAAGGATAAAGAAGAAGGAGAAGAAGAGGCCCCAGGAGGCCCCGCCCGCCGCGCCGTAGAGCGCGGCCTTCCCGGTAGTCAGGCGCCCGGTCACCTGCTCCACGCTTTCCAGATTCACGCCGACGATACGCACATTTTCCACCGGGAACCCGGCATCCGAGAGCGCATCTACCAGGCGTTCGGCCTGCCGGTAATCAGAAACTTCCGTAATGGTGCGGTAATCCGCGGCACTTTGTTCAGCGGCGCGCGCGGTGGCGGACGCGCCAGTAGTTATGTTTTCATTCATAGGCTCATCCTAAAGGTGGCCTATGACAGAAAAACCGCCCTCGAAACAAAAATCAGCTGCGCGCCGGAAATGCTCGCTAGCGGTGGAAACCGGGAAGCGTATTCCGGCGCGCAGCTCAGACGGTTACTTGCGGTTCTGTGCGCGCTAAATCGTACTGGCGTGCAGCTCACGCACGTTGGCTAGCCAGCCACGTTACTCAATCGTGGACAGATCCGCGGCGCCGATAATCCCGGCGTCGTTCCCGAGCCGCGCGAGGCGAATCTCCGGCAGCGTCCGGTATTTCGCCACGGGGAGAACTTCGGGGAATTCGCGTACCAGCGGATCAAGCACGAGCGAACCAGCCTCGCTTACCCCGCCGGCAATCACGAAGATTTCCGGATCGAAAATGGTGGCCATATCCGCCAAACCGATGGCATTCCAATGCGCGAGCTCATTGAAAACATCGAGGGCCATCTCATCGCCCTCCTGGGCGGCCGCGGTCACGGCCGGGCCGGTCACGCGCCCTTCGCCCAATTCCAGGATACGAGCGGCCCCGCTCGGGTAATTCGCGGCCCGTTCGGTGGCGAAACGCACCAGCGCACTACCCGAGCCCATCACTTCCCAGCACCCGCGCGATCCGCACCCGCACAGCGGCCCGTTCGGAACCATGTGGATATGCCCGATTTCCGCGCCGAAACCGAAAGCTCCGCGCAGCAGATTCCCGTTCATGATGACGCCGCCGCCCAGCCCGGTGCCGAGCGTCACCACAACGGCAGATTCCGCATCCGCGGCCGCACCGAAACGGTATTCGGCCCAGGCCGCCGCGTTAGCGTCATTTTCAACGACGACGGGCATGCCGGTGAGCTCAGCGATACGTGAACCGAGCCGTCCGTTCTGTAGGGGCACATTCGTGCCGTAGATCAACGTATCGCGATCCGCGGCGATATAGCCGGCCTGCCCGATTCCAACGGTGGTAGCCCCCGAGGATTTGAGGTCATTGACGCAGGCGGCGATGGTTGCGATAAAGGCCTCGGAATCCTGGCGCGGCGTGGGGCGCCGGACCCGCTGCAAAATTTCACCTTGTTCATTGACGACGCCGGCGGCCACCTTCGTGCCGCCAACATCCACACCGATGCTCAGAGTCATGGTGCAAGTCTACCTGGCGTGGCCAGCCGGATTCCGGGATGGCGCAGCGGCGTCGTCGTACCGAAAAAAGAGGGTGCGCAAGGACGTGACGTAGCTCGCGAAAAGTGGGCGGGAATAAAAACCATGCCCCTAAGGTTGAGTTAGGTGGACTCAAGAAAGGGCGAGCCGATTGGACATAGGTTCTCGGATCGTTCAGACTTGGAAGGAAACTTTGTCGAAGGGTCCGCGGCCGGTACCGCCGGTGTGCGGATCTGCGGCACGAATGCAGAAGGAGCAATCATGGCACGTGCAGTAGGTATTGACTTGGGAACAACCAACTCCGTGGTGGCCGTCCTCGAAGGCGGGGAACCCACGGTGATCGCGAATGCGGAAGGTGCGCGCACCACCCCGTCCGTTGTGGGCTTCTCTAAGAGCGGAGAAGTACTCGTGGGTGAAGTGGCCAAGCGCCAGGCTGTCACCAATGTTGATCGCACGATTTCGTCCGTCAAGCGCCATATGGGTGATGACTGGAAGGTTGATATTGACGGTAAGGAATACAACGCGCAGCAGATTTCCGCGTTTATTCTCCAGAAGCTGAAGAAGGATGCGGAAGCCTACCTGGGCGATACCGTCACCGATGCGGTTATTACCGTGCCGGCCTACTTCAATGACGCGCAGCGCCAGGCCACCAAGGATGCCGGCACTATCGCCGGCCTGAATGTGCAGCGTATCGTCAACGAACCCACGGCCGCGGCGCTGGCCTACGGCCTGGAAAAAGGCAAGGAAGACGAAACGATTCTGGTCTTCGATCTGGGCGGCGGCACCTTTGATGTTTCCCTCCTGGAAGTGGGCAAGGATGAGGATGATTTCTCCTTCATCCAGGTGAAGGCCACCTCCGGGGATAACAAGCTCGGTGGGGATGATTGGGATCAGCGCATCGTCAACTGGCTGGTTGATCAGGTGAAGAACGCCTCCGGTGTGGATCTGTCCAAGGATAAGATCGCGCTGCAGCGCCTCAAGGAAGCCGCGGAAAAGGCTAAGATTGAGCTGTCTGCCGCGACCTCCACCCAGATTTCGCTGCCCTATATTTCCATGAGTGAATCCGGGCCGATCCACGTGGATGAAACCCTCAGCCGCGCCAAGTTTGAGGATATGACCAAGGATCTGCTGGACCGCACCAAGACCCCGTTCATGAACGTGATTCGCGATGCGGGCATCCAGATTTCCGATATTGATCACGTGGTGCTGGTGGGTGGTTCCACCCGTATGCCGGCCGTGACCGAAGTGGTCAAGGAGCTCACCAACGGGCGTGAACCCAATAAGGGCGTCAACCCCGATGAGGTTGTGGCCGTGGGTGCGGCGCTGCAATCCGGTGTGATCACCGGGGACCGCAAGGATGTTTTGCTTATCGACGTCACCCCGCTCTCCCTCGGTATTGAAACCAAGGGCGGCGTGATGACCAAGCTCATCCAGCGCAATACCGCTATCCCCACCAAGCATTCGGAAACCTTCTCCACCGCGGAAGATAACCAGCCTTCGGTATCCATCCAGGTGTTCCAGGGTGAACGTGAGTTCACGCGCGATAACAAGCCGCTGGGTACCTTCGATCTGACCGGGATCGCGCCGGCTCCGTCCGGGGTGCCGCAGATCGAGGTCACCTTCGATATCGACGCCAACGGCATCGTGCATGTGTCCGCCCGTGATAAGTCCACCGGCAAGGAACAGTCCATGACCATTACCGGCGGTTCGGCCCTCTCCGAAGAGGAAATCAACCGCATGGTCAAGGAAGCTGAGGAACACGCCGCGGAAGATGCCAAGGCCAAGGAAGAAACCGATACCCGCAACCAGGCCGAGCAGACCGCGTACTCCATTGAGCGCCTGATCAAGGACAATAAGGACAAGCTCACCGATGCCACCGTCACCGAAGTGGAGGAGGCCATCGCCAAGGTACGCGAAACCCTCAAGGGCACCGGCAACGTGGAGGACGTCAAGAGCGCCCTGGCCGAACTCAACGAGAAATCGCAGAAGATCGGGCAGGAAATTTACGCGCAGGCCCAGGCCGCTGAGCAGAACGGCGGCGCGAATGCCTCCGGTGCCGCGGGTGGTTCCGGTGCGTCCGGTTCTTCTGACGACAATATCGTCGACGCCGAAGTCGTGGACGATGAGGAGAATAAGTAATGAGTGAGGACGATCTGAAGCGCAACGGCCCGGAAAGCGCGGAGGAGCCTGCTGTTAGTTCTGGTGCCGGGGAAAGCGCGGGCGCCGGTAACGGCGCGGGCGCTGTTTCTGGGAACGACGACGCAGCTACCGCCGCGGCCTCGCCGGCAGGTGAAGGTGAATCCGGCACGGGCACGGCTCAGGAACCCGAGGCGGGCGCGGCTGGCGCTGGAAAAGCTGGCGCGGCTGGCGCTGCCCAGGCATCCGATTCTCAGGAATCCGATGCTGAAGCTTCTAGTGCTGAATCCGGCGCAGGCGATACTGAGGCAGTTGCGGCCGATCCGCTGAGCGAAGCAATGGCGACCATTAGCACCCTGGAGGACCAGCTCAAACGCGCCCAGGCCTCGCTCTACAACACCGAGACGGAGTACACGAATTACGTGCGCCGCTCCAAGCAGGAAGCCGGAGCGCACCGTGATTCGGGCACTCTCAAGGTGATTGAGGCCTTGCTTCCGGTTCTTGATGATGTGG
Organism: Actinotignum urematis; assembly: GCF_051264595.1. Taxonomy (NCBI): domain Bacteria; kingdom Bacillati; phylum Actinomycetota; class Actinomycetes; order Actinomycetales; family Actinomycetaceae; genus Actinotignum; species Actinotignum urematis. The sequence continues at coordinate 16,573 of NZ_JBOZBG010000020.1, read as the reverse complement.
AGCTGGCTCGCCAGCACGGGGACCTGGAAGGCCCCACCGGCTTGATCGCGGAGAAGGTGGAGCAGATTCTCTTCTCCACCTTCAAGGTGGCGCGTTTCGGGGCGGTTGGTGATGAATTCGATCCGGAGTACCACGAGGCACTCATGAATCGATCCTCTGCGGAAGCCACCTCACAAACTATCGAGACGCTTATCCAACCCGGATACACCGTGGCGGATAAGGTGCTCCGCCCGGCCCGGGTGGGAGTGGTCTCACCGGAATAGTGGGGGGGGGCAGGCTTCACGCAATACACACAGCACGATAAGAAAGGGGAGGTGAGCATATGGCAGGGGCAAGCCAAGATTGGCTCGATAAGGATTTCTACCAGGAACTCGGCGTGAAAAAAGACGCCACCCAGGAGGATATTAAAAAGGCCTACCGGAAGCTATCCCGCCGTTACCACCCCGATCGGAATGGCGGCTCGAAGGACGCCGAAGAAAAGTTCAAGAGGGTGGGGGAGGCCTACCAAGTTCTCTCCAATCCGGAGGATCGCAAACAATACGATGCGATCCGGGCGCTCGGGGCCGGCGGGCCCCGCTTCCGGGCCGGTGGGCAAGGCAGCGGCGGTTTCGAGGACATCTTCTCCATGTTCTCCGGCGGGCGCGGTGGAACCTACCACGCCTCATCCTCCACGGGCGGCACCCGCGCAGGCGGCTTCGGCGGCAACTTCGAGGACGTGCTAGGCGGACTTTTCGGAGGCGGCCAGGGAGGCGGAGGTTTCGCCGGATTCGGCTCCCAGCGCCGAGCCCAGAAGGGTGCTGATATGACCGCCGCGGTCTCGCTCCCGCTCCGCCAGGCTGTGGACGGGGCCACCGTGAAAATCCAAACCGCTTCCGGCAAGTCCGTGACCGCGAAAGTCCCGGCCGGTGTGAGCGACGGCCAGAAAATTCGGATCGCTGGGAAGGGGCATCCGGGTCTCAACGGCGGGCCGGCTGGCGATATTATCGTCACCGTCCACGTGGAGCCCCACCCGGTTTTCGAGGTGCAGGGCAAAGATGTTTACGTCAATGTCCCGGTATCCTTCCCGGAAGCCGCTCTCGGGGCTACCGTAGAAGTACCCACACTGGCAGGGCACACCGTCCGGGTGAAAATCCCGGCCGGTTCCTCCACGGATAAAATTCTGCGGGTGCGCGGCAAGGGTCTCACGGCCAAAGGCACGGCCGGGGATATGTACGTGCGTCTCAAGGTCGTGGTCCCCACCCGGCTTTCGGATGACGCCCGCAAAACCGTGGAACTCTTCGCCAAGGCCACAGGCGATGCCGATCCGCGCACGGATTTCATTCGCATGGCCAAGGTCTAGGCGAAGTGCTAGCGAAGCTCATGCGAACAGCTAACCAAGCTAGCGTGAAGCACTAGCGAAGCGGCACAAGGAACGAAAAACCCGGCTAGCCCGGCCCCGCACGGGGCCGGGCCCGGAACCCCAACAAAGGAGGTTGAGGAGGTATGGCGAATCGACGCGCACCGTTACTCACGGTGTCAGTAGCGGCCGAACTCGCGGGCATGCACGCCCAGACGCTGCGCCAATATGACCGCCTGGGGCTGGTGTCCGCTCGGCGCACCCGCGGAGGCGGGCGGCGCTACTCCCTGGAGGATGTGGAACGCCTCCAAGAAATTCAACGCATGTCCCAGGAGGATGGCATCAACCTGGCCGGCATCGCCCGCATCCTCCAGATGCAAGAGCGCATTGACCAGCTCACCCGCTCCCTCCAGAACGCCGAACAAGAACTCGCGGCAGAGCGGGAACGCGCCAACGAACGGCGCGCCCATGCTCGCCGGATTTTCGCTGCCGGAGCGGATGGCGACGTCGTTCTTACCCGCGGTCATAAAGACCTACGCGAGTATCTGCGGCACCAGGCCGCGCAGCGCCTCGCGCAATTACGTGCCCAGGAAAGCACCGGGCCTTCCCGCGCGGGGGCCTCAGGAAGTTCCGCGGCAAGTGCCGCAGCCGGTGCCGCAGCCGGTAGCGCGCGCCACCCCGGCTCCGAACTGACTCGCTACCAACCCCACACCCTGGATCTACTCCTCGCTGCGCTCGCGGTGCAGATGGATTGGGACCGCAACCGCGAACACGGTCGCGACCGCAACCACGCGCGTGACCGCGAGCTTGACCGCGCCTAGGAACGCGACCGCACCCAGGAACGCGACCGTGACTTCCAGTGCGGCGCGGCACGCGAACGCCCCGGGAACAGCGCGCAGTACTGCTAGGGTCACTATGTGCACGCACTGCTAAGAATTTTTCGTTTCACTTCCGCGCTGTCCCGTTACTACGTGGCGGTGGCCCTCGCATCCATCCTCGTGACCGCCGGAACCATCATCGTTCCCTTCGTGCTCGGCGCCGCCACCGATACCGCGGTTGCCGCCGTGAGCGGCAGTCTCGAGGTTGATGCGGCGGTGCGGCGTGTCATCCTACTGGCCGGTGCCTTCCTCGCCATCGATTTTTTCTCCACCACCATCGACTCGCTGGGCGGATACGCCGGCGACCTCATGAGCCAAAAAATGCGCTCCATCCTCTCCGTGCGCTACTTCGATAAACTCCTCACTCTCCCGCAAGATTATTTCGACCGCGAACTCACCGGCACCATCACCTCGCGCCTCAACCGCTCCATTATGGAGGTCACGAATTTCGTCAAGAACTTCGCAAACTCCTTCTTCACCACGCTGCTCACGGTGATCGCCGTACTGATTATTTCCTTTATTTATTCCCCGCTGCTCTGCCTCCTCCTGCTTATTATTTTCCCGATTTACATGTGGCTGACCGCCCTCACCTCGCGGCGCTGGCAAGGCCTGGAAGCACAGAAAAACGAAGACATCGACGTGGCCGGCGGGCGCTTCAACGAAGTAATCGGCCAGATCCGCGTGGTCAAATCCTTCACCCGTGAACGCGGCGAACTCGCGCATTTCGCCCGTCACTACGAGCACGCCGAGCGCCTCACCGCCGATCAATCCCGCCACTGGCACACCATGGACTTCCTGCGCCGCATGGTTATGGCCATTATTTTCTTCGCGATTTACGCCATTATTTTCCTGCGCACCGCCCGCGGTCAATTCTCCGTGGGCGACATGGTTATCCTGGTGCAGCTCGTGGGGATGGCACGCCGCCCGGTCATGTCCATGAGCTGGATCGTGGACACCACCCAGCACGCCATCGCCGGCTCGCGCGATTACTTCGAGGTCATGGAACTCGCCGAAACCGAACGCGGCCAGCGCCCCGTTATATCCAACTCCGCTACCCTTCCCGGTGGCACCGCTCCTAGTCAGAACGACGACGCCGCACCGGCCCGCCCACTTACGGCCCGCGCGCTCCACCAGAACGTGGAGGAGATTGAGCCTGACGTGCCGGCGATTCGTTTCGAGAACGTGACTTTTGGATACGGCACCGATCCGGATGTTTTACGCGATGTTAGTTTCGCTATCGAGCCGGGGGAACGGGTCGCTTTCGTTTCCGAATCCGGGGGTGGGAAAACCACCCTGACCTCGCTTCTTCTAGGGCTATACGAACCGCGGGCCGGACATATTGAGCTCTTCGGCAGCGATATCGCGGGTCTGCCACTCGGGCAGGTGCGCGCCGCCATCGGGGTAGTTTTCCAGGACCCGGCGCTTTTCTCCGGAACAATTAGGGAAAATATTGCTTACGGGCGCCCGGATGCTACCGAGGAAGAAATCCTCGATGCCGCGACCCGCGCTCACGCGGATCGTTTTATTCGGCGTTTCGCCCAGGGGTATGACACCGTCATCGGGGAGCGCGGGCTCAAGCTTTCCGGTGGGCAACGCCAGCGCATCGCGGTGGCTCGTGCGATGCTCAAAGCTGCTCCGGTTTTGGTGCTGGACGAAGCGACTTCCGCGCTGGATACCCGCTCCGAGCGGTGGGTGCAGGCCGGTCTGGAAGACCTCATGAAAGACCGCACCTCGATTATTATCGCGCACCGGCTCTCTACTATTGCCAGCGTGGACCGCATTATTACTCTGCGCGCCGGGCACATTGATGAGGTGGGTAGCCCGGCAGAGCTTGCCGAGTCCGGAGGTATCTACGCCGAGCTGCTCGCCTTACAGAATGACAACTCCGCGCGCGCTCAACGCCACCTCAAACGCTACGGCTTGCGGTGAGTGTGTAAGCCGCGAGCGAGCCATGTGCGACTGTGCCGGTCTACGATAGCGGTGCGAGCGGGGTTTTTCGTTGCTATTGTGCCGATCCGTCAGTTCCTACTGCAATGATTTGGTCGGTTCTACTGCAATGATTTGGTGGGTCCTACTGCAATGATTTGGTGGGTTCTACTGCAATGATTTGGTAGGATCTACTGCAATGATTTGGTCGATCCTACTGCAATGATCTGGTGAGGTCTGGTGCAGATATACGGTGGCTCTGCTATCGCAATGAAGGGAGAGTGTGGCACGGTGATTCCTCGCAGCGCGAGTGGTTATATCGCACAATTGGCGCAATGGTTTCCGGTAGTTTTCGTTACCGGCCCGCGCCAGAGCGGGAAATCAACCCTGGTTCGGATGGCTTTTCCCACGTATCAATACGTCAACCTCGAAAATCCGAATCTCCGTGCGGCAGCTACCCAGGATCCAGTTGGTTTTCTTGCCGCGCACCCCGCGCCGCTTATCGTTGATGAGGCGCAATACGCTCCGGATCTTTTTTCTACCATTCAGGTGCGATCAGATGAGCGTGGTGAGGCAGGGCAGTATATTTTGACCGGTTCACAAAACTTTTCGCTGCTGCGGAGCATTAGCCAATCCTTGGCCGGCAGGGTTGGAATGCTTCAGCTGCTGCCCTTGAGCTGGCAGGAACTTCAAGCACTTGATCCTGTGCCCACACTCAGCGAAGCGCAAGTTGCCGGAGGATATCCGCGTATTTACGACGCGGGTATCCCGGCCCACGTTTTTATGCCTAATTACGTGCGGACTTACCTTGAAAGAGATGTCGCGGATTATCTCGGTGTCCGAAATATTGACGCATTCCGTGCTTTCCTGCGATTGTGTGCAGAGTCGAGCGGAAGCCTCATTAACTACAGTGGCTTGGCGCGCGATATCAGCTCCACCTATCGGACCGTTAAAGAGTGGGCGTCGATTCTCAACTCCTCCTACATCACGTTCACGCTGCAGCCGTATATGTCCAGCGGTGTGAAACGAGTGACGAAGACTCCGAAGCTGTTCTTTTACGATACGGGTTTGCTGTGTCATCTCTTGGGAATCCGAAGTGCTGCTGAACTTCTGACCCATCCGAAACGCGGGGCGGTATTCGAGAATTTTGTGATCGCGGAGATGCGGAAACAATATCTCCATACGGGAACGGAACCGGAGCTCTATTTTTATCGTGATGACTCCAAGCGCGAGGTTGATCTCCTTGATCTCACCGTGCGTAGTCACCCGCGCATTTTCGAGATTAAATCCTCGATTACGATGCGCGATAAATTTGGCCACCAGCTTTCCCAGATCGGTGAGCTCCTGGGAATCCCGGCTGAAAATCGCGCGGTTATCTACCAGGGGGAGGAATCGTACCAAGGGAAAAACTTTGCAGCCCAGTCGGCCGCGCACTTGCTCGCTACCTATCCGCAACCTGCCCCAGGTGCTTAACTCCCGTAGCGGGAGCTTTATTGTGCCCGGTGCCGCTCTTCGACCACGGATAAGGTAGTCGGGGAGGCGGCACCGGGCACAGCTTATAAGGAAGTGGATGGGCTATGAACTATGCGCAGTAGCGCTTGATGGCTTCGTGAACGAATACCGCGGTTCCTTCGCCCGCAAAATCATCAATATTGCGAGTGAACTCTCCACCATCGGTATACATTTCCCCGAGGCCGGCCAGGATCTCATCCGTGCACGCATAGAAATTATCGGTGATGAAGCCTTGCAGCTTTTTCACCAGCACTTGAGCTTCTGGCGAGTCGGGAGCGCCGGTTTTGATCTTCCCGAATTCTCCGAAAATTAACATGAGGCTCTGGGTGATGGCCTGGTTTTCCGTGGTACTCCGTCCTGCGTGCTTGGATTCATACTCCTGATATTCCGACGTTGCGCCCCAGCGCTCTCGGGCCTGGCGTGCGTAATCATCGATTTTTCCGGTGTCAAAAACTGTGAAATCCATGTAGGTACCTCCTGACGATTTGATTCTTTTTGCGAAGTCCAGCAAGGCTTCGAGCCGGTCCCTTTTCAGGGACAGTAGGGTTATCTGCTGGTCGAGTGCCTCGGCTTCATCGAAGTTCTCGCTGTGGACTATGGCTTTGATTTCTTTGAGCGGGAATTCCAACTCCCGAAAAAGCAAAATATATTGCAGCTGTTTCACGTCCGAGTCGCTGTACAGCCTGTATCCAGCATCCGAGTAATCGGTGGGCTTGAGAAGCCCGATTCTGTCGTAGTACTGTAACGTGCGAACGCTAATGCCGGCTATTTTGCTGACCTCATTGACGGTTTTCATCACTGATCCTCCTTCCGTGTTAACAACGGTAGAGTGTGACGTAACGTCAGGGTCAAATGGCAGAAATCAGGCCTGCCCACAGTTAAACGCAGACGATCTCCGAGCAGCAAGAGCGCCACATGAATCAAAGCGGCTGGGTTTCGGTGCCTATCGCGGAATCCCATTCGCCGAACTCTGAACTCAGTGATTTAAATACTTCGTCTGCGGGTTGGGTGGTGCCAGATTCGATGGACCGGAGGCCTTTGTCCAATTCGGCAATTAACTCCTCTTTGGTCAGCGAGCTAATATCAACCGGCCTGGCATACGGGAGCTTCACTTCAAAGGGAATGCCGCGGTGCAGGATCACTTGCTTATAAAGCAGAGTAATAAGAGCTGATGGGGAGATACCCAATAAGCTCAAAATGTGTTCTGCCCGTTCCTTGAGCTCGGGATCAATGCGGACGTATACATTCGCTGTCTTTGCCATGGGTGACCTCCTTATCGCCTGTTGAACAGTCTGCGCCAATGTAGTGGCAGGCGCAAGCACTTATCCTTCGCGAAACGCCCGGGATAAATATGGCGGCATACCGCTCCGAAACTTCGCTGCCGCCCGCCTAATCCACCCGCTCCGCCAGCACCATGCACTCCATGTGTGCAGTTTGCGGGAACATGTCCATGAGGCGTGCTTCGTGCACGGCAAAGCCCTCCAGTAGCTGCAAGTCCTTGGCCAGCGTGGTGGGATTACATGATGAATAGATGAGCCAGCGCGGGGGATTCGCCGCAATCCACTCGGTGAGATCTGTCAGGCCACGTCGCGGTGGATTGACGATGAGCAGATCGGGCGTGCCGCCGAGCTTGCCGGCGGCACGTGCGGCGTCGCCGGCAAAAAACTGCGCGGAACTGCCGGCCTTCGCGGCAGCGTGGCGCGCGGAATCCACCGCGGCCTCGGAAATCTCCACGCCGGTCACGCGCCGCCCCGGGCCGGCCACGTGCAGCGCGAAACCACCCACCCCGCAATACAAATCCCAAACCGTGCGCACCCCGCCCAAACCCGCGGCCCATTCGCGCGCCTGTGCGTACATCGCCCGGGCAATCGTGGTATTCGTCTGGAAGAAGGAACGCGGGGTGAGGTAAAGCGTCACTGCGCCAAGCGGGAAAGGCAGCGTATCCTCCCCGGTCAGCACAATCTCCTCCTCACCCTCCACGAGGGCGGCACGCTGCGGAAGCAAATTAACAGAAATAACCCGAGCGTTCGGCAGCTGCGCGCGCAACCAGGGCAGATGCTTGCGAATCCGTACCACCGACTCGGTCGAGCGCAGCACAAAACGTAGCAGCAGCTCACCGCTCGGCGCCGCGGTAATAAGAATATTTTTGAGTTCCCCGCGCCCGCTCGGCACGTCAAAAGGCGTGAGCCGCGCTCGCCCGATGAACTCGGTTAGTGCCGGGAGCGCCGCGGTAATGGGCTCCTCGTAAAGCCCGCATTCGCGCAGGTCTACCCCGCGCATGCCCCGATCCAAAATTCCCAGCGTCGGCGCCTGCGCGGTTCCGCCCACGGCGAGCTTCGCTTTATTACGAAAATGCGATTCCGGGGAGAGCGCGGGCGGCAGCCACGCCGGTGCGAAAGGCGTCAGCAATTCGGCCAGGCGTTCCTCCTTGTCCGCCACCTGAGCGGGGTAGGCCTCACCCATCCGGGTACATGAACGGCAGGTCCCCGCCTCAAAATACGAACAACGCACGGTCCCAGCTTAGTGGGCGCGCCCCGCATCCACGGTCTCCACCACCGCGAGCTCGCGCACCCCGCGCCGCGCCGGCCCCAATTCCACCCCGGTGATCGCCCCGGCGGCGGTTTCCTCGCCCACCAATTGCTGGCACAATTCCGCCAATTCTTCGGCTTCGCGCGGCGGAGTATCGGCCAGGAGCGCCAGACGCGCCACCCGCCCGCGGAAATATTTCGCGGCGTGTGAGATAGTTCGGGACGTTGCGCCCGTGATGCGGGTCGCGGTTATTTTTACGACGTCGCAGCTAGCCGGCACCTTCCATCCCGCATAGGCACCGGACCTCGCGTCAATGACCAATCCGGAGGCCCGGCTATTGAGAACCGGCCACAGGGGCGCCCAGCGGGCCGCAATTTTCGCGCCGCCCAACTCCACGTTCATCCCCAAACGGTAGGAAGGGATGAGATCAAGTGGCGAGGTGGCGCCGAAGAGCCCCGAGAAAATCAGGGTGTGCTCCCCGGCGCGGGTGAGCTGCGCGGCAGAGAAGCTTCCCATATCGAGGGCCTGGTAGAGCACCCCGGTATACACCTGCCAGGCCGGAGCGCAGGGCTGCTCGCGCAGCGTGATCTGCGTGGCGACCTCATCAGCAATACTCGGACCCACCCCGAGAATATCGAGGGCGTCCGGGCGGCGGGATACTTCTTCCAGCTCCGCCACCAGCTCGGTGCGCAAGGCCGTGAATTCCGGGATGCTCAAGGCGCTCAGGTCAAGGGCGGGGCCGCTGGCCGGCGCGGTTTTCCCTTCCGAAGGAGGTAGGAGGATAAGCACTGTTTACTCCCCACTTTCCGCGTCGGCATACCAGGAAAAGAGTTCAACGTCGCCTCCGGCGGGATCAACGCCAATGATACGAGCGCTCGGGTGCGGCTCGAGTTCGAGGCGCACCCGCAGCTCAGCGGGCTGGCCAGAGTTCACTTGGGCGGCCGAGTCTGCCTGCGTGGCAGTGCCGGTGAGCTGCTCATGGCGGTCAGTACCGTGCGCGCCAGAGTCCGCACTGGTCGGAGCTGCGTCGTAGTGCTGACGCTCCCAAACGCGGTACTCGATCCAGGTATTATCCTTGCCCGTGACCTCGAGGTGGGCGCGGGTGAGCCACGGGTGGGTGCGGCGCAGCGCGATGAGGGCGCGGTAGGCGTCGTACATCCCGGCGCCCAGGTCGGAGAGCTGTTCGGGGCGTTCGGGCAGGGGCGGGCGCAATTGGTCGTCGGCAGAAAAGCCTTCGAGTTTGGTTCCCGTGAAGCCCTGTTCGTCCCCGTAATAAATCGAAGGCATCCCGGGAACCGTGAAGAGTACCGCGGCAGCCAGCACCGCGCCGGCCGGGCCCACCGCCGTGGCGATGCGTTCCACATCGTGATTGCCGATAAACGTATTGGGAATGAAATGCTCGCAGAATTGCGCGTGCCGCCCCAGATTCCAGTCCAGCTCCCAGAAATTACGCGCGGCAATCGACTGGCGGATCGAGGCCCAGAGCTCGTACTGGGTGAGGGTATCCACGCTGGAGCGCGCCACGAAATCGGGGTAATCGCCGTGGATAACTTCGCCTAGGAACAGCGCCTCGGGGAAGCGCTCGCGGACTTTCCCGAGCACTTCCGCCCAAAAATCGGTCGGGACCGCGTAGGCCACGTCCAGGCGCCAGCCATCGATACCGCGCTCCAGCCAGAATTCCATGACCTCGCGGACCAGCTCACGTACCCGCGGCGAAGAATGGTCGAGGGTAATGAGATCCCCGTGCCCTTCCCAGGTGTGGAAATCGCCGCTCCCGGTGCGCAGGCCCAACTCCTCCACCTGTGGATGGGAACGGGAAATATGGTTGAAGACGCCGTCGAAAAGCACCCGGATGCCGCGGCGGTGCGCTTCCTTGATGAGGTGGGTGATATCCGTGTTATCGCCCAGGCGCGGATCGAGGCGGAAATGATCGAGGGTGTCATAGCCGTGGGAAACCGAAGCGAAAATCGGGGTGAGGAGCAGGCCATTGGCGCCGAGCTCAATAAGATAGTCCAGCCACGGATCCAAAGCCCGTAAGCGGTGTTCACCGGGGGTGGCGTCGGAAAGTTCCCCGGCCGCGGTCAGGGGGCTATGCCCCTCGCGAATGGGCGCCCCGCAGGCTCCCAGGGCAAAAACCTGCCACCAGATGGTGTCGAGCTGTGACATAGCTACGAGCTGCCTTTCTTCGCTTGATCGCTTGGTTGCTTATTCGTTTATTCGTTTGATCGCTTGTGTGCCGCTACGATCGCCGCCGAGGAGCGCGCTCAGCTGGGTGAATGCGCCGCGGCCCCTCGCTCTCGATTCTAGAGCGAAGGGCCGCGAAGAGAAACGCCTAGCGAAGTAAGCGGCGTTTACTGCAAGTTAACAGTGGCGTTATGAATCCACCCGGTCTCCAGTTCCAGCTTGGCAGGAACCGCATCGGCAGGCACATCGTAGAGCAGCTTGCCCGTCACGGTATTGCCCGGATTGACCTTCTCGTAGATCATCGACGCATCGCCCAAGTACAGGGAATCCCCGGAAACCGAATGCTGGCGCCCCTCGGTATCCACGAGCTTCTGCTCCGATTCGGCGAAGCCAGCCGCTTCCTTCCCGGTATTCTTCACGGTCACATCCACAATGACGTACTGGCCGGTGGCATCCTTGCCGAGCACATCATTGCCGATATGGCTCACGCCTTTCTCCACATTGGTCACGGTCACTTCAAAATCACCGAGAACGACCGGGGTGCCGATGCCCACGGTTGCGTCGTCGTTCTTATCTTTCTTATCGCCTTTATCGCCCTCAGCCTCGGCCTTCTTATCCGCGCCCTCCGCGGCGTTCCCGGATGCCGCGCTATCGGCGGCCTGGGAGCTGGACGTGGCGGCGGGCTTGCCATCGGATTGCTTGGACAGCGCGGTGCCCACAATCGCGAGCACCACAATAGCGAGCAGCGCGGTGAGGAGCTTATGGCGCGCAAACCAATTCTTTTTCTGTTCCGGAGCGGGTACTGCGCCGTACACCGGCGGCGTGGATGCTGACATGCGAGAACCTTTCTTATCTACAACGGTGGGCGCCGCCCCGGCCCGGCAGGAAGCCCGCGGCCGGAGTCGCTCACGTATCGCCTCCAGGGTAGAAAGGCGGCGCGGTGCGCACATCCTCCACCTGGGCAGACCCGCCTCATCCCTTCGGGTGGCATTCGCGGGCCGAACGGCGGTTCTGAAGCGCGCGGGCGCGCCGTACAATCACAGGCATGACAGATTACGCGCCGAAGAAACGCAGCGGTGCGGCGGCGCGTGCGGGGCAGAGTCCGGCGCGCCGGCGCGGGCTCGCCGCCCTCCCCTTCTATCTCAAAACTGCCGCCATATATATCGTCATGGTGGTGGGGGTCGGCTACCAGATTGAACGCGCGAAAATCCGCGCGCTGCCTGGCTGGCTCGGCACCCTCGACGAAGTCGGGATCTTCGTATCGATGTGCTGCTGCATTATGGCGGGCGTGTGGGTGGCGCGCCGGGAACGCTACCCGCGCCGCGCGCTCGCGGTTGCGGCCGTGTGTTCTACTTTGGGTGCGATCGGACCGGTGGTCGGGTTTTTGCTGCCGCGCTATCTTGCGGGGGCGCGTGCCTTGGGGCGACGACGCCGCGCCTTGGGCGTGTGCCTCATGTATGCCCTCATTACCGCCTGGCAATTCGCCCGCGAACTGACCGGGAAAGATTACAACTCTTCCTGGGTGATGGGCTTCCTCAATCACCAGAATCCGCTGGATGATTTCCCGAATAATATTGCGCCGCTCCTGGTGCTCTACGCGGTGGCGGTGCTCCTCCCTATCGGTTGGGGGCTGTGGCGCAGTGCCACCGCGGAGCTGCAGGAAACTCACCATCGCCTGGATGCCACCAGCGAGGAACTCCAAGCATCGGCCGCCACTTCCGAAGAGCTAGAAACTCAGCTCACCCGCAAAGAAGAACGCGATGCCCTTGCTCGGGAAATTCATGATTCCATCGGCTCTCAGCTTGCCATTATGAGCCTGCAGGCCGGCTCCTTGGAATTGCTGGCGCGCGGGGATGCGGACTTAGAGGAAGCGGCGCGGTCGCTGCGGGAATCATCCCGCCAGGCCACCGATGATTTGCGTTCCCTGGTGCGGGTCATGCGCGATCCGAGTTCCTCGGCCTACCGCCCGCCGCGTTCCCTCACTGAATTAGCGGATCATATTGATAAAGTGCTGGCGGCCGGGCATCCCGTCGTCGCCAATGTTTTTATTACGGATGCCGAACGTGCTCCGGCCGCGCTCACCACGGCCTGCTACCGCATCGTCCAGGAACTGCTCACCAACGCGGTGAAATACGCCCCGGAAGAAACCACCCGGGTGCGGGTGAGCGGCGGGCCGGACCAGGGCCTCGATATTGCGGTGCGCAACGCTATGCCTGCCCCGAACGATGGGGAGCAGCGCGAAAGCGAGCAGGGGGCAGGCTCGGGATTGCGCGGGGTGCAGGCCCGCGCGCAGGCCCTGGGCGGGCGAGCCAGCTTCAGCACCGAAGGCGGCGTTTTCGCAGTTGATGTGCACCTTCCCTGGGACGGGAGTGCCCGGGGCAGCAATCCTGGAATGGTAAAATAGCGCGGTGCCGATTTCCTCACCCATTCGCGTTATGGTCGTTGACGACGACCCGATGGTTCGCCGTCTCCTGGTACAGATTATTAACCTGAGTCCGGAGCGCGATAGTGAGGTGGTGGCGCAGGCGGGCACGGCCCGCGAAGCGTTGGAAACTCTCACCGCGGTGAAGGTCGACGTCGTGCTCATGGACGTGGCGATGCCCGGGGGCATGGACGGCATCGAGGCCACGCGCCAGCTGCGGAGTTTCCCGCATCCACCCCAGGTGATTGTGGTGACCACCCTGGATGCCGATGATGAAGCGGTGCGCGCCGCGGAAGCCGGCGCCTCTGGTTTTATTCTCAAATCGGAAGATCCCCAGGTTCTCCTCCAGGCGATCCGTAATGTGGCGGCCGGGGATGGCGCGCTCTCCCCGCGCGCAGCCAAGCAGGTGTACGAATATTTGGCGGCGACCCGCACCGTGAGCGTGCGCCGGCGCGCCCAGGAAAAAATCGCGCGGCTGACCGCCCGCGAACTTGAGGTGGCCCGGCAGGTTTCCCTGGGGCTCTCGAATCGCGATATCGGGGAGAAATTGCACCTGTCTGAATCCACGGTGAAAACGCACCTTTCCGCCATCGTGGCGAAAATGGGGGTGGAAGGGCGTATCGGGGTCGCGGTGGATATGACGCGCGCCGGGCTGCTCGACGACGAGCCTGTGTAGCGCCGCAAGCCCTGGTCACCGCCCGTTTACCTGGTGTTTAAGAGTTGGCGATGCGGCCGGGCTAACGTGGAGGAGGCGTGAAGCACTTTCCGCGCCCGCCACGCGCGGACCACACAGAAAGGTCGCAACGTGAAAAAACGTGCCCTCGCGGGCGTTGCGGTACTATCAGCCACGGCTTTGATGGTTCCCGGCGTCTGCCTCCTCCCGGCGTTCGCCGCGCCGGACGGTTCCGGAATTGTCATTAATGAGATTTACACCCGGGGCGGGTCCTCCGGATCCACCTACACTCATAAATACGTTGAGCTGTACAACCCGAGCTCGGCGGCGATTGACCTGAGCGATCTGACGCTGGGCTATTCGGCAAGCCACGGGAAGAACATTTCTTCCAAGGTGGCCCTGAGCGGCAGCCTGGACGCCGGGGCTTATCTGGTGGTCAGCGCCGGATCGAACGGGTCCAACGGTGCTCAGCTCCCGGAGGCGGCCACCTCCCCGATCAACCTCGGAGCCAAGGGAGGGATTGTGGTGCTGGCGCCGTCGTCGCGTATTGACGCGGCCCTGGCCGATCCCGCCACCGCGATTGACCTGGTCGGATACGGGAACGCGAGCGTGGCGGAAGGCGAGGCGGCTCGCGTCGGCTCCAATTCCCAGATGGCCGCGAACTCCGCCTCCCGCATCCCCAACGGCGCGGATACGAATAATAATGCGGCCGATTTTAGTGTTGTTCCGGCTACGCCGGGACGTGCGAACGACGACGCAACCCCGAGCCAACCGGATCCCGGCACCCAGCCGCAACCCGGGCCAAGCACCGGCCCCGGCACCGAGCCAACAACGGAGCCGGGCACGGGAAGCACAAGCGATCCGGCCGCGCCCGTCACCATCGCGCAAATTCAGGGAAGCGGGCAGGCAAGTCCACTCGCCGGGCAGGAGGTGACCACGCGCGGCGTCGTGACCGCGGCCTACCCGGAAGGCGGACTCAACGGGGCCTATATCCAAACGCCCGGGGTGGAACATACTGATGCATCCCACGGTATTTTCGTATACGGGGCAGCGGCCGCCCAGCTGGAGGCCGGTGCCTATGTGGAGGTGCGCGGCACGGTCACCGAGTTTTACGGGCTGACTGAAATTAATGCCGCTGCTATTACCGTGCTGGAGGAAAAGCCGGCGGCGATTGAGCCGGTTGAAATCGCCTGCAATGCCACGGCGGCGCAGCGCGAAGCGGTGGAGGGCATGCTCGTGCGCGTGACCGGGCCGCTCACGGTGACTAATAACTATGCCACCAACCAGTACGGCGAGGTGGGTCTGGCCTGTGGCACTCAGCCGCTGTGGCAGCCCAGCGAACGTTTCAACCCGAGCGAGAATCCCGAGCAGATACAGGCCCTGGATGCCTATAACGCGGCGAATGTGCTGGTTTTGGATGATGGGCGCTCGCGGGCCTACTTCGGGCGCAATGCCCAAACGAATGTGCCGGTGCCCTATCTGTTCGCGGATAATGCGGCGGCTCAGCGTGGTGAAGCCGGTGCCGCCGGTGAGGCTGGCGCGACCGGTGGGGCCGGTAACGCCGGCGAGGCTGCTCAGGCTGCGCCGGTGCGCGTGGGCGCCGCCGCAACTCTCCAAGGCGGGCTCATTATGGACTTCCGCAATAATTCCTGGAAGCTGCAACCGCGGTTCCCGGTGACGCTGGAAGATGGCACGGATCGGTCCACCGAAGTGGTCACTTTTGAGAACACCCGCGCGGCGGCCCCCGGGGATCTGGGCGGGGATATTTCTCTCGCCTCCTTCAATGTGCTCAACTACTTCACGAGCCTCGGCGAAAACGAGAAGGGCTGCCGGGCCTATACCGACCGCGAAGGTAATCCCATCGCGGCGAATAGGTGCAAGGTGCGCGGGGCATATAGCCCCGAGTCTTTCGCGCGCCAGCAAACCAAGATTGTGCGGGCTATTAACGAGCTGGATGCCAGCGTGCTGGGGCTGCAGGAAATTGAGAATACTGCCCGGGTATCCGGCGGGGATCGCGATACTGCGGTGCGGGCCCTGGTGGCGGCCCTCAATGCGGACGCGCAGGCCGAGCGCTGGGCTTATGTGCCTTCCCCGGCGAAAGTGGGGGAGAACGAGGACTATATTCGCCTTGCCTTTATCTACCAGAAAGATAAGGTGCGGGCGGTAGGCGCCTCGCAGATTCTCAATAGCGAGTGGTATACCGGGACGGCGCGCCAGCCGCTGGCACAAACTTTCCAGGCGGTTGTGGATGGCGAAGGCGTGGGCCCGGAGTTCGTGGTGATTACCAACCACTTCAAGTCCAAGGGTTCGCTATCCAAGAAGATCGCGAACGACGAGGATGTGTACCAGGGCAATAACAACCGCCTGCGCACCAAGCAGGCGGAGACGCTACGCGATTGGATCGCGGCGGAGTTTGCCGATAAGCCGGTGTTTGTGGTGGGGGATCTCAACTCCTATTCGAAGGAGGATCCGATCCGGGTCTTTGAGAAGGCCGGATACACCAATCTGCACGGGCATTTCCAGCCGGATTCCTACACCTACCAATTCTCCGGGCTGGTGGGCTCGCTCGATCACGTGCTGGCCAATCCCGCCGCCGCGAAGCTCGCCACCGGCGGGCAGGTGTGGAATATCAATTCCCCCGAGTCGGTGGCCCTGGAGTACTCCCGCTACAACTACAACATCAAGAATCTGTGGGATGAGAGCGCTTTCCGCTCCTCGGATCACGACCCCTTCAAGGTTGGGCTCAAGGTGATTCCGGAGAAGGAAGATCCGGCTCCTGCGCCGACGCCCACGAAGCCGGAACCGACTCCCACGCAGCCGGAGCCGACCGCGCCTGAACCAACCAGTCCGGAACCGACTTCACCGGAACCGACTTCACCGGAACCGACGGCGCCCGAACCAACCACGCCCGCGCCGGAACCGACGGTACCTGCGCCCGCACCGACAACTGGCAATATGTTCTACCTATCCAATACTTGGCAAGCCACCGTGGCCGACCTCGTCTTCAGCTACGGCCGGGCCGGCGATGAAGTCCTCGTCGGTGATTGGGATGGTGATGGTGTTGATACGTTTGCGGTGCGGCGTGGGAATGTCTTCTACGTGAAGAATTCCCC